>CANKHC010000031.1 GCA_947481595.1 Fidelibacterota bacterium
ATCTGGCGCCGGGTGTGACGGTCGATGAAGTGAAGTCCAAGACCGATCCCAGCTTCAAGGTCGCGCTGAAAAATTAAAATGCGCGGCTATTTCGGCATCGGCGTCGAGGGCATCAACAAGCCCTTCAATGTGGGCAACCTATTTCGCTCGGCGCACGCCTTTGATGCGAGCTTTGTCTTTACCATCGCTGCCACCTACCGCCGGTCCGAAGGCTCGCAGACCGACACCTCAGATGCCCTCGCCAACATGCCGTTCTACAGCTTCCCGACATTGGGCGAATTCCTGCTCCCGAAGGGCTGCGCGCTGGTGGGTGTCGAACTTCAGGACGACGCCGTCGTACTTCCCAGCTTCACGCATCCGCGCTGTGCGGCCTATGTCCTGGGCCCCGAGCGCAGCTCGCTCTCGCCGGCCTTGACCGCGCGCTGCGACCACGTTCTCAAAATCCCCACCAAGTTCTGCCTCAACGTCGGCATTGCCGGCGTGGTGGTGATGTATGACCGGTTGTTGCAGATGCGCCGCTTTGCCCCACGCCCGGTGATGCCGGGAGGGCCCGCCAAGGAACTCGCGAGCATCGCCCGTTTTCGGGCGGCCGCGCCGATGGCCGAAGTCGCCCTGGCGGAACGCGACGGCGAAGATCTGGACGCCCAAGACTGATCTCCTGAGTCTCCTTGCATGGTACGCGCGGTCTCGTACAATCCGCTCATGCCGCGACACCTTGCCCTTTTGACCCTGCTGCTGACTTTGAGCGCCCCAAGCGTGGCGCAAGAGGTGCGAGTGCTCGGCACCTTCGGCAAGTGGATCGCCCAGACCTACCGCGAAGACGGCCAGCCGGTGTGTTTCATGTCCGTGCGCCCCGACAGCAGCGAAGGCAACTTCAAGGCGCGAGGCGAAGCCTTGTTCATGGTCACGCACCGGCCCAGCGAACAGGCATATGACGTCATCAGCGTCGTCGCCGGCTACCAGTATCAGCCGGATTCAGACGCGGCGGTCACGGTGAATGGAAAACGCTTCAACATGTTCACCGTCGGCGAGCGTGCCTACGCCCGCGACAATGCCACCGACAAGGCGCTGGTGGAGCTGATGATCAAGGGCCGCAACGCCACCGTGCGCGGCGCCTCCAACAAGGGCAACGTCACCACCGACGTCTTCCCGCTGGCGGGTTTTACCGCCGCCCACCAGGCAATCACAGAGAACTGCAAAAGTTAGAGGCGCGTGGCGAGAAGCTGGGTAATCAACCCAGGTTCGCCGTCGCCCACGGGCGCTCCGTCGACATGCGTGACGGGACGCACACCCAACGCATTGGTCAGGAACACCTCAGCCGCGCGCGCCAGCATTTCTGGGGTGATCGTGCGTTCTTCGGCGCGGGCGAGTTTAATGGCCTCACCACGCATGATGCCCGGCAACGCGCCGTCGGCGATGGGTGGCGTGAGCATGAAGCCGTCAACCAGGATAAAGATATTGGCCACCGTACTCTCGGCGACGTTGCCGGCGGTATTGAGCAGGATGGCGTCGTCGGCGTCGGCGGCTTGCGCTTCGCGGCGCGCGAGAATGTTGTCGAGATAATTGAGATGTTTGATGCGGGCCAGCGGCGAGTGCTCGTTGCGCCGCGTGACTTTGGCGACGATGACTTTTGCCGGCCCTGCGGGTTCAGGCAGCGGTGCGGCGGTGACCACGAAAGTTGGCGCCGGATGCGGCGGTGGTACGATCCCGCGCGCACCGACACCGCGCGTCAGAGTCACGCGCACAACGGCGTCCTTCAGGCCATTGGCGGTGATACAGGCGCCGATCCTGGCGGCAAGCTCCTGGTCGTCGCCGGGAACGGGAATGCCGAGCACGCCTGCGCCTTCGCGCAACCGGCGCAAATGGGTCGCGAGATGCCGCACGGCGTTGCGGCGCACGGCGATGGTCTCGAAGATGCCGTCGCCCAGCGTAAAACCGCGGTCGGCCGGGTCGATGCGCGCCACCGCGGCGTCTGTCAGCACGCCGTTGATGCTGACGATCATGGATTTTCCAGCACGCCGAGCAGCGGTTTCACCTTGAGCACGCTTTCCTCGTATTCCAACGCCGGATCGGATTCCGCGACGATACCCCCGCCGGCTTGCGCGGTCAGTGTCGCCCCAACGCGAACCAGTGTGCGGATGACGATAGAAGAATCCATGGCGCCGTCAAAGCCCAGCCAGGCCACCGTGCCGCAATAGGGCCCGCGGGTGCTGGGCTCAAGCGCATGGATGGTTTCCATAGCTTTGATCTTGGGCGCACCGGTGATCGAGCCGCCGGGAAAAGCCGCGCGCAGGAGATCAACCGCTCCCGCACTTTCGCGCAGTCGCCCCGTGACCACCGAAACCAGGTGAAGTACGGCGGGAAAGCTTTCGAGCCCACACAACACCGGCACGTCGATGGACCCAGGCTCGCAGACCTTTGAGAGATCGTTGCGCAGAAGGTCGACGATCATCAGGTTCTCGGCGCGGTCCTTGGCGCTGGCGCAAAGTTCTGCGGCGAGTGCTGCGTCCTGCGCCGGTGTCGCACCGCGCGGCCGCGTGCCTTTAATTGGCCGGGTTTCGACCTGACCTTTGGACGTCAGCGACAGGAAGCGTTCAGGCGACGCCGACAGGATATGGAACCCGCCGCCCGCGTTGACGAAGGCGCCGAAGGGCCCGGGTGCTGCTGCCCGCAGGCGCAGATAAAGGTCATATGAATGGGCTGCCGCCGGGATCTGGGCGGTGAATTTTTGGGTGATGTTGGCCTGATAGATGTCGCCGCGGCGGATAGTTTCGATCGTGGCCGTGATGCGCGCTTCCTGCTGCGCCCGCATTGTTTCAGCCTGCCATGTCCCCAAGACTGCGGCAGGCTGCGGGAGTACGTTGCCCAGAGCCGCGGCGAGGGCCTCGGCGCGCGCAGCCGCGCTGGGGCGTCCCTCACTGAGATCATGCGCGATCACCCAGGCCTTCCGCGCTTTGAGATCAAAAGCGGCGACCGTGTCGTAAAGCCCCACCACCATGTCCGCCGGCCACGGCGTGTCTTTGGGCGCCGGGAGTTTTTCAAGGACACCGCCGAGCTCATAGGCAAAAACGCCGATCGCGCCGCCGCTGAAAGGCACCGGCCCTGCATTGACGATGCGATACCGGGCAAGTTCAGCGGCGAGTGCCATGAAGGGATCGGCCGCGCTCGCCGCTCCGTCGATGCTGACGCGCCATGGGGCCGGCGAACAGCGCAAGGTACGGAAGGGATCGACCGCGATGTAGGAATAGCGCCCCTGTTTTCCCTTGAGCGCGCTGTCGAGGAACACAGCCATGGCGCGGTCCGCCAGCGGCGCAAAAGCCGCCGCCGGATCGCGGAAAGGAATACTTTTAATGATCGCGTTCAAGGGCCGGATTAAATCGGCAGCGGCGGCAGCACACGGTCGGGCGGTGCATGCCCGTCGCAGAAGGTGCGCACGTTGATGACCACGCGCTCGCCCATGTTGATGCGGCCCTCGATGGTGGCCGAGCCCATGTGCGGCAGCAGGATGACGTTCTTCATGGTCAGCAGATCCGGGTTGCCGAAAGGCTCGTGTTCGAAGACGTCAAGGCCGGCCCCGGCCAAGTTGCCCTCCTTGAGCAGGCGGGTCAGCGCTTGCTCGTCGACGATCTCGCCGCGCGCCAGATTGATGAGATAGGCCGTGGGTTTCATCAGCTTGAGGCGCCGCTCGGAGAGCAGGTGGAAGGTCGCGGGTGTGTGCGGGCAATGCACCGAGATCAGGTCCATGCGGGCGAGCATCTGGTCGAGGCTTTCCCAATAAGTCGCTTCGACTTCCGCTTCCAGCTCGGGGCGCAGACGGCGGCGGTTGTGATAGTGGATCGCCATGCCGAAGCCGCGCGCGCGCCGTGCCACCGCCGTGCCGATGCGGCCCATGCCGATGATGCCGAGGCGCTTGCCATACAGGCGATGGCCCAGCATGTGAGTGGGGCCCCAGCCCTTGAAGCGGCCCTCGCGGATCATCTCGGCCCCTTCGAGCAGGCGGCGCGGGACCGCGACCATCAGCGCCATGGTCATGTCGGCGGTGTCTTCGGTCAGGACATCGGGGGTGTTGGTGACGGTGATGCCCTTCTTACGCGCGGCACTCACGTCGATATGGTCCACCCCGTTGCCGAAGTTGGCGATCAGCTTCAGGCGCGGCCCCGCTTTGGCGATGGCGGCGGCGTCGAGGGTGTCGGAGAGTGTGGGCACCAGGACGTCGCAGGTCTCCATGGCAGCCGCGAGCGCGGCGGCGGTGAAGGGCTTGTCGTCGACGTTCAAGCGGACGTCGAACAATTCCATCATCCGCGTCTCGACGACATCGGGCAATTTTCGAGTAACGACAACAACGGGCTTGGCGCGCGCCATGGTCTGCGTGGTCACATCTTTGTAGTGCGTCTTTAAGTAGTGCGGGCACTCCCGCCGCTAGGGGTACCAGCCGCCCCCGGTAATGTCCAGGTAAGGCGGCCCACGGGAATTATTCGCAGGCGTGCGTTGCCAAATCCGTAAATCCAAGGCAAAACCAGCGCTGTGAGCATCTGCGGTATAGACACTCTTCGGCGCATGTTACGACCGGCGCGCTACGCGGCGCTGATGGTCATGTCCGTGGCGATGCTGGCGGGCGTTACGTTGGCAGCGGCGCCCCCCTCGAAAGCTCCGGCCGCCGTTGAGGACGAAGACGCTGGCATCCCCTCCGAGACCAACGACAACGTCAAACCCGCGACCGGCCTGCCGGTGCCGCGTTTCGTCTCACTGCGCACCAATCCCATCAACCTGCGCACCGGGCCCGGTGTGCGCTATCCGGTGGACTGGGTCTACGTCCGGCGCAACCTGCCGGTGGAAGTCATCGCCGAGTACGAGACTTGGCGGCGCATCCGCGACCCCGACGGTGCCGAGGGCTGGGTGCACCAGAGCATGCTGTCAGGCAAGCGCACGCTGGTGGTCAAGGGCACGGCTCAGGGTCTAAAGCGCACCGGCGTCGATAGCTCGGACGTGGTGGCTACCATCGACGCCGGCGTGATCGTCAACTTGCTGCGCTGTCCGGACGGAAGCGCCTTCTGCCGCGTCGAAATCAACGGCCAGCAAGGCTG
This sequence comes from Fidelibacterota bacterium, assembly GCA_947481595.1. Classification (GTDB taxonomy): domain Bacteria; phylum Pseudomonadota; class Alphaproteobacteria; order Rhodospirillales; family Rhodospirillaceae; genus SHVO01. Next base: position 5,085 of record CANKHC010000031.1, read on the forward strand.
GCTGAAACGCGACCAAGTCTGGGGCGTCTACCCCACCGAAGCCGTCCAGTAATCAGAGCGCGTCCAGGAAAAATGGGCTTCCGGTTTTCCGTCTGGACGCGCGACCAAGCTTTAAGAGCTAAAATCGCTGGCGAGCGCCGCGCGGCTGTCTTCCGACAGCAGTGCCATGTGCCGGTAGTTGTGGTGCGTGATCGCCAGCATCACTTCCGTCCCTGCGGTCTCGAAAGCCTTCTTCTGCTCGGGCGTGAAGGTGAAATGCAGGAAATGCACCGACGAGGTTTTTCCCTCGGGTGTGGTGCGGTCCAGGTCGTCCTCGGGCACGGCTTTGACGATCTGACCGGCGAAGCGCAGCTCGATGGTGTCCTCGACGTGGCCCAGGGTGGCGAGAATGCGTCGGCGCGGCCGTTCCTCGTCGATCTCGATCATCATCGTGGCGACCAGCTCGTTGCCTTGCGGGATCAGCGGATTGTAAGCGGATAATTCGCCTTCCACCTGTTCATCGCCGCCGCGCTCGATGAACAGCATCTCATGCACCTGCGCCCACATGGTGTCGTAGTTCTCGAAATAGAGACTGACGTGCGGGCCGATATGCACGCGGCGCTTCTTCTTCACCTCGACCAGCTTCTTACGGTGATCGCGGCGCACGCGGCCGTAGTCGGCCATCGGCATGATGTCGGCGGGGGTGATCTGTCGTGGGGCGGGACTCATGGTGTGTTCTCCAACAAACGTCACAGGCCGTAGGCCTTGGCCAAAATCTCGATGGGGTGGAACGCACGCTGGGCTTCGTGCGGAGCGCCGTCCGCACTCTCGAGGCCTTGTGCGATATGCTTGCCGGCGAGCGGGCATTCCGAGGCGAGGTAGGTCTTCTTCGCATCGGCGGCGCGCTTGACGGTTTGGCGCGCGAACTTCGTCGCCACCGGAAAGTTCTCTTTCTTGATGCCCCACGATCCGCCGTGGCCCGAGCAGCGCTCGATGACGCTGACGTCTGTCTCCGGGATCAGGCGCAGCATCTCCGCCCCCATGTTGCCCATGTTCTGGGCGCGGGCGTGGCAGGCCACATGCAGCGCAACGCCGCCCTCTACTTTAGTGAGGCCGGGCGCCATGCCTTCCTTGTCGGCGATATCGACAATGTATTCGTCGATGTCGAAGGTCGCCCGGGCGAGGGCCTTGACGTTCTCGTCGTCGGGCACGATGAGGGGCCACTCGAACTTCATCATCAAGGCGCAGGACGGCACCAGCGCGATCACGTCCTTGCCGGCATCGATATAGGGCTTGAGGGCCGCAGCGGTGGATTTAGCTTTCTCGGCAACGCGCGCAAGATCGCCCTGCTCGAGCTGCGGCATGCCGCAGCAGCCCGGATAAACCACCTCGGCCTCGACACCGTTCTTGGCGAGCACCTTCAGCGCGGCTTCGCCGATGTTGGGATTGTTGTAGTTGGCAAAACAGGTGGCGAAGATCACTGCCTTGCGGCCGTGCCCGGGCGCCGCTGGGTTGATCAGCGGCGGATTGGCCTTAGCGCGGGCGACAAAACTTTTGCCGTGGTAGAGCGGCAGCTCCACATCGCGGGCAACACCGGCAACCTTTTCCAGGATCGGGCGCGTCAGCGCGTTGTCGCGCTTGCTGCCCCAGTTGGCGAGGCCTGGTGCCAGGGCCGCAATCTTGCCGTTGCGGTCGGTCTCGGTGAGCTGTTTGTCGAAGAACGGGGTGCCGTGTTTGGCGCGCTCGGCCACGCGGTAGCGCAGCATCAAGTGCGGGAAGTCGATGTTGAAAGCGTGCGGCGGCACGTAGGGGCACTTGGTCAGGAAGCACATGTCGCACAGCGTGCAGGCGTCCACCACTTTTTTGAAATCCGCACTTTTGACTCCGTGGACTTCCTCGTCACCCGCTGCGTCGACCAGGTCGAACAGGCGCGGGAAGGAGTCGCACAGATTGAAACAGCGGCGGCAGCCGTGACAAACATCGAACTGGCGGCGCATCTCGGCGTCGAGCTTGGCCTCGTCGATGTAGTCTGGATTGTTCCAGTCGATGACGTGGCGTGTGGGCGCCTCTAAGCTGCCTTCTCTCATGACTCTCTCGCAACTCCAGAAAAAATAAACCGGCCGATAGAGGTGCTACCGGCCGGTTTGTATACGTCTAGGCCGTGCAGATTAGGCGAGGCTGTCGAGGGCCTTCTGGAACTTACCGGCGTGCGACTTCTCGGCCTTGGCCAAGGTCTCAAACCAGTCGGCGATCTCGTCGAAGCCTTCCTCGCGGGCGGACTTCGCCATGCCCGGGTACATGTCGGTGTACTCGTGGGTCTCGCCGGCGACCGAGGCCTTCAAGTTGTCGCGGGTCTCGCCGATCGGATATCCCGTGGCCGGATCGCCAACGGCTTCGAGGTACTCGAGGTGTCCGAAGGCGTGGCCGGTCTCGCCTTCCGCCGTCGAGCGGAACAGCTGCGAGACTTCGTTCTGGCCTTCGACGTCGGCCTTTTGCGCGAAATAGAGATAGCGGCGATTAGCCTGGCTTTCGCCGGCGAACGCGGCCTTGAGGTTTCCTTCGGTCTTGGTGCCTTTGAGATTTGACATGGGGTCTCCTACAGGTGGTTTTCGGCGGATGGTTTCGGAAAACTCGGATGAACACGCGGAAGACGCGTACCCAATGCGCCAGATGTAGCCCTGCGGCGCCCGCAAGTCAAGCAGTTTAGAATAATTCTAAATGAAGTGCGAAAGGCGGCGTAAAGGCCGCGGCCGATCAGGCCTTGATTCGAATGATCACATCGACGCCGCTGATGGCAGCACCGCCGGGGGCTTCCGGCAGGGCGGCGATCACGACGCGGTGGGCCTCGATATCCTCGAGGTGGCCGGAATGCTCGAAATAGAAGTGATGATGATCGCCGGTGTTGGTGTCGAAGTAGGAGCTGGCGGAGTCGATCGAGATCTCGCGCAACAGGCCCTTGCCGGTGAAGTCGTGCAGCGCGTTGTAGACCGTGGCCAGCGACACATCGACGCGCTGGGTTTTGGCTTCGTTGAAAAGCTGTTCGGCGCTGACATGGCGGTGGCCGCGGGCGAATAGCAGTTTGGCCAAGGCCAAACGCTGGCGCGTAGGACGCAAGCCCGCATCGCGCAGGCGCTCCAGCACCGTTCCGCCTGCGGCGACGGGAGAGCCGGATACCTTTGCCGTGGTTTTCTTGGAAGCCATGTCTGTCCGCTACCAGTCAAGCGCGGCGCTTGCGCCGCATCCCGCATACATAAGCCAGTTTAGAAGCTTTTTAAAGGAGGCAGGGGAGAGCAGGGATGAAAAGGTGGTGGATCGACGAGCCCGGGGGATGAGGGGGAGGGGAAGGGGCCCGGTCGATCCACCCAAGACCCCGAGGGGACTTGTTTGGGAAAAACCTCTTCAACAGGTCCAAATCTTGTCCGGAATTGTGTTTCAAGTGAGGCAACGGACTTACAATCCTGTCAGATTTGCCTGCCAGGTTGTATGCGGCGACGCGCGTAACGCGCGTGCGCCTTATCCAATGAATGCCGTTATGGGATCAGTTCAGCGTCAGTGCTGATGATCGTATTCGCGGTTCTGGACTTGCACCGCGCCTTGCGGTGCCGGTGCCAAAATTTCCACACGCACCGCCATCGGACCCTTCTTGCCGGGACGCACATGCATGCGCACGCGCTGGCCCGATTCAAGACGGTCGAGATTCGAACGCTGCAGCGCGCCGATGCCAATGAAGACGTCAGCTCCACCGTCCACCGGCATGCCGAAGCCATAGCCCTTATCGACGGCAAAGAATTTGATCTCGCCGTCGATGACGACTTCGTCTTCGTCGGTCACGGGCATGTCGTCGGACACCGTGGAGTCATCGACTTGACCGATGATCGCGACTTGCGGTCCGCGCGGTCCATCAGTGAGATCGCAGGTGAGGGTCGCACCTTGGCGCAGGGTGCGTAGACCCGCGCGCTGAACGACCGAAATATGCAGGAATGCATCCGCCGACCCGTCCATCGGCGCCACAAACCCGAAGCCCTTAGCCGGGTTAAACCACTTAACCTTAGCGGTCACGCCCGTCTTGGCGGAACCCGCCGAAGAAGACGACTGCATCGGAAAAATATGACCTTTGAATTCCCCACCCCTAGCAACAAGAACCATACACCATCCTCCCCATCGATCAATCGCGACGATCAAAAACGCGGCGTTTCACAAGGATGAAATCCGCCTGTGCGAACGCAAATGTCCGGACGTAGTCGGTCTGCTTAGGAGTCATATGATGATGCAGGCCCTAGCTCCCCCTACCGCCTTTCGCAGTGCACACGAAAAAAAGCGGTGAGCTGTCCGTCAGTGCATCACGCGGCGGACGGCGTCTTGCCAGCCTTCGAGGAGAACACGGCGTTGGGTCTCGGGCATATGCGGGTCGGCGCGGAAGTCGAGACCCCACGCTGCGGTGATGTCATCAAGTGATCCGAACAGGCCGCATCCCAAACCCGCCAAGAAGGCAGCGCCGCGCACCGTTGTCTCGGCGTAGACCGGACGTTCGACCGGGACCTGGGTGATGTCGGAGAGAAACTGCAAAAGCCAGGTATTGGCGATCATGCCGCCGTCGACGCGCAGGGCCTTCGGGGCCGCGATACCGTCCTGGCGCAAAGCCTGGAGGAGATCGTGGGTCTGGTAGCACACCGACTCGAGGCCCGCGCGTACAATGTGCGGGATGCCCGAGTCGCGTGTAAGGCCCAGGATCGCCCCGCGCGCGTGGGGGTTCCAGTGGGGCGCCCCCAGGCCGGTGAAGGCCGGCACAAAGTACACCTTGCCGGTCCCGCCGGCATCATCGAGGGCTGCGGCCATGGTTTCGGAGTCGCCGGCCGACCCAATCATCTTGGCGCTATCGCGCAGCCACTGCACCACCGTGCCGGCGTTAAAGATGCTGCCCTCCAGAGCGTAGGTGGTCTCGCCCTTCAGGCGGTACCCGATGGTGGTCAGCAGGCGGTTGCGCGACGGCAGGGCCTGTTTGCCGGTGTTGACCAGTACAAAACAGCCGGTGCCGTAGGTGCTCTTGATCATGCCCGGCGCGAAACACGCTTGGCCCACCAAGGCCCCTTGCTGATCGCCGACGAGGGCCGTGATCGGGATGGCGCGCCCAAAGAGGTCCGCGTCGCTCGCATCGAAGTCGCCGGCGGTGTCGCGCACATCCGGCAGAAGTTTCTCGGGCACGGCGAACAGATTGAGCAACGTCGGGTCCCAGCGCCCGGCATGGATGTCGTACAGCATGGTGCGCGAGGCGTTGGTGGCGTCGGTCGCGTGCACGTGCCCGCCGGTCAAACGCCACAGCAGGAAGGTATCGATGGTGCCGAACGCGAGCTCGCCTTTTTCCGCGGCGTTGCGCGTGCCGGCCACGTTATCCAGGACCCACTGGATCTTGGTGGCGGAAAAATAGGAATCGATCAGCAGCCCTGTCTTGTTCTGGATCATGCCTTCATGGCCAGCGTCGCGCAGCGCGCTGCACAGCGCAGCCCCGCGCCGGTCTTGCCAGACGATAGCGCGCGTCACCGGAACCCCGCTGGTGCGGTTCCAGATCACGGTGGTCTCGCGCTGATTGGTGATGCCGATGGCTTTGATGCCGTCCACACCGCCCGTCTTGGCAATGACGTCACGGCAGCAGGCGAGTGCTGCCTGCCAGATCTCCTCGGCGTCGTGCTCGACCCAGCCGTCGGCGGGATAATGCTGCTGCAGCGGCTTCTGGGAAACCGCAATGGGCTCGCCCGCCGCGTTGAACATCACGGCGCGGGTCGAGGTGGTCCCCTGATCGATGGCAAGAATGCGCGGTCCGCCCATAGAGGCAGATTAGCGCGCGGCTGGTATTAGAGAAACGACTTAAGCGACTTCGCTGATGTGCACGCCGTCTTCAGCTTGAGCGTCACTGCCGCCCAGGAAGGCTTGCCAGTCGTAGTCGTTGTCGTCGGTGATGTTGAAGCTCTGCGCCCAGACCGGGTCGTTGGTGTGCTGCTCGTGCGAGGCATGCACCTGCTTGTCGGCGCGCTGCAGGTTACGTTCGGTAATGATCGCCATGCGCGCGGCGCCGTGGTCCTTGTAGACCGTCAGCGCCAGGCGGAAGGCTTCAGACGACTGGCGCATGTATTCCCATTCGCCGGCGTGTTTGGCGAGCAGGAACAGCGCAGATCCAAGCGTGTTCTGGATCGATGCCCACTGCAGCGGCGCGGTATCGGGCGTGCGTACCTGCAAGGACTGCACGCAGCAGCGCACGGCGTATTCCAGGATCGGAATGCTGCGGGCGTTGTCGCCGTAAACCTGAAGGATTTGGGCGAGGGTGTTGGAGACTTCCGACCAGCGGATCGGATGGGTATAGCGGTTGAACACCTGGCGCGAAGCTTGGCAGGCGTGGATAGCTTCACGCAGGGCGCCGTCGTCGCCGATGGCCAAGTCGATCTTATAAAGCACGCAGCCCAGGCGGTATTTCACGATGCCCCAGTCGGCGGGCTGCTTGCGGCGCGAGATGTTCATCAAGGAGCGGCGATAGGCATCGGCGGCTTGTTCCATCGCTTCGACGTCGTTGGACCGTTCGGCGATGATCTGCAGCACCAGGCCCAGCTGCTGATAAAGCTGGCCGAGAAGGGGGCTTTGTTCGGTGCCCGCCAAATCGATGGCAGAGCGCCAGGCTTCGACGGCGGTGTGATACCAGCTGCGGTCGCCTTCGAGCTGGGCGCAAACCGCGGCGACGTTGCCGAAGCAGAACAGGATCGAGGTGCGCTCCAAAGGCTCCATCGCCGCCGACGGATCGAGGCCCATGGCGCGGGCCGATTGCGCGATCGCCGGCAAGGCGGAGCGCAGGATACGCCCCTGCGGGAAAGTACGTGGATCGATTGCGGCGAGCGCCACCGCGCGGATCAAGGGCACCCAGTCGGTATAGAAATCGACAGGCACCGTCAGGGTGTTGAGCGCGGTGAAGCGGCCTGGGCGTTCGCCGGGGCTGGACGCTGTCGCGGTGAAATGGAGCTCTAAGTTGCGGCCCGTGGAATCGACATTGCCCCAGATCAGCATGTCGGCGTTCTGGTCGTTCATCCAGGTGCGCGCTTCGCGCGTTGCCCGCTTCATCAAGTCGTCGTTGAACGTCGCCCCCGGCTCGGAGATTCCGGGCATGGTCTTGGTCAGGTCGCGGTCGATGGCAGCGGCGCGCAGGCCCGGCACGCCGTCGAGGGCGGCGAGAAGAAGTTTGCGCTGGGCGTCTTCGTAATCGTCGCGGATTTTGCCGACCAGGATCAGGATGTCGGAGGGAGCGGGATTCTTGGGCTTGCGGCCCGGACGGCGCGTCGGATCCTTGATCACCGCGTCAAAGATCTTTTCCATGAAATTCGGTTTGCGCTCGCCGATCAGGTTCAAAGGCAGCGGACGGCCGACACGGACAGGCGTGGGCGGCGGGTCGTTGGTGACCAGCACCGGCAGATTGGAGGCGGCGGATTTGTAGGCCGCGGCGCGGACCGGATCTTCCTGACCTTCCGGCGTGCGCATGCGCCGCGCCAGCTTGGTCATGACTTTCAGCGCGGTATTGGGATCGGCTTCGACCTGGCGCAGGAATTCGTCGCGCGGCATCGCCTTGGCCGTCACCGCGCCGCGCGCGCGCGCCGAGGTGGGGCGCGGCGTGTTGTCGAGGATGCCGAGTTCGCCGAAGAGTTCGCCGGCCTTGAGGCGGGCCGAGATCACCGTCCCTTGCGGACCGTCTTTGAACAGCTCGACGGTGCCCTCGAGGACCTCATAGGCCCACTGGCTGTCTTCGCCTTGGCGATAAATCAGCTCGCCGTCCTTGTAGGATTTTGTGACCGTTCTCAACGCTGTCGACCCCGTCATGGACGATGGCGGGCCCTTCTGTGCCCTGGAGGGACAATGTCGGTCGAAACGGTTTAATTAATGTTAAGCGGCCTGGCTGCGGATTTCACGCTATAATAGTGCATATGCATAACTAAGAGGCGGCGCGCGTCGCCGCTTCCAGGGCCTGCAACAGGATGCTCGACTGGTTGGAGCCCAAGCGCTGGGTCATCTCGCCTTGGGCGGTGCGCCACAGCAACGACGCACGGGCCAGGATGGCACTGCCTTCGCGGGTCAAGGTGAGTGTATCCGGGCGCCGGCCGGACCCGCCGCCGGCGGTGACATACCCTTCTTCTTTCAATGGCTTGAGGTTGCGTGACAAGGTGGTGCGGTCCATCGCCAGAAGGCGCGCCACCTCGCCCGCCGAGGTCGGATCGCGCGCGGCTATGACCGCCAGGATGTTGAACTGACTGGCCTTCAAACCCGTCGGCAGCAAGGCCTCGTCAAAGACCCGTGTGACCGCCCGGGCGGCCCGTCGCGTATGATGGCAGAGGCAAACTTCGATCAGCGCCCCGGGCTGTAAGGCCGGCTGAAAGGACTCAGGATCGCCGGAAAGAGCGGGTTTCTGGGACATATGATGCATATACATCATTCACGGGTCCCAAACTAGGCTTTGCCGCTCTCAGCACCATGTTTGATCGCGCCCTTATAGATCCGCGCGGTCGTTCCTTGGAAGGTCGCGGCGACAAACCGATTGCCGGAGTCGTCCTGACTGAAATCCAGGTGCATCTGGCCCGACTCGATGGCCTGTGCCACGTCCGCGTCACTGAGACTGAAGGTCTTGGCCAGGCTGGCGATCAGGGCGGCAATCTCGCTGTACGATTCGCGGGCTTCGGTTGTCATTGGGCTCTCACCAGATAAACTCCGGTCGGGTCTCATCAAAAGGACGGGCTTATGTTCGTGTTGCGTCTTCTTTGTCTCGCCGCGCTGGTCTTTACAAGCGCTGGCGTATCGCCTGCCCGGGCCAAGGATCTGCTTGGCACCGCCCAGGACGCCGGCACGTTCACCATCCTGCTTGGCGCCGTCAAATCCACCGGACTGACCGATATCCTTTCAGGCCCCGGCCCGATCACGATTTTCGCGCCCACCGACGACGCCTTCTCCAAACTCCCGCCCCAGACTCTCAAAGACCTGCTCAAACCCGAGGGCAAGGAGAAGCTGCGCCGGCTGCTCGCCTACCACATCGTCGACGGCAAGGCGACGTCGCGCGACTTCCTCGGCAAGCGTCTCGAGGCCGCGACCATCGAGGGCGGCTCGATCCTGATCGATGCCACCAAGACCGTCATGATCGGCGAAGCCAAACTGATCAAGGCCGATATCGTCGCCGACAATGGCTTCATCCACGTCATCGACACCGTCTTGATGCCCAAATGAATTTTATGAAGTCTTCTGCGCTGGCTTAAGGCATATAGGTTTCCCATGCAGATGAAATTTGTTTCCTACGAGTACACCCACGGTCCGCGCTTCGGCGCCGTGATCGGCAACGACATCATCGATTTGTCCGACGCGGGCCATTCCTTGCGCGCACTTCTCGCCACGGGGCCGCTCGACAATCTTCAGGCCGTCGCCTCCAAGCGTAAGCCGACCGTAGCCCTTGACCACGTTGTGCTGCTGCAGGTGATCCCCGATGCCGCGCGCGTGATCTGCGTGGGCAAGAACTACAAGGATCACGCGGTGGAGATGGGCGGCCCGCCGCCGGAGAACATGGTGCTCTTCATGCGCACCGTTCAGTCCCTCGTCGGCCACCGTCAGTCGGTCGCCTGCCCTAGTGCTTCAAAGGAATATGACTACGAAGGCGAGCTCGCGGTGATCATTGGCCGCGGCGGGCGGCGGATCTCGCCCGAGAAGGCGCTCAGCCACGTCGCCGGCTACACCTGTTTCCTCGACGGCAGCATCCGCGATTTCCAGAAGCACTCCTTCACCGCCGGCAAGAATTTCGATTCCTCGGGCGCCTGTGGCCCCTGGTTGGTGCCGGCGACGGAAGTGCCCGACCCGCAGACCTTGAACATCGCCACGCGCATCAACGGCGAAGTGGTGCAGCAGGCCAACACGTCACAGATGATCTTCTCGGTGGCGCAGATCATCTCCTACATTTCCACCTTCACCCACCTCGAGCCTGGCGACGTCATCGCCACCGGCACGCCGGCGGGTGTGGGGGCAGCCCGCACGCCGCCCAAGTGGCTCAAGCCCGGCGACAAAGTCGAAGTCGAGATCGAACGTATTGGCATTCTCGCCAACACCGTCATCTCCGAACCGTCGGTGTAACCCTGACGGGGTATCTCGCACGCCGGATCGTCATCGCCATCCCCACCCTGTGGGCCATCATCACTGTCTGCTTTTTCCTGATGCGCGCCACGCCTGGCGGCCCGTTTGATTTTGACGCACCGGTGCCGCCGGAGATTCTCGCCAACCTGCGCGCGCGCTATCACCTCGACGATCCCCTGTGGCGCCAATACGTCGACTACCTCTGGGGCATTATGCGCGGCGATTTCGGGCCGTCCTTCAAGTATCGCGATTTCACCGTTACCACGCTGATCGCCCAGGGTTTCCCGGTCAGTCTCATCAACGGCCTCTGCGCCATGATCCTCGCCGTGCTCATCGGCGTGCCGGCCGGTATCGCCGCAGCCCTCGCCCAGAACACCCGCCGCGACTACTTGGTTTCGGCCGCGGCCATGACCGGCATCGTCATCCCTAACTTTGTCATGGGTCAGGTCTTGATCCTGATTTTCGGCGTCTGGCTGAAGGACTCGATCTTTCATTTGCCGGCGGGCGGATGGAACGACGGCGCGCTTCCTAACCGTATCTTGCCGGTGTTCTGTCTGGCGCTGCCGTACATCGCCTATCTGGTGCGCATCACCCGTGCCAGCATGATCGAAGCGCTGCGCGCCAACTACGTGCGCACGGCGCGCGCCAAGGGCCTGCCGTTCCGTCTGGTGGTGCTGCACCATGCGCTGAAGACCGCGCTGATGCCGGTAGTGACGTTCTTGGGTCCGGCGACGGCCTTCCTGCTGACGGGCTCGATGGTGGTCGAGACCATCTTCCAGATTCCCGGCATCGGCCGCTATTTCGTCCAGGGCGCTCTCAACCGCGACTACACACTGGTCATGGGTGTGACGATCCTGAGCGCAGCCCTCGTCATCGCCATGAACCTGCTGGTGGACATGGTCTACAGCCTGCTGGACCCCAAGGTGCGTTATGAGCATTAACGCTGCCTCGCCTTACAATGCCGCGCTGACGGCCGCCGGCGAGCTCGAAGGCCGCAGCCTCTGGCAAGACGCTTGGCGCCGGTTGCGCGCCAACCGCGCAGCGACGGTGAGCCTCATCATCCTCGGCGTCATCGCTTTCGCTTCGATCTTCGGCCCGATGCTGCTGCCCTGGACCTATGACCAGATCGACTGGGACCACGTTGAGGCCATGCCGCCGGATTTTGAGTTGGGCCATTACTTCGGCACGGATTCCGTGGGCCGCGACCTGCTCGCCCGGGTCCTGTTCGGCGGGCGTATTTCGCTCATGGTCGGCATCCTCGCCACCTTCGTCGCTTTGTTCATCGGCGTGACTGTCGGCACCGTCGCCGGCTTTGTCGGCGGACGCACTGACCAACTGCTCATGCGCTTTGTCGATCTGATGTACTCCGTGCCGCTGACTTTCTTTGTCATCATCCTGATGGTGGTCTTCGGGCGCAATTTCATCCTGATGTTCCTGGCCATCGGCGCCGTCGAGTGGCTGACCATGGCGCGCATCGTCCGCGGCCAGACCCTGGCCCTGCGCGGCAAGGAATTCATTGACGCAGCGCGCGCCGCTGGGGGCTCGACGCCGGCCATCATCCTTCGCCACATCGTGCCCAATGTGCTGGGTGTCGTGATGGTCTACGTGACCCTGACCATTCCGCAGGTGATCCTGCTCGAAAGCTTCCTCAGCTTTCTCGGTCTCGGCATCCAAGAACCGATGACCAGTTGGGGCATGCTGATCAATGACGGTGCCGCCGAACTCGAGGTCAGCCCGCGCACGCTGATCATTCCCGCGATTTTCATGACCACCACGCTGTTCTGCTTCAACTTCCTGGGCGACGGCCTGCGCGACGCCCTCGACCCCAAGGACCGCTGATGGCGGTTCTGGCGATCCATAACCTCAACGTTCGTTTCGCCACCCCCGACGGCGAAGTCGCGGCGGTCAGCGACGTTTCGCTGTCGGTCGCGAAGGGCGAGTGCTTGGGCATCGTCGGCGAGTCTGGGTCAGGCAAAAGCCAGACCTTCCTCGCCGCCATGGGCCTGCTCGCACGCAATGGCAGTGCCACCGGCGAAGCCTTGTTCGGCGGCGTCAATCTGCTGACGGCGGATGAGCCGACACTCAACCGCTTCCGCGGCAATGCCCTGACCATGGTCTTCCAAGACCCCATGACCTCGCTGACGCCGCATATGAAAGTCGGACAGCAATTGTCTGAAGTCCTCGTCCGTCACAAGGGACTCGGCGCCCACGACGCCCGCATGCGCGTGATCGAAATGCTGAAGCGCGTGCAGGTCTCCGAACCCGCGCGGCGGTTCAGTATGTATCCGCACGAACTCTCCGGTGGGCTGCGCCAGCGTGTGATGATCGCCATGGCCTTGCTGTGCGGGCCGGAACTCATCATCGCCGACGAACCCACGACAGCGCTTGATGTGACCATCCAGGCGCAGGTCCTCGATCTCGTGCGCGCGGCGAAGGAGGAGTTGAATACGGCGGTGGTGCTGATCACCCACGATCTCGGCGTGGTCGCGGGCCTCGCCGACCGGGTTGCGGTGATGTACGCCGGCCGCGTGGTGGAAGAAGGCGCTGTGCGCCGCATCTTCAAGGCGCCGCAGCATCCCTATACGCAAGGGTTGCTCGCTTGCACGCCGCGCCTCGATGACGCCGCCACGTCGTCGCTGGTCACCATCGCCGGCCAACCGCCCAACTTGCAGCGCTTGCCCCCAGGCTGCAGCTATCATCCACGCTGTCCCTATGCTTTCGAGCGCTGTACGCGCGAAACACCTCTGCTGACGCCAGCGCGCGGCGGCGGCGTGAAAGCCTGCCATCTCGACGAACTGCCAGCTGCGCGGCAAGTCGCATGAGCCCGCTTCTCCAAGTCCGCGACCTCAAAGTGCATTTCCCCGTGCGCACCGGCGGTATTCTTTTTGGCGACTACACGCCGCTTAAAGCCGTCGACGGCATCAGCTTCGACCTTGCCGCGGGCGAGACCCTGGGCGTCGTCGGCGAATCCGGTTGCGGCAAATCGACTTTGGGCCGCGCCGTGCTGCGCCTGGTCGCCGCCACATCGGGCAGCGTCGCCTGGTTGGGCCGCGACATGGCGGCCCTCGACGATGCTGCCCTCAAGGCCCAGCGCCGCGAGATGCAGATTGTCTTTCAAGATCCCCTCGCGAGCTTGGATCCGCGCATGACCGCCGGCGATATCATCGCTGAGCCGCTCAACAACTTCCGAAAAGGTCTGTCGTCGGCGCAGGTCAAAGCCCAGGTCCAGGAGATGATGGAGCAGGTGGGGCTTCTGCCCGGCATGGTCAACCGCTATCCGCACGAGTTCTCCGGCGGCCAGTGTCAGCGCATCGGCATCGCCCGGGCGATGATCCTCAAACCGAAACTTGTGGTTTGCGACGAACCCGTCAGCGCGCTCGACGTCTCGATCCGCGCCCAGGTGATCAATCTCCTGATGGATTTGCAGAAGGCCTTGGGCCTTTCCATGCTGTTTATTAGCCACGACCTTGCGGTGGTGCGTCACATCAGCCACCGCGTCATGGTGCTTTACCTGGGCCGCGTTATGGAACTCGCGGCCCGCGACTCTCTCTACGCCACGCCGCGCCACCCCTATACCCAGGCCTTGCTGGCCGCCGTGCCGATCCCCGACCCGGACATCGAACGCGCTAAGCCTCGCCTGGCGGTGAAGGGCGACATTCCGTCGCCGCTCAGCCCTCCCTCAGGATGTGTCTTTCGTACGCGTTGCCCCAAGGCGACGGCAGTTTGTGCCGAAATTGTCCCGCCGTTGGAAGCAGCTGCGCCCGGCCATGAAGTGGCCTGCCACCATTGGCGTGGCTGAGCATCGCCGTATATGATGTTGCGCATGAAACACACACGCTTGCAGCTGACGGTCCTCGCCTTTGCGGCGGCGCTTTTCGCCGTACCGGCGGGCGCACAGGAGCTCCCCGAAGCTGCCACGGGGCGCACCGCTGCTAAGAGCGGCACCGCCAAATCCTACATGGTGGTCGCGGCCAATCCCCTCGCGGCGAAGGCCGGCCTCGACATCCTCGCCACCGGCGGCAGCGCCGCGGATGCTGCCATCGCCGTGCAGCTGACGCTGACCATGGTCGAACCGCAGTCCTCCGGCGTCGGGGGCGGCGCCTTTGCGCTCACCTGGGATGCCAAGACGCAAACCGTCGCGAGCTACGACGGCCGCGAGACCGCGCCGGCCGCTGCCGATGAGAAACGCTTCCTCACGAAAGACGGGCGGCCCATGGGCCGCCGCGAAGCAATCGTTGGCGGCAAGTCCGTGGGCGTGCCCGGTGTGGTGCGTCTGCTGGAGCTCTTACACCAGCGTCACGGCAAGCTGCCTTGGGCCAAGCTGTTTGAACCAGCACTCGCCATCGCCGACGACGGGTTCGCGATATCGCCGCGCCTCTATGAGCTGCTTTCAAGCGACAGCGCCTTTGCCGCCAATCCTGTCGCGCGCGCATATTACTATCAGCCCGACGGCAGACCGAAGCCCGTCGGCACCGTCCTCAAGAATCCCGAATTCGCCAAGGTGCTGCGCGCCGTGGCGACACAAGGTGCCAATGCTTTCTACAGCGGCGCCATCGCCGCCGACATCGTGCGCACCGTCACCACGGCGAGCAATAATCCCGCCGACATGACGCTCGACGATCTCACGTCCTATAAAGCCGTCACGCGTCCGCCTGTCTGCGGTCCCTACCGCACATATAAAGTTTGCGGCATGGGCCCGCCGTCCTCCGGTGGGATCGGCGTGCTCGAGACGCTCGGCGTGCTGGAGAAATTCGATCTGCGCGCCTTGGGTGCGCATTCAGCGACGGCGGAACATCTGCTGATCGAAGCCGGGCGTCTGGCCTTCGCCGATCGTGCCGTCTATCTCGCCGATCCCGACAAAGTTCCCGTGCCTGCCGAGGCGCTGATTTCGCCGGCCTATCTCAAAGAGCGCGCGGCTCTGGTGGCGGCCGACAAACGCATGCCGCAGGCGGAAGCCGGCAAGGTCCCGGTCAAAGGGGCCCTCAACTTCGCGCCCGCACCTAGTCCTGAATTTCCCGGCACCAGCCATTTCTCCATCGTCGATGCCGCCGGCAATGCGTTGGCCATGACGACCTCCGTCGAAGCGCAGTTCGGCTCGCGGCTGATGGTCGACGGCTTCGTGCTCAATAACCAGCTCACGGACTTCTCCTATGAAGACGTGGCCGAGAAGCGCACCGTGGCCAATCGTGTGCAAGGCGGCAAACGCCCGCGCAGTTCCATGTCGCCGACGCTGGTGTTCGATAAGGATGGAAAATTTGAGATGGCGTTAGGTTCGCCGCTCGGCGCGGCCATCGTCGGCCTGGTGGTCAAAACGCTGGTGGGGATGATCGACTGGCAGATGACCCCAGCCGATGCCGCCGCGCAACCCGGCGCACTTTTCTTCGGCAACGGTGTGATGATCGAAAAGGAACTGGAGCCGGTGAAACCGGCGCTCGAAGCCCTTGGCCACCGCATCAGCGTCGGCGAATACGCCAGCGGCATCCACGCCATCCGCGTGACCAAGGACGGCTTGCTAGGCGGCGCCGATCCGCGCCGCGAAGGCGTCGTGCTCGGGAAGTAACCCCGCGCGCGGAAGGCGCGCAAACAAAAAAGCTCAGCGCTTGTCGAGTTGGCTGACTTCCACCATATGCCCATCAGGATCGAACGCCAGGAAGTGCTGGCCGGTCTGCTGGCTGCCGTCGGCAGTGATCTGGGTGAAGCGCACGGTGTTGCGCTGAAAGCGCGTGCCGATCTGCGCCAAGCGGTTGGCGGCACCCTGAATGTCGGGCACTTCGATGGTCATAATAATGTCGCCGATGCCAACGCCCACCAAATTGCCGCGCGCACTGGGCAGCGGCGGATCGTTGTAGGCCAGGAGTGCTAATTGCGCCTGGCCGGTGCCGGTCTGCATCACCACCAACCGGCCGGTCTTGGAGTCGGCAGTCAACGGCAGGTCAGCCGCGCCGAAAACACCACCCTGATCGGTAACCTTAGTGACGGTATCAGACGCCTTGAGCAAACCAATGCGCTGATAGAAGTCGAGGGATTTGTCGATGTCGGTGACCAGCACCGTGGTGCGCTGCAGGCCGAAGCCGACGGCGGGTGCGGGCGGGCTTTGCCCCGCCATCGCCAAAGGACCGAAGGTGGCGAGAATCGCAGCAAGTACCAAAATGTGCTTCGGCATCTTTTTCCAAACCTGAAACGGCGGCATCCCGAGACAGACGTCTCAGAACTGAATATCCCGCGTGCGAGCATCTTATTTACGAGCGTCTTGTTTAACGGTGCGCCCGGCGGGTTTCAACCTTCCCACGGGCCGGCGCGGCGGTTTTAGCATCACCGGTAGAAAAACTATGGCTTTGGAGGCGCTTGGCGGCCTATCGTTGGACAACGACGGGGCCAGCTTCCGCTGGGAAGCGGGCTTTGAGTTTGCTACAAGCCGTCGACCGGGGACGATACAAGAATTCAATGAACGCGCCGACTTCCGCACGCGACCGATTTGTGGCTTTTGCCTTCTGCTGGGCCGACATGCTGGTCGAGCTCGATCCGTCGCGCCGGGTGTTGTTCGCCGTCGGCGCCACCAAGTCACTGCTGGGCGTTGGTCCCGAAGCCCTGATCGGCAAGAACTTCATGGACATGGTCTCACCCAAGGACAAAGTCCTGGTCGACCAGCTTTTGTTCATGACGTCCAAGAAAGGCCGCATCGACAACGTCACCATCCGCCTCAAGGGCGAAAAGGGCCTGACCCCGCCGGTCGCCTTCGCCGGTTATGTGCTGCCTGATCTGAAGGATCACTTCTTCCTGGCGCTGCGCACCCAGGCGCACCTCGACGACAAGGGTAAGCCCGAAGAAGGCGTGCAGCGCGATAAGAGTTCCGGCCTGCTTGAGGGAGACTCGTTCTCCCAAATGGCGGTGGAGAAGCTCAAAGGCGCGAATGCCGAGCTGACCCTCGTCAACATGCCGGGCTTCCAGACGTTCTACGACACCCTGAGCGAGGAAGAACGCGAAGTCCTGCTCAACACCGTCGGCACCACGCTGCGCGCGAATTCATTGGGCGGCGATTCCGCGGGTGAAGTCGGGGACGGCAAGTTCGGTATCGTGCACGAGGCGGGCCTCGACGTCGCCGCCCTCGAAGCCAAATTGGCCGAAGCCACCAAGGCCTTCGATCCGGCGGGCAAAGGCGTCGCCGTGCAGGCGGCCACCGTCGAAATGGACATGACGGGCGTCAACGAAGGCGACCTCGCCAAGGGCCTCGTCTACACCATCAATCACTTCAAGGAGCAGGTCGGCGACAAGTTCAACGTCAAGGACATCGCCGCCAACATGGACAACCTGGTCAAGGAAGCCGTGCAATCCTTGAACAACTTCCGCAGCCTGACGTCGGCCAACGATTTCCAGATCGCCTTCCATCCCATCTTAGACGCGCGCACCGGCTCGGTGCACCACTACGAGGCCCTGGTGCGCTTCGGCGGCAAGTTCGAGGAAAG
>CANKHC010000032.1 GCA_947481595.1 Fidelibacterota bacterium
CATCTTGGGGTCGTTGTTCATCTGCACGGCGATCTACATCGCCGTTTCCGCGGTGCTGACTGGCGTGGTGTCCTATAAGGATTTGGGCGTTCCAGAACCGATCGCCGTGGCGGTCGACCGCATGGGCATGCCGTGGTTCTCCTTCCTCATCAAAGTCGGCGCGGTGGCGGGCCTGTCCTCGGTGATGCTGATCCTGACCTACGGCCAGACGCGCGTGTTCTATTCCATGGCGCGTGACGGGCTCCTCCCCAAAGCTTTCGCCGTGATCCACCCCAAATTCCGCACCCCTTGGATCGGCACCATCGTGCTTGGCGTCCTGATCGCGGTGGCTTCATCGCTGCTTCCGATTACCATCCTCGGCGATCTCGTCAGTCTGGGCACGGCGTTTGCCTTCGGCATCGTATGTCTCACGGTGATGTATCTACGTACGACACGCGCCGACCTGCATCGCCCGTTCCTGGTTCCCCTGGGGGGCGTGTTCGTTTCGGCGCGTATGCGTATTGTGATTTCGGTGGCGCTGGCCTTTGTCGGATTGACCATCTTCCGCACCCTCATGCAGTCGCAATGGACGACCTACGGGGCTGTGATCGTACTTTTGGCGGCCGCGGTGTGGTTCGTGCGTTCCTGGCGCGACGAGGGTAAGTATTGGCTCGGTGTCATCCCGATGCTGGGCATCCTCTTCGCAGCGATCATGGCGGCGCCGCTGATCGAGGACATCATAACAAAGGCTATGGGCGACGATCCGATCCCGGCCATGATCCTGGGGACCTATCTCGTCGTGGGTGCCGCGATCTATCTCCTTTACGGCCTGCCGAACTCGCGGCTCTCGAAGGGCTTAGATGTGCTCGACGACGTTGCGTTGCCGGGCGCCATGGAAGCCGTCGCGCACGGCATCGATGAGCGGCGTTGAGCGTAGACCTCACGATTGAGGGGCGGGCCGGGGTCGATCCCAGCGGCAGCGACGAAGCCCAGCGCCGGTTTCGCAATACCCTCGGCCACTTCGCCACCGGCGTGACCTGCATGACGACGGTCACGGCCAAAGGCGAGCCAGTCGGTATTACTGTCAGCTCTTTTAACTCCCTCTCTCTGGACCCGCCGCTGATTCTTTGGAGCATTGCCGCCTGCGGGGCCAGCTTTGCCTGCTTCCAGATCGGCGATCCCTTTGTGGTCAATGTCCTCTCGGCGGAACAGGCGGATCTCGCCAGAGTCTTTGCCCTTGCCGGGGGGGACAAGTTCGCCGGCGTGAGGATTCATGCCGGCTTGGACGGAGTGCCAATGATCGACGCCTGCGTGGCTTATTTCGAGTGTGCGGTGGAAGCGCGCTACCCCGGCGGCGACCACGACATCATCGTCGGGCGCGTACGGCGGATGTTCGATATCGGAAAGACGCCGCTGCTCTTTCACGGCGGGGCACTGAGAACATTTGGCTAGGCGTGCTCCGCACGCGCGGCTAGCGGCCGAACAAACGCCCAAAAATACTCTTCGACTGCACAGCAACGGTCGACAGCGCATCGAGCTGAAGACCCGCACGTGTGACCTTGTCCTCGTCGACTTCGCGCGCGACCACTTCGGCGCCGCCAATCGGTAAGTGGTCGCCGACATCGGGCTTGCCGTCGAACCGCGCCGCGAATAGCTCGGCAATGGTCATACCGGCGATGTCCGCTTCGATCGGCAGACCGTAGAAAGTCACCAGATCCTGCAGTTTGACGTCGCCCGGGAAGGCGAACTCGCCGAAGAACGGCTCATCGGAGGTGAGCAACTCGGCGTGAGAGGCGAACAGCTGGTCGAGGCGGTGGACGCGGTCGGGCGGGGCTAGGAAATAACCATAGTCGCCGGTCTTTAGAGCGCCGGCCTGGGCCGGCGTCAGAATGTTCTGGTTGCGGATGACGAAAGCAGGCCGCGCCCAGACCGGCACCGCTGCCCCGTTCATGACGGCACTTTCGCCGCGCACGGGATAGCCGACCATCTCCAAAGCCAACTGACCGGGAAGATCGAGTTCGACGCGCTGGACCGGTGCGGTGGTGCGCGGCAGGGCGAGCTTCAGCAAGCGGGCTACAGGCGTCAGCGTCCAGCCCTGAATCAGCAGTGAGATCAGCACCACGACAAAGGCCGTGTTGAAATAGAGCTCGGCATGATCGACGCCGGACAACGTCGGGATTGCAGCTAGGAAGATGCTCACCGCCCCACGCAAACCCGCCCAGGAGATGAAGACCTTTTCGCGCCAATTGAACTTGAAGGGCGAAAGGCACAGCCAGACCGCGAGGGGCCGGGCGACCAGCAAAAGGAACACCGCGATGGTCACCGCCGGCAGCGCATAGTTCAGCAGCGTACTGGGTGTGACCAGCAGGCCCAAAACCAGGAACATGACGATCTGCGCCAGCCATGTGGCGGCGTCGTTGACGGTGACGATGCTGGCTTGCGCGCGCAATGGCCGGTTGCCGAGGATCATGCCGGCCAGATAGACCGCGAGGAAGCCGGAGCCATCGGCAACCGAAGTCGCCGCATAAATCGCCACGGCGATAGCGATGGCCATCAGGGGATGCAGCCCGCCCGGCAGACTGACGCGGTTGAGCAGCCAGGAGGCGCCAAATCCGCCGATGATCCCCGCTACCGCACCGATGGAGGCATGGTAGGCGAGCGTCCCGAGGAGGGCGATGGGGGACATATCGAATGTGCCGGTGCCGCCCGTGGCGATGAGGTATTCGGCGATCACCATGGTCATGAAAACCGCGACCGGGTCGTTGGTGGCGGATTCCATCTCGAGCGTCGAGACGATGCGTTGCTTCAGCGACAGGCCGCCGCTGTGGATCAGGAAGAACACCGCGGCCGGGTCGGTAGAGGCGACGATCGCGCCCAACAGGAACCCATATATCAGCGGAATCGCGAAGACATAGTGCGCGACCGCGCCCATCATCCCGGCGGTCAGAACAACGCCTAGAGTGGCCAGAACAGTTGAGGGCGCGACCGCACCGCGCAGGGTGTTGAGATGGGTACGCAAACCGCCGTCGAACAGGATCACGGCTAGCGCAAGTGAGCCGACCATGTAGGTCAGTTCGTAGTCGTTGAAGACGATGCCGCCCGGCCCATCCTCGCCGGCGAGCATGCCGAGGCCCACGAACACAAGGAGCAAGGGGGCGCCGAAGCGCGTGGCGATCAGGCTGGAGAGAATGCCCAGCATCACCAGCACCGCGCCGAAAAGCAGCAGAGCATTGATGTCGCTGATGCTTTCCATAAGGCGATGGTTTCCTAGAACGATTCGAAGTTGCCCTCCCTACATAATGCACACGTGCCGCACGGCAAACCCATAAATGCAAACGGCCCCCACCGTGCAGTGGGGGCCGTTGTTTTATTTTGGCGCGAAGGATCTAGCGCTGGCTGTTCTGCCAAGCGGTCAGGGCCGTGTCCATGTCGGCTAAGGTCGTGCTGAGAGCCTTATCCTTCTTGGTCTTAGCCATGTATTTGCTCAACTTCTTGCGGCCACCCAGCGGATCCGCACCGAACTGGGGCAGGAACTTGTTGAGAAAGAACAGGGCCGGCGCCCCGTAGACATCAGCGATCGTCGGCTTGGCGCCGGCGAGATAGGCCTTGGCCGGGATCATTTTCTCGATGATGTCGAGGTACTTGGCGATATCGGCGAGCTTGGCATCGACAACCGACTGGTCGCGCTTGGACGGATCGAGTTGGCCCCACAAACCCATGATGGCCGGCTGTAGGTAGTCGGCGAACATCGCACCGATCAGGCGGACTTGGCTGGCCGCTTTGGCGCCTGAGGGCACCAGGCGGTTTTTCTTCGACTTGGCTTCCAGGTATTCGACGATGACCTGTGATTCGAACAGCACCACGCTGCCGTCCTTGAGGACCGGCACTTTGCCGAGCGGGTTCAGCTTCAGGAAGGCAGGGCTCTTGAGACCGTCCTTCGGCACCGACAGCTTGTATTTGTATCCCTTGAAACGCGCCGCCAGGATGGCGCGCGCCGCGAACGGCGAAAACGCGAGTCCGAAAATATCCATAGTGTCCCCCTCGTGGTTGTCGTGTGTTTAGCTCAAAGTCTTCTTGAAGAGATCGATCGTGCGGCTGTGCGCAAGGGCGCAGGCCGCGGCATCATAGTGCCGGGCATCGGTCGAACGGCAAAAACCATGATGCGTACCCGGATAGACATACACTGTGATGTGAGCATTACCTTTCACCGCCTCCTTGACCTGCTCGATGGCCGGCGCTGGGACATAGTCGTCGTTGCCGGCAAAATGCAGGAGGGTGGGCTTCTTGATCTTCGCGGCTTCGCCGAGCATCGTATTGATGCCGCCGCCGTAGTAAGCCGCCCCCGCGTCGCTGTCGGTGCGCGCTGCGGTTAGGTAAGCCAGCAGACCGCCGAGGCAGAAGCCCAAGTGACCCACCTTGCCGGTGGACAGAGCACGCAGAGCAGTAATGGTCGCCTGAATGTCCTCGACGCCTGTGTCGACCTTGAACTTGCCGTAGTAGTCGAGGCCGGTCTTGAAATCGGCGTCGACCGTGGGATCGAGCTGGATTCCAGGCTTGATACGCCAGAACAGATCGGGGGCGAGGGCCATATAGCCCTGGCCCGCATACCAATCGGCGACGCTGCGGACCCAAGGATTGATGCCGAAGATCTCCTGAATAATGACGACGCCGGGACCTTTGCCGGCGGCGGGTGTAGCCAGATAGCCGTTGAAAGTGCCGTCTTTGCCGTTGATCGCGATCTCTTTGCCCGCCATGGCAGATCCCTATGCTTGTATTGCGAGTTGTCCTATGAGGTGGCTGCATGGATAGCTAGTCTCTGGCCAGCATTCAATCCGTATGTCTCAATAGTCCCGTGCCTGAAGTGAGAGAGCCCATGGCCGCCGCGCGACCCGTCAAAAAAGCTTCGGTTTCGGACCCGTCCCGGCGGCTGATTGTCGGCATCAGCGGCGCCTCTGGCATCATCTACGGCATTCGACTCCTTGAGGTTCTGCGCGCAGCGGACTTCGAGACCCACCTCGTCATGTCCAAATCAGCCGAACTGACCCTGACCTACGAGACCAATTTCAAGGTCGCGGCGGTGAAGGCTTTGGCCCATACGGTTTACGCCAATACCGACATCGGAGCTGCGGTCTCATCGGGTTCCTTCAAGACCCGCGGCATGATCATAGCCCCTTGTTCGATCCGCACCGTTTCGGAAATCGCCACGGGTGTGACCTCGTCGCTGCTCTCGCGCGCGGCCGACGTCGTCCTCAAGGAGCGCCGCCGCTTGGTGCTGATGGTCCGCGAGAGCCCGCTGCACACCGGTCACCTGCGCACATTGACGCAGGCCTCGGAAATCGGCGCAATCATCGCTCCGCCGCTGCCGGGCTTTTATGCCAAGCCGCAGTCTATCGCCGACATGGTCGATCATACCGTCGGTCGTGTTCTCGATCTTTTCGACATCGACGTCGGCCTGGTGCGCCGTTGGGGCGAGGCACCGACGGGTAAGTCGCGTCCCAAAAAGGGCCCCCCTAAAAGGGATTCCAGCCGATGACGCAGGCGGCGCAATCGCTGGCCAAGGGCAATCCGCTGTGGGACTTCGCCGTCTGGGCCTACGCCGAGCCGGGCGTTGAGAAAGCGTGTCTCTCCTTGCAGAATCGCCTCGGGGCGGACGTCAACATGGTGCTGTTCTGCTGCTGGCTGGCGTATCGCGGCACCGGCACGGCACACCTTGCGAAGTACCTGGGTGCTGCCATGAAGACGTCGCGCGAATGGCAGGGCAATCTCGTAAGCCCTCTGCGGACCTCGCGCGAAAACCTCAAGACTGTCATTGAATCGACGACGTTGGTCGGGAACGAACGCAGCGCTGCAACGGCGTTGCGAGAGCGTCTGAAGCAGTGCGAATTGGAGTTGGAGCAGCTGCAGACGCTTTCTCTCTATGCCATCGTAACTGATGCTGGCGGTGAAATGGCGCGCTCACCGCTGGAGCAAAAGGATGACGCCCTCAACAACCTGACGGTCTACTTCGCGGCTGCCGGCGTGACGCTGGATCCCCAGGGCCAGGCGCACGTCATGCGCATTCTCTCTGCTGTCTTTGGCGCCTAGCGCACGGGGAGCTGCTCACTATCGCGCCAAGAACACATGCGTGCGTGCATTTTAGACAGCTGTCGGGCTTCCAAACGCTTGTAACCCCCTGCAATCGCGTTTTTTCTTGCGTCGCGAAAAAAACCCGACATTCTGTCGCCCGCCATGGTTGGGGGACTGTATTTCAAGTCGACGGGAGGGGCTGCGTTTGTCGCGGCCTGGCGCGAGCTGTGCAGGACGACGCGCACGCCGCATTTCCGCGACGTTTTTCAAGACCTCTCCGCCGATCTCATTCCCCGCTTGATGCTGTTGGAATGGGCGCCCGGCGATAAATACATCATCCGCTTCATGGGTACGCAGCGCGCCGACATGTGGGGCGTCGACCTGACCGGAAAAGATTCGATCGGGCTGATGCCCAATACCGCGAGTGCGGCGCGCGCCAATCTGGCGACCATGAGCAATCATCCGTGCGGCATGTATCATATCGCGCAATACACCACGCCGACCGGACGCGATATCGAGATGGAAAACGTCACTTTCCCCGTCGCCAATGACCCCGACTTGCCGCGACGCCTTTTCAACTTTGCCGACGAAACCGCGACCGTTGCCTATACCGACCCGGTGGGCGAGGTGCGCAGCGTTTCGAAGCGTGTCTGGATCGACGTCGGCGCCGGCCTGCCGGCAAAACCGCCCCGAAAATAGCGGCCTCTATAGGTAGGGGCCCAAGCCGGCGCCTACCGCAAATCCTAGAGGAGCGCGTCGCGTAAAATTCACGCACCCTCCCTTGGTGAACAGGGCTTTTTGTGTGACCCTATGCGGGACAAAAAAAAGAGGGGCGGCCCTTGCGGACCGCCCCAAGTTTCAGGGACGCACCTCGTGAAAAACCGGCTCCGCCTCGGCGGGGCCGGTTTTTAATTTCTACAGCGCCGCCAGCATACAGGCGACGAGGGGATGGCGAACCACATCCTCCTTCGACAGTCGCACAACGGCGATGTCACTCAAAGCCTCAAGCTTGCCGGCGATATCGGACAATCCGGAAAGACCGGGCAGCAGATCGGTCTGGTCGGGATCGCCCGTGATCACCATGGTCGAGTGCCAGCCCAACCGGGTCAGCAGCATCTTGATCTGAACGTACGTGCAATTTTGGGCTTCGTCGATCACGACGAAAGCGTTGTTGAGGGTGCGCCCGCGCATGTAGGCGATGGGCGCGATCTCGATGGTGCCGTCGGACATGTACTGGCGCAGGCGCTTGCCGCCCAACCGGTCGGCCAGGGCGTCATACAGCGGCCGCAGATACGGCGACATCTTCTCTTCCATGGTGCCCGGCAGGTAGCCTAGCTGTTCGCCGGCTTCGATGGCCGGACGCGACAGGATGATGCGGTCGATGCGGCCCTCGTCGAGGGCTTTCGCCGCCGCGGCAATGGCGAGATAGGTCTTGCCGGTGCCGGCCGGTCCTAAGGCCAGCGTCAGCGCCTGGCTCTCTATGGCTTCCATCAGGAGCTGCTGGCCTTCGCTGCGCGGTTTGACGTTGCGGACGAAACTTTGGTCGCGCCGTTCCTCGATCGGGTCCCAACCTTCAGGGATGGCCCTGCCGGACACAGCCCGACCTGAAATAGCGTGGAGCTGAAATTCGTTTGAATTCTCGCGTGAGGACTTCTTGAAGCGAGCCGAACGTTTGCCCATCTGCTTGTCTTGCTCCTGATAATGGTTCTCGCTCATCGACCCGCGCCGACGGGTGCCGGACGCCGGGCATTCAGCCGGATCTCGGAAACCTCCTTCGTCAAAAGTGGGAGTGGGAGAAGCACGAACCGCCCCGTTAGGGGCCGGTTCACTCAGAAAAGCGGGGAGGGGGGATTCACCGAAGCCCTGGGCCGGACCCTGTAAGGGTTCGGAGCCAATAGCCGCGCTTGGGTTACCTTGGTGACGCGCCGGCTGCATATGATGTTGCAGTGCCCCCTGACGATCTGAAACGATGATCTCAAAGAACGGTGGTTTTGTCACGTTATTTTGTGTGTAGATCCTGTGACACCCCCAATACCTTGTTGTTTTCCGAAGGCGAAAGATATCCCCAGCCGGTTTCGCCTCCTCTTTGCCTTGTGTAGAACCATTGTATGAGAGCCACGACGGGCCTTCCGACCTCGATTGATGATACCGCCGAGCTGTTGCGGCGCGGTGGCTATGTGCCCGAGCGCGGCTTGGCGACAGCCCTGTATTTGGCGCTCAAAATGCGCCGGCCATTGTTCCTCGACGGCGAGGCGGGCGTGGGTAAAACCGAAGTTGCCAAGGTATTAGCGGCGGTGCTGGCGCGCGATCTCGTGCGCCTGCAGTGCTACGAGGGCCTCGATGTCGCGGCGGCGGTCTATGAATGGAATTACCCGCGCCAGATGATGGCCATTCGCTTGGCCGAAGCTGCGGGACGAGGCCAGGAGGCCGCACTTAGCCAAAGTATCTACACCGAAGAGTACCTGCTCAAACGCCCGCTGCTGACGGCCTTACAGCCCCATGCCGGCGGCGCAAGGGTGCTGCTGATCGATGAGATCGATCGCGCGGATGAACCTTTCGAGGCCTTCCTGCTCGAGATGCTGGCGGACTTCCAGATCACCATCCCCGAACTGGGCACTATGCGTTCCAAGGATCCGCCAATCGTGATCCTGACCTCGAACCGCACGCGCGAAGTTCACGACGCGCTCAAGCGCCGCTGCCTTTATCACTGGATCGACTATCCGGGCGCCGAACGCGAGCGCGCCATCATCAAGGCGCGTGTGCCGGCGGCGGGCGATACCTTGAATGCGCAGGTCGTAGCCTTCGTACAAAGCCTGCGCGGGTTAGAACTCTTCAAACCGCCGGGACTGGCCGAGACTATCGATTGGGCCAATGCGCTTGTTGCCTTGAACGCGCGCGAGCTCGACCGCGAGACCGTCGAAGCGACGCTGGGCGTGGCCTTGAAATACCAGGACGACATCGCGCGCGTGCGCGCCGAAGTAGCGGCGCGGGGTGTCGCGCCTATGGCGGCCGCGCAATGACGGCGCTAGCGGCGAACATCACACATTTCGCACGGATCTTGCGCCGGACGGGCATCCCCGTGAGCACGGGTAAAGTGACAACGGCCCTGGAAGCGTTGCCGTTGATCGACATTAGCCGGCGTGACGACGTTTTCCATGCGCTGCATACGATTTTTGTCGAACGCCGCGCCCAGAGCGAGGTCTTTCGCCTGGTTTTCACGCGGTTTTTCACCGCGCCCGGCGGTGAGGATGCCGCACCTCAGAATACCGAGCGCCTGTCGGATGATGTTCAACCGGCGTCGCGCCGCGTCGCCGAGGCCTTCGGCGTAGAAAATGTTGCCCGCGAGGCGGTAGCTAGCGAAGCTGAGTCGCTCTCCTGGTCGACGGCGGAAACCTTGCGCCGCAAGGATTTTGCGACAATGAGTGCGGCCGAGATCGCCGAGGCCACACGGCTGATCGCGACCCTACGGCTGCCGCTCGACGACATGCGAACCCGGCGCTTCCGCGGCGGAGCCCGGCGCGGCGTGATCGACATGCGCGCGACGATGCGGGCGATGGTGCGTACCGGCGGCATGATCGAACTCAAACACAAGCAGCGCACCCGTCGTCCGCCGTCGCTGGTCGTCCTGTGCGACATCTCTGGATCGATGGAATCCTATAGCCGGATGTTGCTGCGGTTCCTGCACGCCCTGACGACGGATCGGGCCCGCTTGAACGGAGAACTTGTACATGTTTTCCTGTTCGGCACACGCCTGACCAACATTACGCGCGAATTGGCCCGCCGCGATCCCGACGAAGCTTTGGCGCGCGTGTCCAAAGCAGTGGCGGATTGGTCTGGCGGCACTCGCATTGGACAAAGCTTGAAGGACTTCAACCGCCTCTGGTCACGCCGTGTGCTTAGTCAGGGCGCCGTCGTGCTGCTGATCTCCGATGGCTTGGACCGGGAAGGCGGCGAGGGACTGGCCCATGAGATGGCGCACCTACACCGCGCCTGCCGCCGCCTGATCTGGCTCAATCCGCTGCTGCGCTATGAGGGGTTTGAAGCGAAGGCCGCCGGCATCCGGGCCATGCTGCCGCATGTGGATGACTTTTGCCCTGTGCACAACCTCGACAGCCTTGCCGAACTCGTTGCGGTCCTCGGCGCACCCGCAAGGATGGCTGCCTGATGGACCCGCTGACTCAACTCAAACTTTGGACCGCCGCCGGCGAGAAAGCCGCCCTGGCGACGGTGATCGCGACCTGGGGATCGAGCCCGCGCCCCGTTGGCAGCCACATGGCTGTGCGCGAAAGCGGTGATTTCGCTGGTTCGGTGTCGGGGGGCTGCATCGAGGGCGCTGTGGTCGAAGCCGCGCGGGAAGCCATCACATCCGGCCGGCCGAAGCTACTCGAATTCGGCGTGAGCAACGAAGCCGCCTGGGAAGTGGGGCTGGCCTGCGGCGGACGGGTTCAAGTTTTCGTCGAACCGGTTACGTCATGAAGCGCGACGTCCTTCACCAGATCGAAGAGGCCCGCGCCCGCAAACACACCTTTGCGACCGTCACCAGTCTCGCGACCGGGGCGCAATCGGTTGTGCGCGCCCACGATCAGTTCGGCGATCTTGGTCTGGGCGTGACGCAGCTTACCGAAATTCGGCGCCGCATCGCCCAGGATCTCTCAGGCGTGATGGACGATAGCGGTCTCTTCGTGCGTATTTACAGCCCGCCGGCACGTATGGTCATTGTCGGCGCGGTGCACATTGCGCAAGCTTTGGCGCCCATGGCGCAGCTCGCGGGCTTCGATGTGACCGTGATCGATCCGCGCGAGGCCTTTGTACGCTCCGGCACGGTCGGAGGTGTTCACGCCATCGTCGAATGGCCCGACGACGGTATGAAGCAAGTCAAGCCTGACTCGCGCACCGCCGTAGTCACCTTGACCCATGATCCAAAGCTGGACGACCCAGCGCTGGCGGCGGCCCTGCGCACCGACGCCTTCTACATCGGAGCCCTGGGCAGCAAGAAGACGCACGCCCAGCGGCTGGCGCGCCTGGGCGAGATAGGCTTTACTGCGGCCCAGTGCGCGCGCATCATCGGACCGGTCGGTCTCGACATCAATGCGCTCACCCCCGCCGAAATCGCGGTATCGATCATGGCGCAGGTGGTAGAGCGTCTGCGCGCTGGTTCCCGTAGGGGGCCGAAGTCGTGAAGTTCGGGTCTTTCAAACTTGCTGACGCTCTCGGCATCGTGCTTGCCCATAGCTTTCGGGCAGACGGTGTGATGCTGAAGAAAGGGCACGTCGTCAGCGATGCCGACGTCGCGCGATTGCGAGCCGCCGGTGTGACGGAAGTCATCGGCGCCCGTCTTGAGCCCGGCGATATCGCCGAGGACGCCGCCGCGGCGCGCATCGCCCAGCGTCTGGCCGGCACACACCTCACAGTCTCTGCAGCACACACGGGGCGTTGCAACGTTGTGGCTGTGCAAGACGGTGTCGCGGTCATCAATGCGGGTGCCATCACCGCCGCCAATCTCGTCAGTGAAGCCGTGACCATCGCCACGCTCCCCGACAAACAGGCCGCGCGCGCCGGGCAGATCGTCGCCACAGTCAAGATCATCCCTTTTGCCGTCAGTGGCGCGGTCATGACCCGCATTGAACGCGCCGCCGGCCTGGGCGCCGTGGCCCTCGCGCCCTACGCTCCCCGTCGTTTCGCGCTCATCAGCACCCTTGCTCCGGAACTCAAACCCTCCGTCGTCGCCTCCACCGAACAGATTACCCGGAGTCGCATCACCGCCCTGGGTGGCACCCTGGTGAGTTCGACCCAGACCGATCACGGCGAGGCGGATGTCGCCCGAGAGGTGCGCAGCGTCCTCGCCCAAGGGGCTGAGATCGTGCTCATTGTCGGCGCCTCGGCCACCGTCGATCGTGGCGATGTCGTGCCTGCAGGCATTGTTGCCGCTGATGGCGTGATCGATCACTTCGGCATGCCGGTCGACCCTGGCAATCTGCTGGTCCTTGCTCACATCGGTTCGGTGCCTGTGCTTGTACTGCCGGGCTGTGCGCGTTCACCGAAACTGAACGGCGTGGATTGGGTCATGCAGCGCCTTGCCGCGGGAGTAGCTGTCGCACCCACTGACATCATGGCCATGGGCGTCGGCGGGCTGCTGGTCGACACGCCCAGCCGTCCGCTGCCGCGTGAAACTGCGGTGCGGGTCGAGGCCGATCGCAGCCGCGCCGTCGCTGGCATCGTACTCGCCGCCGGCCAGTCCCGGCGCATGGGAAACAGCAACAAGCTCCTCATGGAGATCGGCGGCGTTCCCCTGGTGCGTCGCACCGTGGCGGCTTTGCGCGCGGCTCAGGTTTCCGAAGTCATCGTTGTCACCGGGCATATGCAGCACGAGGTGCAGACAGCACTTGCCGGTTTGGATGTTACTTTCGTCCACAACCCTGATTATACCGACGGCCTTTCGACGTCCCTGAAGGCCGGGATCAAAGCGTTGGGACCGGAAGTTGATGCCGCCCTGATCGGGCTGGGCGACATGCCGGCGGTCAAGACTGGACATTTCAACCAGCTGATCTCGGGTTTCGATCCCGCCGCCGGTCGGGCGATCGGCGTGCCGGTCCACACCGGCAAGCGCGGAAATCCGGTGCTTTGGGCGCGGCGGTTTTTCGAGGACATGCAAGGGGTGTCCGGCGATACCGGTGCGAAGGCCCTGATTGGGGCGAACGAATCGCTTGTTTACGAGATTGAATTTGGGGACACTGGCGTGCTGACTGATCTTGATACGCCGGAGCAGTGGTCGGACTACCTTGCGGGGTCCGATAGTTAAGCCTGTGCCCGTTGTTAAGTTCGTCCGGTCGCAGTCTATGGTCCTGCGTTTAAATTCTCTCCTGGGGAGGAAGGGACCATGCCTGACGCCGGAAGCTCGCCCAATAAAACGGACGTAATCATCATCGGTGCGGGGCCTGTAGGCCTCTTCGCCGTTTTTGAACTTGGATTGCTCGGCCTTACCGCCCACGTCGTCGACATCCTCGACCGGCCGGGCGGCCAGTGCGCCGAGCTCTATCCCGAGAAAGCCATCCTCGACATCCCGAGCCGCAAAAGCATCACCGGCCAGGAACTGACCCAGGATTTGATGGCGCAGATCGAGCCCTTCAAGCCCACATTCCACTTCCAGCAAATGGCCGAGAAGCTCGAGAAACTTGAGAACGGCCACTGGCGCATGGTGACCGACCAAGGCACCACCATCGAAGCGCCGGTTATCTGCATCGCCGGCGGTGGCGGCAGCTTCATGCCGAAGAAACCCAAACTCGACCGTCTCGAGGAATTCGAGGGCAAGTCGCTGTTTTACGCCGTGCGCAAAATGGACCAGTTCCGCGGCAAGAACGTGCTCATCGCCGGCGGTGGCGATTCCGCCCTCGACTGGGTGGTCAACCTGCAGGCCAACAATATCGTCAGCGGCATGTCGCTGGTTCACCGCCGCAACGAATTCCGCGGCGCCCAGGCGACCACCGACCAGATGTACGCGCTGGTGAATGCCGGCAAGGTCAACCTCGCCATCGGCGATATCCTCAGGCTCAACGGCGACGGCGGCCAGCTCAAATCGGTCACGCTGAAAAGTGCTGAGAAAGGCGAGTTCGATGTGCCGTGCGATGCCATGCTGGCCTTCTACGGCTTGACCATGAAACTGGGACCCATCGCCGATTGGGGCCTGAACATGGACAGCAACCGAGTGGCGGTATCGACCGAAAGCTTCGAAACCAGCACGCCGGGCATCTTCTGCATCGGGGATATGTGCACCTATCCCGGCAAGCTCAAGTTGATCCTGTCGGGCTTCCATGAATCGGCGCTGATGGCCCACGGCAGCTTCCACTACGCCAGGCCCAACCAGAAACTCCGGTTCGAGCACACCACCTCGAGCTCGGCGATCCAGGCCAAAGTCGGCGTTTCATAACCTTTCGCCGGCCCTCTTTTAGGTCGCATTTTTTTACGGCGAACCGGTCTCCACTTCGCCGCAAAATGCTCTATAAGACCGGCATGAAGATTACGGTTACGCTGCCGGACGATGCCGTTCATGAGCTGGACGGCAGGCCCGGAAATTCCCTGATGAAGACCATCCGCGAGGCTGGCCTGCCGATCCGCGCCGAGTGCGGCGGGGCTATGGCCTGCGCCACCTGTCACGTGCAGGTGGAAGGGGATTTCATCGCCAAAACCGGCCGTGCCGGGAACGAGGAAAGCGACCTGCTCGACATGTCCGACTACCGTGCAGACCTGTCGCGCCTGTCCTGCCAAATCCGCCTGCACGACGGATTGGATGGTTTGCGAGTGCGCCTGCAACTTGATGCACTTGAATAGAACATGAACGCCCTTGCCACACAGATCGCGCGCCGGCGCACCTTTGCCATCATTTCGCACCCCGACGCGGGCAAGACCACGCTGACCGAAAAGCTTCTGCTGTTCGGTGGCGCTATTCAGCTCGCCGGCGCGGTGAAGGCCAAAGGTGAGCGCCGTCGCGCGCGTTCCGACTGGATGAAGGTCGAGCAGGAACGCGGCATCTCGGTGACGTCCGCCGTCATGACCTATGAGTACGAAGGCCACACCTTCAACCTGCTCGACACACCCGGCCACGAAGACTTCAGCGAGGACACCTACCGCACGCTGACGGCGGTGGATTCCGCGGTCATGGTGCTCGATGCCGCCAAGGGCATTGAAACCCAGACCCTGAAGCTGTTCGAGGTTTGCCGTCTGCGCGATATGCCCATCGCCACTTTCATCAACAAGCTCGACCGCGAAGGCCAAGACCCGTTCTCGCTGCTCGAGGAGATCGAACACAAGCTGGCGCTTGACGTCTCGCCGGTCAGCTGGCCCATCGGCATGGGCCGCGATTTCCTGGGCTGCTATGACCTCTTGCGCGATCGCTTGATCCTGATGGCGCGCACCAAAGGCGAAAAGGTCGGCGAAGGCATCGAAGTGAAGGGGCTCGATGATCCCAAGCTCGATGAAATTCTGCCGGAGGCCGCTGTAAAGAAGCTGCGCGACGATATCGCCCTGGTGCGCGGACTTTGCAAACCTTTCGACCGCGAGGCTTATCTCGAAGGACACATGACGCCGGTTTATTTCGGCTCGGCGCTCAACAACTTCGGTGTGCGCGAGCTATTGCATGGTGTTGCCGAGATCGCGCCGTCACCCCAGCCGCAAGCCGCACTCGAACGCCAGGTTGATCCTGAAGAAACCAAGGTCTCGGGCTTCGTGTTCAAGATCCAGGCCAACATGGACCCCAAGCACCGCGACCGCATTGCGTTCGTGAGACTGTCCTCGGGTCACTTCAAGCGCGGGGCCAAACTCCTGCACGTGCGCTCCGGCAAGATCATGAGCATTGCCGCGCCGCAGCTGTTCCTCGCCCAGGACCGCCAGACCGCCGAGGATGCTTGGCCTGGCGACATCGTCGGTATTCCCAACCACGGCAATTTGCGCATCGGCGACACGCTGACCGAAGGCGAGACCTTGCATTTCACGGGTATTCCGGTGTTCGCGCCGGAACTGCTGCAGACGGTGCGTCCGCTCGATCCCTTGAAAGCCAAACACCTGGGCCGCGCGCTGCAGCAACTTGCGGAAGAGGGCGCTGCCAGCGTTTTCAAGCCGCGCTTTGGCACCGACTGGATCGTCGGCGTCGTCGGCAGCCTGCAATTCGATGTGCTCGCTGATCGCATCCGCACCGAATACGACGTGCCGGTGAAGTTCGAGCAGTCGGAACTCCACACCGCGCGCTGGCTGGCGGCCGATGACACCGCCACCTTGAAGAAATTCGCCGATTCCAACCGCGTCGCTGTGGCCGACGACCACGACAACGCCCTGGTCTTCCTCGCGCGCAATGCTTGGCACTTGAACCGCACGATGGAAGACAATCCGAAGATCAAATTTCTCAAGACCCGTGAACTTGTTCAATAAGGAGAGTTTTATGTCCGCTATCCAACGCCTCGACGTCGGCCCGCGCATGAGCCAGGCCGTGGTCTACGGCGACACCGTTTATCTCGCCGGCCAAGTCAACAAGGACGTGGCTGATGTCACCGGTCAGACGGCAGCGGTACTCAAGCAGATCGACAGCCTGCTCGCGCGCACCGGTTCGTCGAAGGAAAAGATCCTCTCGGCGACGGTCTATCTTGCCGATATGAAGACCTTCGCCGACATGAACAAGGCCTGGGACGCCTGGGTGCCGGCGGGCCATTGCCCCGCGCGCACATCGCTGGAAGCCAAACTGGCGGGTCCGGAGTACCTGGTGGAAGTGACCGTGGTCGCGGCGAAGTAGCTCTTAGCTCTTCGCGTACTTGATATTCACGACTTCGATCTGCTCGGTGCCGTGGGGTGTGTTGACTTTCACGGTATCACCGACGCTCGCGCGCAACAGCGCTCGGGCAATCGGCGACACCCAACTGATCAGGCCGGCATCCAGGTTGGCCTGATCGATGCCGACGATGCGCACGGTATGTTCCTTGTCGTCCTTGTCGGCGTAGGTCACGGTGGCACCGAAGAACACCTGATCATGGTTTTTCTGTCGCGCGGGATCGACCACTTCGGCGCTATCGCAGCGCTTGGTGAGAAAGCGGATGCGCCGGTCAATCTCGCGCAGGCGCTTCTTGCCGTAAATGTAGTCGCCGTTCTCCGAGCGGTCGCCGTTGCCGGCGGCCCAAGATACGACCTCAACCACCTTCGGGCGCTCGACGCGGCGCAGGTTCAAGAGTTCGTCTTGCAGTGCCTTGAAGCCTTCGGGCGTGACATAGTTCTTGCCGCTCGGAAGCTCGGCTGCCACCGCGTCGTCAACACCCTCGTCCAGAACATCGTCGTCGCTGTCGAGCTCTTTAGTGAAGGCTTTATTCATCGCTCACTTATCCCAGGGCATGATCGGTACGGTCGAAATCGAATTCTTCGGCGAGCCTTCGATCACGCGGTCCGAGTAGCTCAAGTATACCAGGGTATTGTTGGGCTTGTCGTAAAACCGCACGACCTGAAGCTTTTTGAAGATCAAAGAGCGGCTTTCCTTAAAGACCTCGTCACCGTCCTTGAGCTTGTCTTGGAGCGTGATGGGGCCAATCTGGCGGCAGGCGATGGCGGCATCGGAAGTGTCCTCCGCCAATCCCACCTTGCCTTTGATCCCGCCGGTCACGGCGCGGCTGACATGGCAGACCACGCCTTCAACGTCAGGGTCCTTGAAGGACTCCACGCAGATCTTGTCGTTGGCCAGGCCGAGCACGCGGAAGGTCGTTGAAACGCAACCGACGTCCTCTGCTAGAGCAAAGGACGTCGGGAGGAACGTCAGCGTGAGAAGAACGAAAAAGGCGCGCACTGGGGCATCCCGTAAGTTGGCGATCTCCAGCGCTAGTCTGCCTTAGCTGACGTGAATGCCGTTCAGGCTGCCGAGGATGCCGAAGGCCTGAAGCAGCCACAGCACTACCGCGACAACAACGACGCCGTTGAGAATGGTTTTGATCTTGCTGTCCATGGGGATGTAGCTATTGACCAGCCACAGGAGGACGCCGACAACAATAAGGGTAAGGACGATAGACATAAGCGACATGGCGCGTGCTCCAAGAGGTGAGGGACGATGCCACTAGAACGCTGGCCCCCCCGCTTAGTTCCCGTGACCTTGTCGGTCCTAGAAGTGTTCCGGAAATCGCCTTATGGTGGCGCCGCCTTGCCTGGAAATGTCTCGTGTTACGCCTAACCGAAATCAAATTGCCGCTGGATCATGCCGAGGGTGCCTTGCGCGGTGCCGTCGTCAAAAAGCTCAGCATTGCCGCTGCCGATCTGCTGGAACTCAGTGTTTTCCGGCGCAGCTATGACGCGCGCAAGCCCAGCCAGATTCACCTGATCTATACCGTCGATGTGCGCCTGAAGGACGAGGCCGGCGTGGCCAAGCGGCTGGCCCGGGACCGGCATGTCGCTCCGACCCCGAACATGGCCTACCGCTTCGTCGCGCGCGCGCCGGAAAACCTTAAATCGAGGCCTGTCGTCATCGGCACCGGCCCCTGCGGCCTCTTCGCCGGGTTCATCCTGGCGGAAATGGGGTTCAGGCCTATCATCCTCGAGCGCGGCAAGATCGTACGCGAACGGACCAAGGATACCTTCGCACTCTGGCGCAAGCGCATCCTCAATCCGACGTCCAATGTCCAGTTCGGCGAAGGCGGTGCCGGGACCTTTTCGGACGGGAAACTGCATAGCGGCATCAAGGACACCGCTTTCCGGGACCGCAAAGTCCTGACGGAGTTCGTCAAGGCCGGCGCGCCCGACGAGATCCTTTACGTCAGCAAACCCCACATCGGTACCTTCCGCCTGGTCTCGATGGTCGAGAACATGCGCGCGACTATGGAAAAGCTGGGTGCGGAAATCAGATTCGAGAGCAAGGTTCAGGATATTGAGATCGAAACGCTAGGCGATGAACGCCAGGTACGCGGTGTCGTTCTGGAAAATGGTGAAACCATCCGCACGGATCATGTCGTGCTCGCGGTGGGCCACAGCGCGCGTGACACCTTCGAGATGGTCTATGAGCGCGGCGTATATATAGAGCCCAAGCCCTTTTCCATCGGCGTGCGCGTCGAACACCCGCAGTCGATGATCGACCGTTGCCGCTTCGGAAAGTTCGCCGGCCATCCGATGCTGGGTGCCGCCGACTACAAGCTGGTGCACCATGCTAGCAATGGCCGGTCGGTCTACAGTTTCTGCATGTGCCCTGGCGGCCAGGTCGTCGCCGCGACATCTGAACCGGGCCGTGTGGTCACCAACGGCATGAGCCAGTATTCCCGCGCTGAACGGAACGCCAACAGCGGAATTGTGGTGGGGATCACAGCGGCCGACTATCCCGGCCATCCACTGGCGGGGATCGCCTTCCAGCGCGAATGGGAGTCGCGGGCTTTTGTCGCTGGCGGCAGTAACTACGACGCACCGGGTCAGTTGATTGGTGATTTTCTCGACGGCCGTCCCTCAGCAGCGTTAGGCACCGTCATCCCTTCCTACAAGCCGGGAGTACATCTGACTGACCTCGCGGCATGTTTGCCTGACTACGTCACCGCAGCGATCCGTGAAGCCCTGCCGGCCATGGACCGCCAGATCAAAGGCTACGCCATGCCTGATGCTGTGATGACCGGTGTCGAGACACGCACGTCCGCGCCGATTCGCATCACCCGCGGGGAAACATTTCAGAGCGTGAACACGAAGGGCCTCTATCCCGCGGGCGAGGGGGCCGGCTATGCCGGCGGCATCTTGTCGGCGAGCGTCGACGGTATCCGCGTGGCGGAGGCGGTAGGCCTAGCGGCGGGCGTGAAAGCCTAAAAAAACCCGCCCCTCGGGGAAAAGGGGCGGGTAGGGATCACAGGGTATTCCTTAGCCGTTGTCGTTAACGACCTGCCAGCTGCCGTCAGGCTGCAAACACGCGGTGCCGTAGGCCTCTTGCGGTCTGCCGTCGATGGTAACTTCCTGCTGGAACTCACGGCACTGGCGGCCGTCGGTCGTAAAGCCTTCGCGCACTGCCGTGACGCGGCCGCTGCGGCCGTTTTCGTTCCAGATTATCGGCTCGCCGATCTGCGCATTGGCGGCTTCGATCATCGCCTGTTCGTGGGCGCGCTGCTGCGACTCATTGAGCGCGTTGATGGCGATGAAACTAAGCGCTGTCAGACCCAAGAAGCGCGCGGCGTCGTTGTCGCGGTAGTAGAAGCCGAAGCCGGCGTAGGGTCGGCCATAGGGGCGCCAAACCCTAACACCTTGGTAATAGCGGTCACGCGGCATGGCGTAGTAGCGATAGTAAGACGGACGGGGGCGAACGAAGACCGCACGCGACGGACCATCCCAGCGGCGGTCGCCCCGCCAATCCGGACGCCCACGACCATCAAAGCGACCGCGATCATTGCGGTCATTGTCGCGGCGGCCGCGATCGTTATCGCGACGATCGTTGTCGCGGCGTTCACCTCGGTCGCGGCTCTGGGCCATGGCGTCCGGCGCGACCGCGCTCATGGCGGCAAGCGCCATCAACATCGCGGCGACACCAGTCTTCAATGACGTGCGGATATTCAGCATGACAACCCTCCTGACTAAAACCGAACCTGCAGCATGGCGGCCTGGCATGGCGGCTCTGTGGCGTGACCACGCCATAATTGTGGCGGGAGCTAATATGCGGAAAATAAATAGGTTTTAGTGGATGGAGCCGACATTCAGGCAATGCAGGCTGAACAGTTTGGCCTCATCCATCCAGAGTTTGGTCGGCTGGAAGCCGGCCTCACGCGCCAATGCCTGGAATTCATCGGGCGCGTACTTATGGGAATTCTCGGTGTGGATGGACTCGCCCGGGGTGAATGAGAACAGATGACCGTCAACCCGCACGCTTTGAAACGCGAGGCTGTAGAGGTGCATTTCGACCCGGCCTAAAGCTTCGTTGTAGTGGGCATAATGCGTAAAGGCGTCGAGGTCGAAGGTGGCCTTGAGCTCGCGATTGATGCGTTTGAGGAGATTGAGGTTGAACGCCGCCGTGGCGCCGCCAGCATCGCTATAGGCAGCGTCGAGGATGCGGGGATTCTTTTTCATGTCCACGCCGATGACCAGCATGCCTTCCTGGCCCAGCACGCCGGCGACACGGCGCAGGAACGCTCTGGCATCCTCGGGCGTGAAATTGCCGATCGTCGAGCCTGGAAAGAATCCCACGCGCCGGCGCGCGCCGAAGATCTCGGGTAGGCGCAGCGAGCGCGTGAAATCCGCGCGCACCGGAGCAACAGCTAACCCCGGATAGCGGACAGCGAGGTTGTGAAGTTCGGCGAACAAGCTCGCGCTGCAAATATCGATCGGCACGTATGCGGCAGGACGCTTCATGCTGTCGAGCAAAACACAGGCCTTGGTCGGCACCCCGCTGCCGAACTCGATCAACTGCGCGGAGGATCCCGCGAGCGTCGCAATTTCCGCAGCGTGGCTTTGCAGCAACGCCATTTCCGTGCGAGTGACATAGTACTCCGGCGTGCGGCAGATGGCTTCGAACAGCTGCGCACCGCGCTCGTCGTAGAAGTATTTGCACGGCAGCGTCTTTTGCGCGGCGGAAAGTCCCGCGATCACCTCGGCGCGGAAATCGCCGGTGTTGGATGTGGAGACGGCGCCGTCGTTTTTGAGTGACGGCTTTACGTTGGCAATGCGGTTCATGAATTGTCAGCCAGTCTGAGGCCGGCGAATTGCCAGCGCATGTGGGGATAAAAGAAGTTGCGGTAAGTGGCGCGGAGGTGACTTGCGGGGGTCAAACAGGAACCGCCCCGCAGAACCATCTGATTGATCATGAACTTGCCGTTGTACTCACCGACCGCGCCGGCGTCGGGCTTGAAGCCCGGATAGGCGGTATAGGGGCTTTGCGTCCATTCCCAGACGTCGCCAAACATCTGCTGCGGGCCGTAGCCGTCACCCCATGAAGGGGCGAGAGGCTCAAGGGCAGCCGTCTCAAGCAAGTTGGCAACCGCGATATCGCCTTGCACCGACTGGCTGTCAGCAGCGATTTCCCATTCGGCCTCGGTGGGCAGCCGTTTGCCGCGCCAGCGCGCATAGGCATCGGCTTCGTAGTAGCTGACGTTGCAGACCGGGGCGCCGAGATCGAGCGGTCCGTCGCCGCCAAGGGTGAAGCGCTGCCACGCGCCGTTTGCGTCCGTGCTCCAGTACAAAGGAGCATTCCATCTCTGCTTCTGGACGATCTCCCACCCGTCAGCGAGCCACAGTTCCGGCTTGGCATAGCCGCCGGCATCGATGAACTCACACCATTCGGCGTTGGTCACGGCGCGCGAACCGATGGCAAAGGACTGAAGCTTCACCACATGACACGGCCCTTCGTTATCGAAGGAGAAGCTTGGGCCGCGATGGCCGATCTCGTAGTCGCCGCCCGGGAAGTTGATCCAGCGTAGCTCTGAGGCCGGACGTGGGCTGATTGCCGCTCGCGGCGCATAGGCCGGCCGCAAGGGGTTGCAAGAGAAGGCGTGCAGGATGTCCATCAGGATCAGTTCCTGATGCTGCTGCTCGTGGTGACATCCCAAAACAATCAGAGCGGCGAGTTTGTCCCACGTTCCCCGCGCGCCGGAGACAAACGACGCCATGAAGCTGGCCATGTGTTCATCGACATAGGCGCGGTAGCGGATGATGTCGTCGCAGGATGGACGCGTCAGCAGACCGCGTTCGGCGCGCGGATGCTTCGGTCCGACAGTTTCATAATAGGAATTGAAAAGCGTGCGGTAGGTCTCGTCGAACAGCCGGTAGCCGGGCTGATAGGCCGAAAGAACGAACGTTTCGAAGAACCAGGTGGTATGGGCCAGATGCCATTTCGTCGGACTGGCATCTGGCATCGACTGTACGGACTGGTCCTCGACCGAAAGGGGAATCGTCAACGCCCGCGTCTGGTTGCGCAGGCCCTGGTAGATCGCCGTCAGCAGGTGGGGGTCGGGCAGGGCTGCCCCCGGATGGGTGAGAGCCTTGGTAAGCCCGCGTGCAGCCCCGGC
>CANKHC010000033.1 GCA_947481595.1 Fidelibacterota bacterium
CAGGCGACAGCATCATCCGTGGTCATCGACGACGTGATGCGCGCCGCGGCCGAAATGATTTCCTATTGCGTGCTCGGCACAGCCGAAACCGAAGCGCAGTGGGGCCCGGCGCTGTGCGCCGAACGCGAGGCCCGCTTCGCCGCCGCCCTCGCCAAGGACGATGACGACAGTTTCGACGCCATGCTCATCAAGCTGGTGCTGGCCAAAGGCATCGCCGCCCCTGATATCCGCGCGCGCGTGGGGTTGGATATGCCGGACGAGAAAAAATCTAATTGATCTTGCGCTCGACCAAACTCGCGGGCTCGCCGAAGCCCAGCGCCATGCACTCCACACCCATCTCGCCCTTCTTCCCCGGCTTGGGAATGCCCATCACCACCGACGGCGTCTCGGCGTAGAGGCGGTAGACGATCTGCGGCAGCCAGACTTCCGTGCTGGGCTTGCTGGAGCCGACTTTTTCATAGGCGTCGCGGTTGGCGAAGAAGTGCGCCGGGCCGCCGCCGTTCTGCGGCTTGCCGACGATCAGCGCCAGCGGGTAGCCGGGATGATCGAGATATTCCTGGGCGTCACGGATGACAATGCCGCCGGCTTCGCCGGCCTTGCGCTCGATGACGATCACCCGCGGCATATGGCCGGCTTGGGCATCGGCGGCGAATTTCTCCCGTACAGCAGCCGCAGCGATCCAGCGCACGTTCTCGCGGAAGTAGCCTTTGGCGTCGGGTTTGCTGAAATAGCGCCAGAGGAAGTCATAGGCGAGTTCGCGGCGCTGCGTGGCATCGCTGACGTCGGCGGAGGCGTATTTCACCGCCGGCAGCATGAAATGATCGGCGGCGTACTCGAAATCCTCAGGCGAGAGATAGGTGAAGCCAAAGCTCTCCCCCTCATACACCTGCACGAGGATCACATCGGGATGACGGCGGGCGCGCTTCGGCACGGCTTACTCGCAAATCGAGAGGTAGGAAAACTTAAACACTTCAATTAGTTGCGTCAAATTATTGCACCCGCGGGCGCAAATTCGCCGCAACCGGACCCAGCACCAGGCGTTTGTCATGCAGGACGAACCTACAACATCTGGTAGCAGAAATGCACAACACTTCAATATCTCCGAAGCCGATCATTGAGCCGAAAGCCGCCATGGCGGGTTTCCTCAAGGACATGGCCAAGGTTGCCAAGCGAACCTTCCCTGAATGGCACAAGACCCTGACCGCCGGGATCGAGGAATGTCCGCTGGGCTATGACCAGCGCCGCGCCGTTCTCGAGGTCCATCCGCTCGACGACTACTACTTCGCCGGGGTCGTAGCCCTTGAGGCCGCAAAACTGAAACTGCTTTTCGCCCCCGACGCGGCAGCCGAGCTGATGAGTCAGTTAGGCGAGCAGGTCGATGCCGTGGCCGACCGCGGCGACCGCGTGGTGTCGGATCTGGTCTTCTTCATCATCGGCCGGGTCGAAGTCTCGTCGGCCATCGATCAGCAGAAGATGCCCTACGACCAAGTGGTCAAAGCGATCCTACAGCGCTTAGGCGTCGACAAGATCGAAGCCACCGAACACCTGATGACCGAGATCCTCTACCGCCACAGCCTGGGCCAGCCCCTGGCCCTCGAAGTGCCGCATTGGTGGACGAACTTGCAGAAGAAGTACCGCCTGGCGGACGTGCAGGAAGAAGAACTGCCTGCGCAGGAGACAATCGTCGTCAGCGCTGCGGTACAACAGCAGGTCCGCCGCAAACCACGCCGCGCGGTCGCTTTCTAAGTTTTCTGAAAGAATTCGCGCGCAGCAGCCAGGAAGGTTTCCATCTGCTCGACGCGGCCCATACTGAC
Source organism: Fidelibacterota bacterium (assembly GCA_947481595.1). Taxonomy (GTDB): domain Bacteria; phylum Pseudomonadota; class Alphaproteobacteria; order Rhodospirillales; family Rhodospirillaceae; genus SHVO01. The sequence goes on from CANKHC010000033.1 coordinate 1,815, forward strand.
GCGGCACCAGTTCGCAATCGGATCGAACTGCGGCGTGGTGAGAATCCCCTTGTCGCGCATGAACGTCGCAAAGGCGACGCTAGACCCGCCGGTGTCGAGGATCAGGAAGTTGGCCTGGGTCGGCTGAAATTTCACCTTCATCTTGGTGAGCGCGTCTGACGTGGTAGCGACCGCCGCGCGCACCATCTTGCGGCTGTAGTCGAGGAACGCCGTGTCCTGATAGCTGGCCAGCGCCGCCCGCAAGCCCAAACGATTGGGAATCGACGTACGCAGATCCTCGAGACGGCGGATCACCGCCGGCTGTCCCAATCCGTAGCCGACCCGTAAACCCGCGAGGCCATGCAGCTTCGAGAACGTGCGCGAGACCAGCACATTGCGCCCCTGCTTGACCTGCTCGACCAACGTCGTCGCGGCGGGGTCGTCGACGAGGTCGATATAAGCTTCGTCGATCAGCACCAGCGCTTTCGGCGAAATGGATTCGATGAAGGCCTTAAGGCGTGCGGTCTCGACAATTGTGCCGGTCGGGTTATTGGGATTGCAGATGAACACCGCGCCGGTGTTGGCGCCCACGCGCGACGCCATCGCATCGAGGTCAAGGCGATGGCCGGAATCGAGCTGAACGAATTGCACCTTGCCGCCAACCCGCGCGGTGTATTGCGGCATGGCGTTGAAGGTCGGCAGACCAGCCACGAGTTCCTTGCCGTTGGACGTGAACGCCAAAGCGCCGATGCGCAAAAGCTCGGTCGAGCCCTCACATATGAAAACGTTTTCGGGTTTAAGCCCTTCCTTGGCGGCGATCATGCGGCGCAGCTGCGCGGCGTCGTCCTGCGCATAGGCCCAGCCAAGATCGAGCGCCTCTTGCATGGCTTTTTTCGCCGCGTCCGACGGCCCGTAGGGATTTTCGTTTTGATTGAGGCGCAGGTACGCGCCGGGTGTCGCGCCGGGCGCCGCCGCCGGCACAAGCACCGCGCCCAGGGCCGCGGCATTAGCGCCGTGAATCAGACCGCGCCGGGAAATACCTGTCACGACAGCACCATGACCGGAACCTCGACAAAACTGTGGGCCTCAGCCGGGCGGCGGAAAGCGCGCAACTCTTCGCCCGCGACCAGAAGCCAGAGCGCTTGCGGATCATGGGCCATGGCAAGGTCGCGCGGTGACGGCTGCGCCGGACCGCGCGAATGGGAATGGTAGTGGCCGATCACGCGCCGGTTTGATCCGCGCAAGGACCGCAGCAGATCGAACTGCGCCTGAGGGTCGACGGCAAAGGCGCTCGAAGGGTCGTCGGCGACGTTGGCGGTGGCGACAATATCGGTGATCGTCAGCGGGCCTTCACCCTCGCCCACCAGCAGCCCACAGCTCTCATGAGGATGCGCCGCGCGCGCGGCGGCACATAAAGTCGCAGCTTGCGTAGCAGAGAGCGTGATATGGGTAGGCGCGGTCATGCCCATATCTTACGCCAGGCCGCAGGCCACCGGAACCGTTGGCCTTCTCCGCCCAGATGTTAAAGTTATCGTCACCATGCCCACTCCCGTTCCCGCCGCCCCAAAAAAGCCCGTCAGACGTGCCATCAAGGTTCTCGAAGGCGCCGTGGGCACGCGCCTGGACAAGTGGCTGGCGGATAACGTACCCGCCGTGTCGCGCTCGCGCATCAAGACGCTGATCGAAGACGGTGCCGTCACCGTCGACGGCAAACCCGCCGCCGATCCGGCCTACCGCATCAAGCTCGACGAGACGGTGTTGATCGCCGTGCCGGTCGCAGTCGAGGCCAAACCCGAAGCCCAGGCGATGGATCTGGATATCGTTTTCGAGGACGAGCACCTGATCGTCATCAACAAGCCGGTAGGCATGGTGGTGCATCCCGCCCCCGGCAATCGCGACAAGACCTTGGTCAACGCGCTGCTCGCCCACTGCGAAGGCGGCCTTTCGGGAATCGGCGGCGTCAAGCGCCCCGGGATCGTGCACCGCATCGACAAGGACACAAGTGGCCTCCTGGTCGCGGCCAAGACCGAAGCGGCGCACGCGGGCCTGTCGCTGCAGTTCGCTGCGCACACCATCGACCGCACTTACGATGCATTGATCTGGGGCGTGCCGCCCTATGAGTCGGACCAAATCATCGGCGCCATCGGCCGCAGCCGCCACAACCGCCAGAAGATGGCCATCGTCAAACGCGGCGGCAAGGACGCCGAGACCGGGTATCGCGTCATCGATGTGTTCGGCACGATCGCCAGCCATGTGCGCTGTAAATTGAAAACCGGGCGCACCCACCAGATCCGCGTGCACATGGCGAGCATCGGCCATCCGCTGATCGGCGACGGGACCTATGGCAGCAATCGCCGCCGCTCGATGAAGGGCGTGCCGCCGGACGTCGCTGCCGTCCTGAAAGCCTTCTCGCGCCAGGCGCTGCATGCGTCGACCATCGGCTTCGAACATCCGGTGACGGGGAAAAAATTGAAGTTCGAGCGCGAGCCGCCCCAGGACTTCATCGATCTGCTGGAAGCCCTGCGCAGCATCGACGTCCCAGAGGACGAATAGCTACATCGCCGCGGGTGCGGGCACGCTCTTCTTGTTGCTGCTCATGCCCATGCTGCCCATGCCGCCCGGCGGAGCTGCGGCCAGGGCAGCAGCGGCGTCAGCGGCGGCCTTCCCGCCTTCGGGTTCGTAGACCGATTCCACGTCCGGGCCCCATTTCTGCACCAGGTCGCGCTGGGTCGCGCGCATGCCGGTGATGCGTTGGCCCGCGGTCATGGTCATGATCGCCGACACGGCCGCCGGCGTGGTGGAATAAATCGCCCAGCCAAACATCGCCGCGCCATAGAACACCAGCCAGGCGAAGACATTGGTGATGATGCCCACCGCTGCGGCTACGGTATGGCCCTCAGACCACAGGTCGGCGAGATAGGGCGATGCGCCGGCGAGGTTCATGGCGCCGACGGTCAGACCGCCGTAGTAGCCCTTGCCGCGCTCCATGATGAAAGCCACGCCTGTCGGCACCAGTGCCACCGCCAGCACGATCACGGTCGGGATGATCATTAGCCCGATCGGGATGCCTAGCATCACATAGAGGAAAGCCGTGCTGCGCTTTTTCATCAGAGCAACTTCCCCATGAGGACGATGAGGAATGTGACGAACATGATCAGCGTCGCAGCGACCGCGCCGGTTTGGCGGCCAAGCTTGATCGCCGATTCCTGGCGGTCGACCTGGCCATGTTCGAAGTCGTAGATCATCTTTTCAGAGGCGGCGTATTCCGCCTTCGCCCACGCAAAGCCTTCGGCATCGCGCTGGCGTTCTTCGGGATTGTCGAGATAGTTGTAAAGCTCGGCCAGATTGCCCTTGCGGATCAACTTGGGCAGCTCCTTCTCGAGCTCCTTGCGCCTGTTGCGGTTCTGGTAGCTGTTGATGACCGGCCCCATCAAGCCGCCGACCCACCCCGCCAAACCGAACAACGCCTCTGGCCCCAAGCGCCACTGCACGATGGCCAGCACCGATAGCATGCCGATGGTGGCGCGGTCGGGGCGCGAATCGTTCATCGCGTCGATCTGCGAGCCCGTGCCTTTGGCGTAGCGCGCGCGCAGGAAGGCCGCGACATGGCGGTCGACCGGCCACAGCTTGGTATTGGCCGTCTTGGCGACGATATCGAGTGCGGGCAGCACGCCCTTCACTTCCATGACGTACTGGCTGTCGATCAACGGGCTCAGGCACGGTAGCCACTCGTTGAGTTCGTAGACGCAGCGCTCGGCGCCGGCGCCGGAGTTGGGATCCTTGAGATAGTTCTTCATGTCGCGGAAGACGGTTTCGTACTGCTGGTTATCGGCCGCCGTCTTGCCGGTTTGCGCGAGGAGCCAATGGCGCCAGAGGTCGCGGTTGATGAAGTCGGAATAGTGCTGGAGTTTCTGCTTGCGCAAGGTCGCGATCGCCATCGATGCGCCGAAGCCCTCGATGAAGCAGCGGAAATCGCGGAAGCGGACCGGCGCCTTGGGATCCATCAGCATCAGCACACGCGCGACAATCACGTCATCGGTGTCGGATTTTCCGCCCGCCATCATCGCCATGGCGCCGGTACTCTTGATGGCAGTGGCGATGCCGTCAGCGAGCTCGTTGATCTCGTGGCCGCGGCGGATCCAGATTTCGAGTGTGCCGTCGGTGATGATGGCGCTGGCTTTGTCCCAGTTCTGGAACATGGCGTAGGACAGCGGCCGAATCGAGTGAAACTCCTGGTCGGCAAAACGGATCGGACGCTGCGCCTGGGATTCGGCCTTCGCCTGGATCGGAGTCAGGCGTTTGCCGTTCAGCCACATGTCGATGTTGCCGGCCTGCCAGCGCTGTTCAGGATCGTCGGTCAAAAGACCGCGCAGCGCTTCGATCAGCGTCACCGGCATGCGTTCGTCGCCGACGAGGGCGGCATAGGAGCCGCTTTGAACCTTGCGGCGAATGATCTCGCCGTCGGGAACGCCCTGCATCGGGTTGCGGCCGATGGCCAGCATCAGGACCGAAGCACCGAAGGCGTACATATCGTCAGGGTAGGTTCCCGCCCCTCGCCCCGAGGGCATCGCCATGCCGGACTCGATCGTCTCCAGCACCACCGGCTGGTCGTGGGCCGGAACCGAGGTGACGCAGTCGCCCAGCACGATCTTGGTGCGCGCCTCGTCCATGTAATAGAGGTTGTCGGGCCGGATCGCGCGGTGCGCGATCCCCTTCAACGCGAGTTCGACGAGCCCATCGGCCAGCGGCTTGATCACCGCGCGCGCGAACTGGTGGTCGGGGATGCGTTTGAAGTTGGACGCCATCGTGTCCATGACGCGCCCGCCCATGGGGCGGTGATAAATCACGATCACACATTTCCGGTCGACCAGCGGCCATTCGGCCACACCCCAGTCGACCATGTGCAGTACCGCCGGGATCTCGAGGCCCTTGAGGATGCGCATGACGCTGATACGCGCCGGCATCTCGGGTTTGCAGACCAGTGCATACAGAGGCCTGCCCTCCTGCTTGCGGTCGGCGACTTCGTAGGCCAGCGCGTTGGGCATATCGAGCGCCGGGATCGGGCGGTCGCAGTACAGCGTGAAGCGATCGCGCACGACGATGTACGTGCCGCCGCCATTGCCGTTGGTTTGCGGCGGTGGAGTTGCGGGTGCGGGTTGTGATGCGGGCGCGTCAGCCGCCGCTGCGGGTTGCGCGGGCGCGGCAGGCACAACGGTGGGCGCGGGCCGCGGTGGGGCGGGCGCCGGTCTGAGGTCCGCAGCCGCTTCGGCCATGGCGCAACAGTCCTTCTAACTGGGTCAGACCGGCTTCTGCCGATCCGTGGCCGCCATTATACGGAAAGAGGGGGCCCTAATACAACGCCCGATACAGCCCGAGAAGGCTGGATTTCCAGGCATTTAGCCAGTTTTTGTCCTTTTGGAGGGCCAAAACCGGGGATTCGCGGCCTAGTCGGCGAACGGATCGCGCACCAGGATGGTGTCGTCGCGCTCCGGACTGGTGGACAAAAGCGCCACCGGCGCCTCGATCAGCTCCTCGATGCGGCGGATGTATTTGATCGCTTCGGCGGGCAACTGCGCCCAGCTGCGGGCCCCCCGGGTCGAGCAGTTCCAGCCGGTCATGGTCTCATAGACCGGCTTCACCGCGGCCTGCTCATTCATGGCCGAAGGGAAACGGTTGATGCGCTTGCCGTTCAGTTCGTAGCCGACGCAGACGCAGATTTCCTTCAGCGCGTCGAGCACGTCCAGCTTGGTCAGCGCGATACCGGTGATGCCGCCGACCTTGATGGCCTGACGGACCATGACGGTGTCGAACCAGCCACAGCGGCGCTTGCGGCCGGTGACGGTGCCGAATTCATGGCCGCGTTCGCCGAGCAACTGCCCGATCGTATCGGTGAGTTCGGTCGGGAACGGACCAGCGCCGACACGGGTGGTGTAGGCCTTGGTGATGCCGAGCACATAGCCGACGCTGCCTGGGCCAATACCTGAGCCTGCGGCGGCTTGGCCCGAGACGGTGTTGGAGGACGTCACGTAAGGATAGGTGCCGTGATCGACGTCAAGCATCGCGCCCTGGGCACCTTCAAACAGAATGCGTTTACGGTCGCGGCGGGCGTCCGCCATGGTTTCCCAGACCGGCGCTGCGAACGGCAGAATCTTGGGTGCGACCTCCTTGATCTGGGCGATCAGTTCGGCGGCATTCACTTCCTCTTGGCCCATGCCGCGCAACAGCGCGTTGTGATGGGAGAGCATACGCTCGACCTTGTAGGCAATGGTGACATCGTCGGCGAGATCGCACACACGTAGCGCACGGCGCGCGACTTTGTCCTCGTAGGCCGGGCCGATGCCGCGTCCCGTGGTGCCGATCTGACTGCTGCCGGCTGCCGTTTCGCGCGCCTGATCGAGGCGGCGGTGCAAAGGCAGAATCAGGGCGGCGTTGTCCGCGAGCTTGAGGATCGCGGGCGTGATGGAAACGCCCTGCTCACCGATGCGCTTGATCTCGTCGAGCAGCGCCCAGGGATCAACGACCACACCATTGCCGATGATCGAAGGCTTGCCGCGCACGACACCTGAAGGGAGCAAAGATAATTTGTACGTCTGATTGCCGATGACCAGCGTATGGCCGGCGTTATGGCCGCCCTGGAAACGCACCACCATGTCGGCGCGTTCCGACAACCAATCGACGATCTTGCCCTTCCCTTCGTCGCCCCACTGCGAGCCGACGACCGCGACGTTTGCCATGGTGATCCCTATGAGCCTGTAAGTTCTTTGACAGTGTCTTTGCTGAGGACGTGCGTACAACCGAGACGGCGCGCTTCGATGTTGTCGTCCGCGGCCTTCGCAAGCCCCGCGATAACGCGCCAACCCTTGCCTTGCAAATCAGCGATAGCAGCGCGCGGCGTGCCAAAGGGCGCGAACAGCGACTTGGCCGCCTCAACGCGTGGCACGATGGCCAGAAGCGCGTCGACGAGAAGCGTGGCGCCCGTGGCGGGCTCGCCGCCGGCGAGCACATAGCGCCCACCCCGGCCGAGCTCGCGTTGCGAACCGCGCGCAAAAACGGAGAACGTGACGCCGGTGTGATACTCGAAACCGCGATTCTCCACGGCATCGACCGTGAGGGACAGGTTGGGTGCTGCGGCGCGCACGGCTTCGGCCACGGCAACGAGGCCTTGCCATTCCTTCTGGGCGGCGGGCGGCAGGGAATGTTTGGCAAGAAGACCATTGGTGAAGGGCCCCGACGCTTCCACCAACGCGGTCAGCAAGGGCGCCGCGGCACCACCAGCAGCTTTGATCTCGGCAACATCTTTATGATCAAGGGCCGCGCGCAGGCGGCTCACATCTGCGGCCGGCTGAGCCGCGAGGATCGCCGGCACCAGCGTGGGCAGGCCTAAATCAATGCTGACGTCCTTCACACCCAGGGCAGCTAGGGCTTCGGCGACCACGAGAATCGCCTCGGCATCGGCAGCCCCGGCGGCGGGGCCGATCAACTCAAAACCAGCCTGCGAGAATTGGCGCTCGGGCTCGAGTTGGGTGCCTTTCACGCGCAGCACCTGGCCGGCGTACATCATGCGCAAAGGCCGGGGCGCGGAAGCAAGACGAGTCGCGGCGATACGCGCGATCTGGGTGGTGATATCGGCGCGCACACCCAAGGTCCGGTGCGACACCGGATCGAGCATGCGGAAGATCCTGGGTGCCAAGGCCGTGCCCACACCCGACAGCAGCGTGTCCTCGAACTCCACCAGCGGCGGCTTCACCAAGGCATAGCCGTTGGCGGCAAAACTTTTCTTGAGGCTGTCGACCACGGCTGACTCGAATCCCGCGTCCGGCGGCAGCACGTCGCGCAGGCCTTCAGGCAGCAGGGTTCGAGAGGAAGTCTCGCTCATGACACGTCAAATTTTCGAGGCGGATTTTGGCGGCTGATAACGCGCGGTTATACGCTCCTAGAGCCGCGCCAACAATAGTCCGCAAATGCTTGTTACGACCGGCTTTTACGCTTCGGCACGTGGAAGGTTTCCGACTCAAAGACGCGCTCGGCCCTTTTGCGGTCGCGCACCGCCAAGAGCAAGACCACCACAACGCCGACGGCCGCAAGGCCGAGGTCGGCCAGAATGGCCAAGACCGTTACCTGCTCGCCGAAGGCGACCTGCAACAGCCCGACAATGACGACACCGCCGACGATGCCAAAACGCGCCCGGCGCGTCTTGGCGATTCGGACCAGCGCTTCATCGAACTTGGCTTGCGCACGCTGCGGATTGATCAGCATGCGCCAATTTTAGCGCCAGGAACGCCTTATTTGAAGGCGAGGCTTTGCGCCTGTTTGACGTGCGGCAACGCCTTGACCTTGGCGAGCAAGGCTTCGTTCACGGCCTGGTCGAGCTGCAGAAGCGCAATGGCGTCCCCGCCCGACTTGGACCGGCCCAGGTGGAACGAGGCGATGTTGACCCCTGCCCCGCCTAGCGTCGTCCCCAGCGCCCCGATGAAGCCCGGTTTGTCCGTATTGGTGACGTAGAGCATGTACGGGCCGACTTCGGCTTCGATGTGGATCGAATCGATATCCACCAGGCGCGGCTGGCTGGCGCCGAACAGGGTGCCGGAAACACTCGCCTTGCCTTTGTCGGTGGTGACGGTGAGCGCGATCAGGGTTTGGTAGAAGTCGTTCTTATCCTGCTTCACTTCGGTGATCTTGATGTCGCGTTCGCGCGCGATGGTCGGCGCGTTGACCATGTTGACGCTTTCCATCAACGGGCCCAGCAGGCCCTTGAGCAGGATCGAGGTCAGCGGGCGGGTATTGAGCTGAGCAACAGCCCCGGAATATTCCACGCTGACCGCCTTCAGGCCCGACTGCACCAACTGGCCGGCGAAGCTGCCCAGCTCCTCGGCGAGTTTCATGTAGGGGCGCAGCTTGGGCGCGTCTTCGGCGGAGACCGATGCCATGTTGAGGGCGTTGGTCACCGCACCCGTGAGCAGGTAGTCCGAGAGCTGCTCGGCGACCTGAAGGGCCACGTTCTCCTGAGCTTCGTTGGTGGAAGCGCCCAAGTGCGGCGTGCAGACGACCTTCTCCATGCCGAACAGCGGATTGGCCTTAGCGGGTTCTTCCTCGAATACGTCCAGCGCCGCACCGGCAACCTGACCGCTTTCGATCGCGACCTTGAGATCGGCTTCGTTGACCAGACCGCCGCGCGCGCAATTGACGATGCGCACGCCCTTTTTCATCTTGGCAAAGGACTTGGAGCTGATGATGCCGCGCGTGTTGTCGGTCAGCGGCGTGTGCAGGGTAATGAAATCGGCGCGGGCAAAGATGGTGTCGAGGTCACCCTTCTCCACGCCCAGGTCGCGCGCGCGCTCTTCGGAGAGATACGGGTCATAGGCGATGACCTTCATCTTCAAGCCGAGCGCGCGGTCGGCGACGATCGAGCCGATGTTGCCGCAGCCAATGACGCCGAGGGTCTTGCCATAAAGCTCGACGCCCATGAACTTGTTCTTCTCCCACTTTCCGGCGTGGGTCGACGCACTCGCCGTTGGGATGTCGCGCGCGAGCGCCATCATCATCGAGATGGCATGCTCGGCGGTGGTGATGGCGTTGCCGAAGGGCGTATTCATGACGACCACGCCGCGCTGCGTGGCGGCTTCGACGTCGACGTTGTCCACGCCGATGCCGGCGCGGCCCACAACCTTCAACCGAGGTGCGGCGGCCAGGACGGCGGCGGTCACCTTGGTGTTGGAGCGGATCGCCAGGCCGTCATAGTCCTTGATGATCGCCAGCAGCTCTTCCGGCTTGAGGCCGGTTTTGACGTCGACATCGACGCCGCGGTTTTTGAAAATCTCGACGGCGGCTTCGCTCAGCTTGTCGCTGATCAGGACCTTAGGCTTGGACACGGATATCCCCTTCTGTTGGGCGCTTTTTCTATCTGCACCGCGTCTCTAATTCAAGCACGCGAGGGTGCAGGAAACCGGCTTTCCACCGCCACGATCACCAGAGCGGCCCAGACACAACCGAACGAAATCAGGTCGATTTGCGAAAACGCCTCGCCAAAGCCAAAAACTGCCATCAGCAAGGTGATGGATGGCGCAAGGTACTGCAGGAAGCCGAGGGTGGTCATGCTGACCCGCCTTGCCCCCGCCGCGAACAGGGACAGCGGGATGGCCGTCACCGGCCCCGCGCCCACCAGCAGGATGTTGTGGAACGTGTTCCCCACTGGAAATGCCCCGGTGCCGTGCGCCCTCCACCAGGCAAGGAATCCCAAGGCAATCGGCAAAAGGATCATGGTCTCCACCAGCAAGCCGTCCAAGGCCGCGATGACGGTGCGCTTCCTCAGATAGCCGTAGAGGCCAAAACTGATGGCCAGCGCCGGGGCGATCCATGGGATATGGCCGAGGGCCGCGATCTGCAGAACCAAACCAATACTTGCCAGGGCAATGCACGCGGCGCGGAGGCGCGAAATGCGCTCGCCGAAGAACATCATCCCCAACGCGAAGGACACTAGCGGTGTGATGTAATAGCCGAGGCTCGCTTCGACCAGCTGATCGGTCTCGACGCAATAGATGTAAAGCAGCCAGTTGCCTGAGATCAGCGTGCCGGTGATCGCAAGGGTACCGAGCATGCGCGGATCACGCACCGCCGCGAGCACGCGCCCGATATGTCCGCGCGCCATGGTGACAATGGCCAAGAACAACGCGCTCCACACCACGCGGTGCGCCGTGATCTCGAAGGCCGAGACTTCGTCGAGCGCACGCCAGTAGACCGGCATGATGCCCCACAGCCCGTAGGCCAACGCGGCGTAGATCACCCCAGCGCGTTCCTCGGACAACTGCGCGGGGGTGGGGCTCATCAGAGAGTCCTATCCCGCACGCTGAGCTTCGTTATAGGCCCAGGTGAGCCACGGCATCAGCTTCTCGAGGTCGGCGGTGTCCACCGTCGCCCCGCCCCAGATACGCAAGCCCGCCGGCGCGTCGCGGTATGCACCGATATCGACCGCGACACCTTCGGCTTCGAGCAGGCTCGCCATCTTCTTGGCGACTTCGGCCTGCTTCTCAGCGCCTGCGATCTTGGGCAGCGTCAGGCAGATCGACGTGCAGGAGCGGATGTCGGCTGATTGCGCCAGGAAGGCCAGCCAGTCGTTCTTGGCGATGAAATCGCTGAGCACCTTCAAGTTGCCTTCGGAGCGCGCGATCAGACCCTTGAGCCCGCCGACGCTTTCGGCCCAATTGAGGCCGTCCACCGCGTCCTCGACGCAGAGCATCGAGACGGTGTTGATGGTATCGCCCTCGAAGATGCCTTCGCTGAGCTTACCCTTCGAGGTCAGGCGGAATATCTTGGGCATCGGCCACGGCGGCGTATAGCTCTCGAGGCGTTCGACCGCGCGCGGGGAGATGATCAGCATCCCATGCTGCGCTTCCCCGCCCAGCACCTTCTGCCAGGAGTAAGTGACGACATCGAGCTTGTCCCACGGCATGTCCATGGCGAACACCGCCGAAGTCGCGTCACAGATCGTCAGGCCCTTGCGGTCCGCCGGGATCCAGTCGCCATTCGGAACGCGCACGCCAGAAGTCGTGCCGTTCCAGGTGAAGACCACGTCGTGGTCGAAGTTCACGTCTTTCAGATTTGGCAGTTGCCCGTACGGCGCGGTGAGCGTACGCGCGTCCTTGAGCTTGAGCTGCTTCACCACATCGGTGACCCAACCTTCGCCGAAGCTCTCCCAGGCCAGCATGTCGACCGGACGGCCGCCGAGCGTATGCCACAGCATCATCTCGACGGCACCCGTGTCGGACGCCGGAACGATGGCGATCTTGTAGTCCGCCGGCACGCCCAAGATGGCGCGCGTCTTATCGATGACCTGCTTGATGCGCGCCTTGGCGGGTTTGGCACGGTGCGAACGCCCCACCAGCGCGCCCTTGAGGGCGTCGAGCGTCCAGCCCGGGCGCTTGGCGCAGGGGCCTGAGGAAAACTGATTGCGCGCCGGTTTGACCGACGGCTTGGTCGCAGCAGACATGAAGGCGTGTCCTTATCGGAAAAAATATTCGGCCAAGTTTTCGCGAAAAGGGGGCGAGACTCGGGCCGGTGGGGGGCGGAGTTTATGAATGAGGCCCCGGCCCGTCAATTGCGCTCTCGGCATAGCTCAAACCTGCATTTCTGCAGGCTTTTGGCCTACTTGCCGGGAGTGAAGGGGGCGACGGTATGCCCGTGGTTGAGGGGGCCGTGGCCATGACCGAAACCAGGCGCTGTCAGGATCGCTTGGCGCACATAGGCCCGGGCGCGCACGACGGCATCGCGCAGAGCCAAGCCATCGGCAAGCCCCGCCGCAATCGCAGAGGCGAGCGTGCAGCCGGTGCCATGTGTGGCGCGTGTATCGATGCGCATATCCTCAAAAATATCGATAGAGGTCGGAGTCACCAAAAGATCGACCAAACGCGAGCCTTCAAGGTGGCCGCCTTTGAGCAGCACAGCTTCGGCACCCAGCGCGCGCAAAGCCGGAACCGCGGCTTCCATCTCGGCGATGGTTTTGATCGACCGGCCGGTGAGGACTTCGGCTTCCGGCAAATTAGGTGTGATCACCGCCGCACCCCTCACCAATTGCGCAACCAGCGCGGCGGTGGCGTCAGCGGCGAGCAGAGCATGGCCGCCCTTGGCGACCATGACCGGATCGACCACGCGCGGGATATGCGGGCCGTGTTTGCGCAACGTCGCACCGATGGTTTCGATAACGCCCGTCGTCGCTAGCATGCCAGTCTTGATGACGTCGGCGCCGATGTCCGCGAGCACAGTCGCGATCTGCTCGGCGACAATCTCGCGCGGCACGCCGTGCACGGCGGAAACACCCAACGTGTTCTGCACCGTCACCGCGGTGATCGCCGTCATGGCATAGCCGCCGAGCGCAGTGACGGTTTTGATGTCGGCCTGGATGCCGGCACCTCCGCCGGAATCCGATCCGGCGATGATCAGAACGCGGCCGGTTTTCCTCTGAACCACTAGGCAGCGGCCTTCGTGATCAAAGCCGCCAGTTCCGCGACGACGGTATCGACCTCGGCGGCATCATCACCTTCGGCCATGATGCGGATCAGCGGTTCCGTGCCCGACTTGCGGATGACGAGGCGGCCCTTCCCCACGAGACGCTTTTCCACCGCCGCAATGGCCTTGCGCACTTCATCGAGACCCAGCACAGCTTCGGCATTGGCGCCGTTGGACAAGCGCACATTCTTGAGAAGCTGTGGCACCGGCTCGAACATACGCAAAGTTTCGCTGGCCGTGCGCCCGCCCTGAACGAGCGCCGCGAGCACTTGGAGGGCCGCGATGACGCCGTCGCCGGTGGTAGCGTGCTGGCCCATGATGATGTGGCCCGATTGCTCGCCGCCCAGGTTGTAGCCGCCTTCACGCATCTGCTCGACGACGTAGCGGTCGCCGACCTTGGTGCGGATGAGTTTGAGATTCTGGGCCTGCAATTGCCGCTCAAGCCCGAGATTGCTCATGATCGTCGACACCACTGCGCCGCCGTTGAGCTGCTGTGTGCGCTGCCAGTGGTTGGCGATGAGGGCTAGAACCTGGTCGCCGTCGATCATTTGCCCCTTCTCGTCGCAGAACAGCACGCGGTCGGCGTCACCGTCGAGCGCGATGCCGAGATGGGCGCGGTACGCCCGCACCAGGTCACTCATACGATCGGGATGCAGCGAGCCGCACTCGCGGTTGATGTTGAAGCCGTCAGGCTCGACGCCGACCTTGATGACTTCCGCGCCCAACTCCCAAAGGACCGTCGGCGCGACTTTGTAGGCGGCACCATTGGCGCAATCGAGCACGATCTTGAGGCCATCGAGGCGAAGCCCACGCGGGAACGTCGTCTTGGCGTATTCGATGTAGCGCCCAGCAGCGTCCTCGAGGCGCTTGGCGCGGCCGAGGCTGTGCGCCTGCGCCCGCATATCGGAGAGATCGCTGCCCATCATGCCCTCAATCTCGGCCTCGATGGCGTCCGAGAGTTTGTAACCATCGGGCCCGAACAACTTGATGCCGTTGTCCTGGAAAGGATTGTGGGACGCCGAGATCATCACCCCGAGATCGCAGCGCATGGAGCGCGTCAGCATGGCGATTCCGGGCGTGGGGATCGGACCGACCAGGATCACATCCATGCCGACGGAAACGAAGCCGGCGGTGAGGGCCGGCTCCAGCATGTAGCCCGACAGGCGCGTATCCTTACCGATGACGACCGTGTGACGGTGCGTGCCGCGGGTAAAGCGCTTGCCGGCGGCCACGCCTAACCGCATGACCGTCTCGGCGGTCATGGGCTCGGTATTGGCCAGGCCGCGCACGCCATCGGTGCCGAAGAGTTTACGGTCCGTCATGCAGTCCCTTTTTCACACGTATTGGTAGTTTGGAGCTTTCAGACGTAATGAATCAAGTGCGGGCCAATTAGTTCCCAACTCTCACGTCCCAGCCGCCAGCCGGCCCGCCACGGCCAGAGCCTGGCGGGTTTCGGCGACGTCATGAACCCTGAGGATCTGAGCGCCTTTTGACACCCCGTCCAGCGCCGCCGCCAGCGATCCCGGCAGACGTTCGCCCGCCCCCTCGCCTTTGCTCATGCGCCCAATGAAGCCCTTGCGCGAGGCCCCCAGGGCAACCGCGCAGCCCAGGCCGTGGAACATGCCCAAGTGATCCATCAGCTGAGCGTTGTGCTGGTCGTCCTTGCCGAAGCCAATCCCGGGATCGACGGCAAGCCGGGCCTTGGGGATACCGGCACCGACACAGGCGGTCACCCGCGCGGCCAGGAAGTCATAAACCTCGCCCGGCGCCCATACATAGGTGGGCTTGTCCTGCATGGTCTGGGGCGTGCCCTGCATGTGCATAAGGATGACACTCGCCTGGGACTGCGCGACGGTGTCCAGCGCCCGCGGGTCAAAGGTGAGTGCGGTGATGTCGTTGACGACGGCGGCGCCCGCCGCCAGGGCGTCGCGCATGACCAAAGCGCGCCGCGTGTCGACGGAGACCGGGATGGAGCGCGACCGCAGCGCTCCGACGACAGGGGAAACCCGCGCCAGTTCCTCTTGCTCGTCGACCGGCTTCGCACCCGGACGGGTGGATTCGCCGCCGACGTCGATCAAGTCGGCACCGGCCTCAATCATGCGGGCGGCGTGAGCGACGGCCTCATCAGCGTTGGTGTAACGCCCGCCGTCGGAGAAGCTGTCAGGCGTGACGTTGAGCACGCCGATGATGACTGGGCGCTTGAGGTCGATCCCGGCAAAAGCGGCGCGCGGCGCGGCCAGTGCCGCCATCTGCGCTTCAATGGCGGCGCGCATTTGCGCCGGCATGTGGCGGGCATCTTTCTCGTAGGCCGCACGGATGATGGCACCTAGACGCTTATATGTGCCCTCTTCGCGCATGGAGACGTCCATGGCGGCGTAGGCCATGTTGCCCAGGAGCGGCCACGCCCAGCCTGACTCGATCGCCTCCTTGGCGGCGGACCCCGTCAGGATCGCGCGGGGTGTGACGTAAGTTTGCAGAGGCGCCAAGAGAACTCCCAAAAGCAAAAGACCCCGCACGAAAGCGGGGCCTTGAACTTAGCATACTGAGGACTGTTACGCGCCGGGTTGCGGCGTCGGTTCCTGGCCAAAGCCGGGGCCGCGGGCTTCCGTACCCGAACTCGGCACCGAACTGCGCTTGCCCGGCTCACGCGGCTTAGGCGTGTTCTTTTCTTTGTCGATCTTTTCGCCGCGCAGCAACGCTTCGATCTCTTCGCGGGACAAGGTCTCATGCTCGAGCAAGCCTTGAGCGATGATCTCAAGCTGGTCGCGGTGCTTCTCAATGATCTGGCGTGCGGTCTCTTCGCCGGCCTCGACGAAGTTGCGCACTTCCTCATCGATCACGCGCGCGGTCGCATCGGAGACGCTCTTGGTCTGCGTCACCGAATGACCCAGGAACACTTCTCCCGAGTTGTCGGTGTAACGTAAGGGGCCGAGCTTGTCGGAGAAGCCGTACTCGGTGACCATCTTGCGTGCCATCTCGGTGGCGCGGCGAATGTCGTCCGACGCACCGGTCGTGACCCTGTCCATACCGAACACGATCTCCTCGGCGACACGCCCGCCGAAGAGGCTGGCGATCTGCGCCCGCAGTTCGACCTTCGACATGCTGTATTTGTCGCGTTCGGGCAGCCACATGGTCACACCCAGCGCGCGGCCGCGCGGGATGATGGTGACCTTGTGCAGAGGCTCGTGGCTCGGCACGTGCATCATCACCAGGGCGTGGCCGCCTTCGTGATAAGCCGTCAGCCGCTTTTCATCCTCGGACATGACCATGGAGCGGCGCTCGGCGCCCATCAGCACCTTGTCTTTGGCTTCCTCAAACTCCTGCATGCCGAGCACGCGCTTGGCCTTGCGAGCGGCCAGCAACGCGGCCTCGTTCACCAGGTTGGCGAGATCCGCACCGGAGAAACCGGGCGTGCCGCGGGCAATGACTTTCAAATCCACGTCGGAGCCCAGCGGGGTCTTCTTGCTGTGGACCTGCAGGATGCGTTCGCGGCCAACGATGTCGGGGTTCGGCACCACGACCTGACGGTCGAAGCGGCCCGGGCGCAGCAGCGCAGGGTCCAGCACGTCGGGACGGTTGGTGGCGGCGATCAGGATCACGCCTTCGTTCGCCTCGAAGCCGTCCATCTCGACGAGCAATTGGTTCAAGGTCTGCTCGCGTTCGTCGTTACCGCCGCCGAGACCGGCGCCACGATGGCGGCCGACGGCGTCGATTTCGTCGATGAAGATGATGCACGGCGCGTTCTTCTTGCCCTGCTCGAACATGTCGCGCACGCGCGACGCACCGACGCCGACAAACATTTCGACGAAGTCGGAGCCCGAGATGGTGAAGAACGGCACGTTGGCTTCGCCGGCGATGGAGCGCGCCAGCAGCGTCTTACCGGTGCCCGGAGGGCCCACCAGCAGCACGCCCTTGGGGATCTTGCCGCCCAGGCGCTGAAACTTCTGAGGATCGCGCAGGAATTCGACGATCTCTTCGAGCTCCTGCTTGGCTTCCTCGACGCCGGCCACGTCTTCAAACGTCACGCGGCCTTGCTTCTCGGTGAGCAGCTTGGCGCGCGACTTGCCGAAGCCCATGGCTTTGCCGCCGCCGGACTGCATCTGGCGCATGAAGAAAATCCACACGCCGATGAGCAGCAGCATCGGGAACCAGGAAACGATCACGCCCCAGAAGGACAGTTCGTTGTCGCTGCGGGGCACGGCCTTGATGGTCACGGCATGTTCACGCAGCGACGGCACGAGGCCCGGATCTTCAGGCGCGTAGGTGCGGAAATCGCCGCCCGACTTGAAGGACCCGGTGATATTGGGGCCCTGAATGGTGACATCCTGGACCTCGGCACGCTCGACGGCGGCCATGAAGTCCGAGAAATAGATTTCCCGGCTGGAATTGCGCGGTGTCGTGCCCTGGAAAAGATTAAAGAGCGCCACGACGCAGACCAGGATAATGGCCCACAGCATCAAATTGCGGCTGATATTCAAAATCGGACCCCTACTAAAAAGCTCGGGTTACGGCTTAGTTTTGAACGATATTAAGCTAAATAGTGCGCCAAAGCGTCTTCGCAAGCAAAGCGTTTGTACCCGTGTGTCCTTGACATTTCCAAGGTGTCACAATTTGGCACCACCGCCCAAAATGCTAGTCAGTCCAAGGCCAAAGCCGTTAATCGCCGCCACATCGGCGCGCACATAACCCACATGCGGTACCGCTGCTACACCTTTAGAATCAAAGAGAGCGGGAATTGTTCCACGCGCAATGCGCGCGACCCGCATTAGTTCTTCCGGCAACACGTCCTTGCGGAATGCGCTCTCCGGAAGGCGCGCGACAGTGAAATCGACACCACCGGTAGCTTTGAGCGTGAGGCGAAAACGTCCGTCCCAGAGAACCGCGGCCCCTGCCGCGAGACGGCACTCGTCGTCGATGGCCGCCGGCTCCCGTGCGATGACGACCTGATCGCCGTCCCGGGTCACAAGACACCCGTGCAAGCTGGCATCAGACCACGGCCCGGTTGTCAGGCGGCTGTAGAGGCCGGCGAGGCTCTCAAAACGCGGGCCGAACTGCCCACCGGACGCGGATGTCAGCGTACGGGCCAAGGCGCGCAGGGCGATTTCTTCCGGCGCTGCCAGAAACGGGGCAAGCGGCAGGCGAAAAACCGCGAATTCATCCCAGGATCCGCTGTCGAGCAGTTGACCGACGGCATGGTCGAGCGCGGCGCGGGCCCGTTGGAGGTGGCCGATGGTGGCCAAGAGGCGCTCGCGGGTCAGGCCTTCGCGTTCGAGCAGCGCTTGAGAGTCACGAAAGCGCACGCGGGCGCTGGCTTGGTTCTGGTTCGAAGGGTCTTCGATCCATAACTGGCCCTGTCCGCCGCAGGTTTCCATAAGCTGCGCCTTGGTGAAGGCCAGCAGCGGGCGCGCGAGGATGATGCCGGCGCGGTTGCTCTCCGGGGACATGGCGGCAAGGCCGTCGACACCACTTCCGCGGCTAAGTCGAAGCAGGAAGGTCTCGACCTGATCGTCGGCGTGATGCGCGACAAAAAGGTGCGTGCAGCCGTGGGCGGCGCACCAGTCGGTCATCAGGCCGTAGCGGGCCTCGCGCGCGTCCTTCTGAGCGCTGCCGCTGCGCAGGAGATGCTGAGGCCCCTCTTCCCAGCGCAGCGTGACGTGCGGCAGCGGCGCCAACCATGCCGCGACCTCGCGCGCCTCGTCGCCGGCGGCGGCGCGCAATTGGTGATCGACGGTGAGTGCCGTGAGTCGGATGGCGCGCTCCTCTGCCCAAGACGCGAGGAGCAGAGTCAGCGCCATACTGTCGGCACCGCCGGAGACAGCTACGGCAATGCGCGCGCCTTCTGAAATGCGGAACGGCGCCATGCTCGCGGCGAACTGCGCTGCGGTGACCCCGCCCTGAGATTGGATGTCAGGCTGCAAGGACTACTTGCACTTCAGGCGCGTGCGTTCCGCCTTGGCCTGCTTCTCGATGGCGTCTTCGGCGTTGGGATAGTCCTTGCCGAGGCGCCCCAGCGCCGTGCAAGCCCCGGCGGTCTGATTGAGCTTGGCCATCGACATGCCCAATTTGAGTAGATTATCCGGGCCTTTGTTGGTCTTCGGATAGTTCTGGTAACCCGCCATGAATTCGACCGCGGCCTGTTGGAAGTCGCCGCGCACATAGTAGGTCTCGCCAAGCCAATACTGAGCATTGCCGGCGAGCGGATCCTTCGGATTCTTTTTCAGGAATTCGCGCAGGGTCACTTCGGCTTTCGGATAATCCTGACGCTTCAAGAAATCGAAGGCGAATTCGTATTGCTCTTTCGGCGTGCCGGTCGGCAGCGAAACGTTGGTGGGCGCCGCTCCCGCGCCGAGTTGATTCGACGTCACCGGACCGGGGCCGGGAGCGGCCTGCGGTGCGGGCGCCATGACTGGCGGTGCCGGCTGGGCCGCGGCGACCTGCGCCGCTGCGGCAACGGAGCTGGGATCGGCGGCAAGCGGTCGGCCTTGCGCGTCGGTGCGGATGACAAAGCCGCCGCTGGCACCGACGCCGTTGTCGGAAGGTACGGCGCTCGGCGCCGGCACGAGGGTTGCGGTCTGGGCCGGCGCTGCGGCAGCAGGCGGGGGAGCCAGCGGTGTCGAGGACGGTTGCGTCGATACAGGCGCCGACAGCGGAGCACCTGGCGTGATGGTCGGCAGCGGCGGCGAACCGCCTTGCTGGGTGTTGGGAAGACCGCGGGTTTGCGCCGCCGGCAGATTGGACGCCGACTGCGTGGCCGCAGGTGCCGCGCTCTGCTGCGGCAAGGCCGGCAGTGCCACACCCGACGCGCCAAGCGAGGCCTCGATCCGTGCCAGGCGCAAGCTCAAGTCATCCTGCATCACCTGGACTTGCTTGGCTGTGCGCTCGGCGATGAACTTGGTTTCCTCCACCTGGCCGGTGAGCTGCGCCACGGTGCCTTCGAGAGCCGACAGGCGAACGGTGATGTCTGTATCCTCTTGCGAGGCTTGCGCGTCAGCAGCAGCGGCCTCGGCGGCGTTGGGACGCCCACCGGGCATCGCGCGTTGCAGGCGCACGAGGTCCTGTTCGACCTTGCCGAGGCGCGCCGCCATATCGCGGTCTTGAGCCTGGGCGGGGGCTGCAGCCAGCAGCAGAGCTACGCCGGCAGCCGTGAGAAATTTCCGAGATGGGTACAAAAGCGCGCGCATCGCTGTCTTCCCTGAAAATGAACCGGTCACAACGTGAGGAACACGTATACACGGGCGGGCTTAACGCTTTGCGACCGTGCGCCACCCTGACGTCGGAATTACATGCCAGAACGCCCGCGAGGTCAAATCGACTGCGTCAAATTGGCACTATCGCCCACTTGGCCATATCGCCTGTCCGGCAAGGTGAGCCTGCATCCGGGCAAGAATAAGGCGCATGCAACAGTTTCCTGTTGCATGCGCCTTGAGTCTCCAAACCTGACAGGGCTTCAAGCGAAGCCCCGCGGGAAAGTATTACTGCGCCACCGAAGCGCCGCGACGATTGCGGCCGTAGCAAGCTTCGTCGGACGACACGCACAGCGGACGCTCCTTGCCGTAGGAGATCGTCTTCAGGCGGTTGGCGGCAACGCCTTCAGCCACCAGGAACTGGCGCACCGAGTTGGCGCGGCGATCGCCGAGGCCCAGGTTGTATTCGCGCGTGCCGCGCTCGTCACAGTGACCTTCGACGGTCAGC
>CANKHC010000034.1 GCA_947481595.1 Fidelibacterota bacterium
AATTTCTTGCCGTTATTTCAATCGGTGGCGGCTGCCGGTCGCTTGTGGAGGAACCGAAGGCGGCCGCGGTGTGCGCCGCCGTGGTAGCGCGAATCCGGGCCTTAGGGCAAGCAAATGCAACCGCCCCCCAAGCATTTGACGAAGCTTATGGATTCTTCGAATTCTCGCCCCCCGGAGAGCTTGCTTTCCTCGCGGGCAGTGCTGCTCTAAGGTTTTTTGCTGGCGACGGATGCAAGGCACGCTCGGGAAGGACGTTTATGCCGCGATGGAGCTGGTTGAGGACGGCACTTTTGGTGCTGCTGGCGGTCCCTGCCCCGCGGGCTGAGGCCGCCGAGCCGCTGCCGCTGGACCCCTATGCGCCCTGCGTGCGCCCGGGCGGCAGCGCCTTGTGCGCGCTCAAGAGCTATTTGGGCTGTGTGCTCTATGACGCCCCAGACCTGTGTGCAGCGGTCAAGCTGGAGGGACCGGTGGCCCGCGACGCCATCCCCGATTCCGTCGACACCGAGTTGCTGACCGCCGCCTGGACCTTGCCCTTCGAGCGTCTGTTGCCGGAGGGCTTCGCCCTGCACCTTTACGATGCCGGGTTGGTCGATGTGAACCGCTTCGATGGGGCGACAGCGCGCGATCCCACCGACATCGAGGGCTTTATCCACGAGCTGGTGCTCGACGTGCCCGAGCCGAATGTGAATGGCCTGGTGTACCGCTTGTCCTTCTTCCTGCGCCGGATCGGCGACACCTGGCAGATGGAAGGCTGGTCGAGCACGCGCGCCGGGGCCTGCGAGGGGGCGGCTGCCGACTGGGGTCCGTGCCGCTGGTTCGTCAAAAAGGTGCGCCCGCGCGATGTCATTGGCGCCAAAGACAAACTGGTCTGGGCTTCGGCGAAGCTGCCGGGGCGCCTCGACTATCCCCCGCCGGGCATCGACATCAAATTGGGCATGCCCAACCAGCCAGTGACAGCACCCTTCTCCGGGACCATCCTGCGCCGGGCGCTTAAGTACCCCGATACCCCGCTTTATGATTGGGTGGTGATCGCCGGCGAAGGGCCGCGCGCCAATATGACGGTGAAATTGGCCATGGTGGGACGCGACGGTCCGCCCGCCGGTGCCCATGTTGACGCCGCCGCAGCCCTTGGCAAACCACAGTGGCTGGACACCGAACACCCGGGCGCGGGCAAATTCATTCATATAGAATTGCTGCGCGACGGCCAGCAGATCGATCCGCGCACCATCATGCGCGAACGTAAAACCCAGGAGACAGAACAGTGAAATGCCATTTCGCGGTCTTGCTTGCGGGTCTTCTGGCGACAACGGCTTTCGCGGCCGAGACCGCCCTGCCCGATCTGACGTCCTTTGTCCTGGTACGCAACGACACGCGCGTGCAAGTCAGCGTCGCTGAAGCTGCCGATATTCTCAAAGACTACGACGTCATCTTCCTCGGCGAAGCCCACGAGCATCCCGGCAATCACCTGGCGCAGATGGAGCTGTTCCGCGCGATCTACAACCGCGCGCCGAATCTGGCGCTCTCGATGGAGCAGTTCGAACGCGACACCCAGCCCGCGCTCGACAACTACCTTGCCGGCAAGATCGGCGAGAACCCCTTTACGCGCGAGACCCGCGCCTGGTCCAACTACACCACCAGCTACCGGCCACTGATCGAGTTCGCCAAGGAGCACAAGCTCCCGGTGATTGCCGCCAACGCCCCGGGCAGCGCGGTGCGCTGCATCGGGATGGAAGGCGAAGCGTTCCTCGCGCGCATGAAACCCGAGCAGCGCGGATGGGTCGCCGCCGAACTGCACACAGGCGAAGGCGCCTACCGCGATAAGTTCTTGGGCTTCGTCGGCAGCGACGCCGGCCACGGCGGCGACGGCAAGGACGACACTGGCAAACCGCGCAAAGCGCCCAGCGAACAGGCCCTCAAGAGCTTCGCCGCCCAGGTGAGCCGCGACGACACTATGGCTGAGTCCATCGCGCAGCACTTGGCCAAGAACCCCGGGCGCAAAGTCATACATACCAACGGCTCTTTCCATAGCGCATCCTTCCTCGGCACCGTCGAGCGCCTGCAGATGCGCATGCCGAACTTGAAGATCGCGGTGGTGAACCCCGAGCCTGTGAGCAAGCCCGACGACCTCAAGGTCAGCGACAAGCTGGCCGCAGTCGGCACCTTCACGCTGCTGGTGCGCGAATTGCCCGACAACTACGCCACCGAAGAAGAGATGAACACGGCCATCAAGCGCCAGATGGAAGCGCGCAAGAAATCGGTCTGCGAACTCTAGTTCCTTAAAACGCGATGCCGATGCCGCCGCCGTAATACCAGTGGTCGGACGGCTGCTCGCGGAAAAACACGAATCTGCGCCCGGTCTCCTCGGCAAAGTGCGCCAACGCATCGGCGGAATGCGCATTGTCGCTCAAGATCACGCTGTGGGGGTGCAATTTCGCGGCGACGGCGCGGTACTCGCGCGCTTCGTAAGTGGGATCGTGATCGCTGTCATTGATGAACATGTCGATCGGCTGGTGCAGCGCCGCCAGGCTGGTGAGTGAATCGCCATAGAGGATATGGCCCACCGCCTTGTAGGGCCCGCTGACGAGAAAGCCGGCGTCAGGGTTGATGTCCGTGCCGACATAAATTCCAGGCCGTCCCTCGGCGGCATTGCGCAAGAGTGCTGCGCAGATCAGGACCCCGCCCAAACCCTTGTCGATGCCGGTCTCGATCACCAAAGTCGGTTTGAGCGCCCGTACGAGCGCATACCACCCCAAGCGGCGCCCGAAACGCGCAACCGGTTCGGCCGTCGCGCGCATGGCGGGCGGAAGGCTGGCCCTGGCTGCGGCGATGTGAACCAACAGCCCGCTATCGGCGGCGGGTTCAGCGATATAGCCCTTCAGCTCAGTGAACGGTTTGCCCGTGACCAGCGCCAAGAGATGCGCGAGATGGAGCTGGTTTCGCGGCGTGAGGTCGAAGGTGTGGTTGGTATTTTCGCGGGCGTTCACCAGCCACTCCGCCGAAGCGGCGATCTGGCCGGCGATGCGGCGGAAGGCGATTTCGGCGCGCTGGGGCAGGCGCACGGCGCGTTGGCGGTTCTCGTCAGGCGCACCGGACTCATGCGCTGCTGCGACCAGGAGCGGCAAGTCACTGCCGGGCTTCAGGGTCACACTTGCCCGCATTTCGACGCCCGCGTGCGTCACCCCCACGTCGAGGCGCTGCGGCGCGCCATCCTCAAGGGTGAGTTTGAGGCCCCGTGCAGGATCCGCGAAGCTGGCTTTATCCTTCTCGCTCATAACTCTTCAACGTGCCGCTGTTTGATGTAGTCGGCGGCCTGCATCTCGATCAGGCGCGAAGCGGTACGGTGGAACTCGAAGCCGCCTTCGCGGCCGACATAGAGCTCGGTGGGTGGAACCGCCGCCGAACACACCAAGGCCGTGCGGTGCTCGTACAAGGCGTCGATCAAGGTGACGAAGCGCCGGGCAGAGTCTTTCTTGTCCTCGTTCATCTGCGGGATATCCTTGAGGATCAGAGTCGAGAACTGCGCTGCGATGGCGAGATAGTCGCTTGGTCCCAAAGGTTGTTCGCAAAGATCGGCAAATCGAAAGCGCGCGACTTCGTGCGCCGCCGCGGGGACGGGGATCTTTCGCCCCGGCACCTGCACGGAATCTGGCTCAGGCGCGGCATCGTCGGTGAGGCGCGCCCAGGCAGCGTCGAGCGCCGCATCAGCCGCCGGCCCCAACGGCATGTGGTAGACGGTCTGGCCAGCCAGCCTGCCCAAGCGGTAATCCTGCGCGGCTTCAAGCGCCAGGATATCGAGCTTCTCCTTGATGATGGCGATGAAGGGCAGGAAACGCTCGCGCTGCAGCCCGTGCTTATAGAGATCGTCGGGATGACGGTTGGAGGTCGCGACCACGACCACACCGCGCTCGAAAAGTTTCTGGAACAGACGGCCGACGATCATGGCATCGGCGATGTCGCGGACTTCCAGTTCGTCGAGACAGAGCAATGTGGTGTTGTCGGCGATGCCGTCCGCCATGCCGGGGATCGGATCGCCTTCGTCTTCGTACATCGGCATTTGGCGGCGGCGATGGATCTCGGCGTGGATGTCGCGCATGAAGGCGTGAAAGTGCACGCGCTCCTTCGCCTTGAGAGGTGCTGTCTCGAAGAACAGATTCATCAGCATCGACTTGCCGCGCCCGACGCCGCCGTAGAGATAAAGCCCCTGCGGTGGGGGAGCCTCGGCCTTGGCGCCCAACCCGAAGCGTTCCATCCAGCCTTTTTTGCCGCTCTTGGGGGCATAGCCGCCCAGCGCATGGGCGAGGCTCGCGAGTTTTTCCGCCGCCAGCTCTTGGGCGGGATCGGCTTTGAGCTCGCCGGAGGAGACCAGCGCGCGGTAACGGGTGATGGGGGTTTCAGTCATCGCGGCGCATCAGAAGAAATATGCCGCCCACGGGGTCCCGAGGGCGGCATATGTGTTCATTCATCGGTGGACGCTTAGCCGTCCTTGTTGATTTTCTCGATGATGTCTTTCAGCGTCTTTTCGGACTGGTCGTTGGGCACCTGGCAGGTACCCGCGGCGTTGTGGCCGCCGCCGCCGTACTTCAGGCACAGCTCGCCCACGTTGGTCCTGGAGGAGCGGTCGAAGATCGACTTGCCGATGGCGAAAACGGTGTTTTGCTTCTTCAGGCCCCACATCACATGGATCGAAATGTTGGTGGCGGGATACAGCGCATAGATCAGGAAGCGGTTGCAGGCCCAGATGGTGTCTTCTTCGCGCAGGTCGAGGATCACCAGGTTCTTGTGCACGGTCGAGCAGCGCTTGATCTGCTCCTTGGCTTTGGCTTCATGTTCGACGTAGAGGTCGACGCGCTCGACCACATCCGGAAGCATCAGGATGTCTTCCACCGACATCTGCACGCATTTGTCGATGAGTTCCATCATCAGTTGATAGTTCGAGATGGTGAACTCGCGAAAACGGCCCAAGCCGGTACGCGCGTCCATGATGAAGTTCATCAGGTCCCACCCTTGCGGGTTCAGGACTTCGTCCTTGTTGAACTGGGCGGCGTCGCCCTTGTCGACCGCGGCCATCAGGGCATCGGAGATGCGCGGGATCTTCTTTTTGCCGCCGTAATAATCGTAAACCACGCGCGCCGCCGAGGGCGCGTTCTTGTCGATGACGTGGTTGGCCTTCTTGCCGACGCGGATGGTCTCGCTTTCATGGTGGTCGAAAGCAAGGTGCGCGCCCTCGACAAACGGCAGGTTGGTGGTGATATCGCGGTTGGTAATCTCGATGACCCCGTCCTGCATATCCTTCGGGTGCACGAACTTGATCTCATCGATCATGTTCAGCTCCTTCAGGATCGCGGCGCAGACGAGGCCGTCAAAATCGCTGCGCGTAACCAGCCGGTATTTCCCTGCGGACATCGAAAACTCCCCTCGACAAACGTGCCTTCGGGCGAAAAGATAAACAGGACGGGGGGTTATGACAACGCCCCATCGCCCGGCGAGGGGCTTCGCATGACCACCTCAGCCTGTGGATAACAAAGGTAAAGCAGGACCCATGGCCGTTTTACGACGATTTGGCGGGACCAGAGGTGTGGCCCGGAACGCCATAGGGTTGGCCCTGGCATTGGTGTTTCTCGCCGGATGCGGCGGGGCCCCCTATGTCGATGCCCGGCGCGAAGCCGGGCAGAAGGAGCCGGTGGGCACTTCAACACCAAATATGGTGTCCATCTGTTACTCCTCGCGCGGGGCCGGCCCTGCCGACCTCCAAAAGCTGGCCGATTCGGAATGCGCCCTGACCGGACGGGTCGCACTCCTCGCCCACGAGGAGCGTTGGACCTGCACCCTGCTCACCCCCCGGCGAATTTTTTACAGTTGCGTGGCCAAACCTTAGGTCAAACCGCCATTTGCAGCGTTATGGGTGCAACTCAACAGACCACACCGGGTCTTCATGACGTTGCGCTTTCAAGCTATGGCCGTTGCGATTGCTGCCGGGGTCGGGGTGTTCCTCGGCGCGCAGGAGCTGCGACTCATTCCCCAGGCTTGGTCCGAGGAAAGCAACGCAACCCGCGTGAGCTACGCGTCTGGCGGTGACGTTGCTTCCTACACCTCCGCCATCTCCGCCCGTCCCGACGATTTTATGAGCTATTACCGCCGTGGGTTGCATTACCAAGCGGTGGGCCAGCTCGATCTCGCCCTGGCCGATCTCGATCGGGCCGTGGCTTTGAGTCCCACACCGGCCACCCGCCGCATGCTCGGCGTAGAAGCTCAAGACACCCTTTCGCCCCAGACCCGCACGCTCAACCGCGTGGTCTTCGTGCGCCTGATGCGCGCCAACGTTCTGACGCGCCTTGAACGCGAGAACGAAGCCCTGGCAGATCTTGATCAAGCGCTCGTTCTGGATGGCCGCAAGACCAGCGCCATCTTTGCGCGCGCGGCCTTGCTCACGTCGCTCGAACGCTTCGACGAGGCCCTCGCCGATTACGATGCCCTACTGGCGCGCCATCCCGATCCCAACTGGAGTTTCGGGCGCGGCGTGGCGAAGTATCACGCCGGCGATGTCGTGGGCGCCGCCGAGGATTTCCGCAACGCCCTGCGCGGCCGGCCGCAAGACAGCGAGTTTCAGGATTGGTTCGCCAAAGCTTCTCTGCGCGCGACTGTCGCCGCGCAATAAAAAAGGCCACCCTTCCGGGTGACCTTTTTCGTATCCAAACAATTCTTTTATCCGACGCGCTCGACCATCTTCATCTTGATGTCGGCGATGGCCTTGGCGGGGTTCAAACCCTTCGGACAGGTGTTCGTGCAGTTCATGATGGTGTGGCAGCGGTACAGCTTGAAGGGATCTTCGAGCTGATCCAGGCGCTCGCCGGTGGCTTCGTCGCGGCTGTCGTTGATCCAGCGCGCCGCCTGCAGAAGGATGGCGGGGCCGAGGTAACGGTCGCCGTTCCACCAGTATGAGGGACAGCTGGTGGTGCAGCAGAAACACAGAATGCATTCCCACAGGCCGTCGAGCTTCTCGCGTTCTTCCGGCGACTGTAAGCGCTCGCCCGACGACGGCGGCGGCGTGTCGTTCTTCATCCACGGCTCGATTGACTCATACTGCGCGTAGACGTGCGTAAGATCAGGCACGAGGTCCTTGATCACCGGCATGTGCGGCAGCGGGTAGACCTTCACCGCGCCTTTGCAATCTTCGATGGGCTTCAGGCAGGCGAGCGTATTGCCGCCGTCGATGTTCATCGAGCACGAGCCGCAGATGCCTTCACGGCAGGAGCGGCGCAGCGTCAGTGACTGATCGACCTCGTCCTTGATCTTGAGCAGGGCGTCCAGAACCATCGGCCCGCAGGTGTCGAGGTCGACATCGTAGCTGTCGATGCGCGGGTTGGCGCCGCTGTCCGGGTCATAGCGGTAGATGTCGAAGCGCTTGACGTTCTTGGCACCCTGCGGCGCCGGGAAGGTCTTGCCCTTGGTGGGCTTGGAATTCTTAGGGAGCGAAAATTCGACCATGACAGCGTCCTTTAATAAACGCGCGCTTTGGGCGGGATGTACTTGACGTCGTTGGTGAGCGTGTAGGTGTGCACCGGACGGTAATCCAGCTTCACTTTCCAATCGGCTCCGACCCAAGCCAGGGTGTGCTTCATCCAGTTTTCGTCGTCGCGGTTCGGGAAATCTTCCTGCGCGTGGGCGCCGCGGCTTTCCTTGCGCGCTTCGCCGCCGAAGATGGTGCTCAAGGCGCAGGCCATCAGGTTCTCGAGCTCAAGCGCTTCGATCAGGTCGGTGTTGAAGATCAGCGAGCGGTCGACGACCTTCAGATCGGCGAGACTGCCCGCGATCTGGGCCATTTTGTCGCAGCCTTCCTTCAGCGTCTTCGAGGTGCGGAACACCGCGGCATCGTTCTGCATGGTGCGCTGCATATTCTTGCGGATCTGCGCCGTGGTCATCGAACCATTGGCATTGCGGATGCGGTCGAGGCGCGCGAGTGCCAAGTCAGCGGCGTCTTTCGCCAGCGGGCGATGCGCCATGCCCTTCTTGATCAGGTCTTTCGCGCGCAAGGCTGCGGCGCGGCCGAAGACCACGAGATCGAGCAGCGAGTTGGTGCCGAGACGGTTGGCGCCATGCACCGACACCGAAGCTGCCTCGCCGATCGCCATCAAGCCGGGGATGACGTTGTCGGGCCTGCCCGGCTGCGGGTTGATGGCTTCGGCCATGTAGTTCGTCGGAATGCCGCCCATGTTGTAGTGCACGGTGGGCAGCACCGGGATCGGCGCCTTTGTGGCGTCGACGCCGGCGAAAACTTTCGCGGTTTCGGTGATGCCCGGCAGGCGCTGGTGCAGAACTTCCGCGCCGAGGTGTTCGAGGTGGAGAAGGATATGATCCTTCTCAGGTCCGATGCCGTGGCCTTCGCGGATCTCCATGGTCATGGCGCGGGAAACGACGTCGCGCGAAGCGAGGTCCTTCGCCGTCGGCGCGTAGCGCTCCATGAAGCGCTCGCCGTGGCTGTTGGTGAGGTAACCGCCTTCGCCGCGCGCCCCTTCGGTGATCAGAACGCCCGCGCCGTAGACGCCGGTGGGATGGAACTGCACGAACTCCATGTCCTGCAAAGGCAGGCCGGCGCGCGCCACCATGGCGTTGCCGTCGCCGGTGCAGGTGTGGGCCGAAGTGCAGGAGAAATAGGCACGGCCGTAGCCGCCGGTGGCCATCACCGTCGTATGGCCTTTGAAGCGGTGGATGGTGCCGGTCGCCATGTCGATGGCGACGACGCCGCGGCAGCCGCTTTCGTCCATCATCAGATCGATGGCGAAGTATTCGACGAAGAACTCGGCTTTGTGCTTGAGGCTCTGCTGATACAGCGTGTGCAGAATGGCGTGGCCGGTGCGGTCGGCGGCGGCGCAAGCGCGCTGTACCGGAGCTTCACCGAAGTTGCGCATGTGGCCGCCGAAGGGCCGCTGATAGATCTTGCCCTCGGGCGTGCGGCTGAACGGCACGCCGTAATGTTCGAGCTCGTGCACCGCCGGGATGGCTTCGCGGCACATGTATTCGATGGCGTCTTGGTCGCCGAGCCAGTCGGCGCCTTTCACGGTGTCGTACATGTGCCAGACCCAGTTGTCCTCGGCCATGTTGCCCAGCGCCGCACCCACGCCGCCTTGCGCTGCGACGGTATGGCTGCGGGTCGGGAAGACTTTGGTAATGCAGGCGGTCTTGAGTCCGTGCTGGACCATGCCGAAGGTCGCGCGCAATCCGGCGCCGCCGGCGCCCACGACCACCACGTCATACTCGTGGTCTACGATGTTGTATGCGGGCATGGCGCGCTTAGCCTCCGAACGTGACGATGAGTGTGGAAACGATACCCAGCGCCATGATGCCGTAGCAGGCGAGTTTGACGGCGATGACGCTGCCGATGCGCCAGCCGTGGCTGGCGACGTAGTCTTCGATCACCACCTGCACGCCGAGATGCGCGTGATGCAGCGCCGTACCGAAGAAGAGAACCATGAGTGTCGCGTTCTGCGGCCGGCCGAGCCAGGCGCGGAAGGTCTCGAAGTCGCTGTGAGCAAGGCCCACCACCGAGAACACGAACCACACCGTCAGCGGTACCAGCGCGATGGCGGTCAGGCGCTGCACCCACCAGTGATGCAGGCCGTCTTTGGCGGAACCGAGGCCGCGGGCACGGCCGAGCGGAGAACGCAGGTTGTGAGATGCGAACATGTGCCTTGCTCCTACCTGAGCGCCAGGAACCAAGCGATCGCGGTAAGCACGAGCGTGCCCACGATGACGATCACATTGGCGCGGTTGGTTGCGGCGATTTCGAAGTTCTTGCCGACGTCCCAGAGCAGGTGCCGGATGCCGTTGCACAGGTGATAAAAAAGCGACACCGAGAAGCCGAAGAGGAACAGGTAGCCCAGCGGCGAGGAGATGAAGCCCTGGAAGCGACCGTAGGCTTCCGGCCCGTAAGCGGCCGCGACCACCCACCAGGTCAAAAGGAGCGTGCCGAGGGTCAGGCCGACGCCGGTCATGCGGTGGGTGATCGACAACCAGGCCGCTAGCGGCAGCCGGTAGACCTGCAAATGGGGTGACAGCGGACGGGCGGCGGGTTTGGCGGCTTGTGTCATGGCGGGTCCGATGCTCTCGCTCAGCCGGGAGCGGCTAAGGCTAGGTGTCTAAAGGACATTTTGATGGGTAACGGCGTCCCCAGCCGCGCCCAAGTCATTGATACGCAGGGCCCCGGGTGAAGTCAATTAAAGGGAACCGGGCCCTCCGATGCCCGCCGCGCATGGCTGCCGGCGCGGATTTGCGAACGATTCGCAAAGCCTCTGAAAAAATCGGGTTTTGCCCAGAAATTGTCGTAATGCGTGCGTTGTACCTCCCGTCGGAACTGGATTTGCGTTCCGAGCAGAATTGTTCGTGCACACAGTCATCCCAAGGGAGTGCTCATCATGTTGAAGAAGATCCTTATCACGACGGCGCTGATTGCCTTTGGCGCCGGTACGGCCTCGGCCCAGGTGCTGGGCGGCAGCGGTGCGGTCGGCGGTTCCGTCGGCGGCGCTGTTGGCGGTCTCGGCGGCGGCATCGGCGGCAGTGCCGCCGGCAGCGGTTCGCTCGACACCGGCCGCACCCTCGATACCACACGCGGCACCATCGACCGCGGCGTGAACACCGGCACCGATACGGCCGGCCGCGCGGCGAACACCACCACCCGCGCCGCGGCGCGTGCGAAGGCGAAAGCCGACAAGGAAGCCGAAGCCGCTGCCCGCGCCGCCGCCTCGACGAGCGTTTCGCCGAGCATCAATGCCAGCGGCAGCGCCGACACAAAAGGCGGCAGCGCCGCGAGCGGTGCCGCCATTGAAGCCGAAACGCCGCGCGGCGGTGCCTCCGGCGCGATCAGCGGTTCGGGTTCGATCCGCCGCTAATCTCAAAGCTTGAGAAAAAAAAAGGCGTCGCCCAAAAGGCGGCGCCTTTTTTATGGCGCCATCGCAGCGATAGCGCGCGCCTGTGCGAGCAGGCGCTCGGCCGCGCCCGCATGCAGGGCTTCGACGAGATGGCCGTCGAGTACCGCCACACCCGAGCCTTTCGCAGCAGCCTGTCGATAAGCGGCAACGATGCGTTCAGCCTGCGCGATCTCGTCCGGCGATGGCGCGAAGGCGGCGTTGGCGGCGGCAATCTGCTTGGGATGGATCAGCGATTTGCCGTCAAAGCCGAGATCACGGCCCTGTTTGCAGGCGGCGACAAGGCTCGCTTCGTCTTCAATATTCATATGCACGCCGTCGATGGCGCTGAGCCCATAAGCGCGCGCCACCATGACGCAGCGCTGCAAGGCGTAAAGCATCGGCGCGCGGTCAGCGGGATGGGCTGAATGCAAATCCTTCGCCAGATCGTTGGTGCCGATGATGAAGCCGGCGAGACGCGCAGATGCGCCAGCGATCCGGTCGGCGCAGAGCACGCCGCGCGGTGTTTCCATCATCGCCCAGATAGCAAAATCCGCGCGCGCGCCGGCAGCGTTGAGCGCCGCTTCGGCGCGGGTGATGTCTTCGGGACTGCTGACCTTGGGCAATACAACGCCGTCCGCCACTGATGCGCCGGCCGCCGACAGATCGCCCTCGGCCCACACGGTGTCGAGCCCGTTGACACGGATCAGGATTTCGCGCGGGCCGTAGCTTTTGGTGGCAGCAGCCGCCACCGCCGCCGCGCGCGCATCGGCTTTGGCATCAGGTGCGACCGCATCCTCGAGGTCGAAGATCAGCGTGTCGGCCGCCAGCGTGCGGGCCTTTTCCAGCGCGCGCGCGTTCGATGCCGGCATATAGAGCAAGCTGCGGCGCGGTCGGAAAGTGCGGGGCATCAGCGTCATGAAATTTTCTCGGGCAAGATTCGACTGCCTCTTTCTAGCACAACGTAAGGTTCACCTCCTTGCAGATGGGACGTCAATCGGTGTACGAGGCCCGCCATGGAGTTTTTGTTCGCCGGCATTCTCGACCTGGCCTTTGTCCGCGGCATGATTGTGGGCTTTGCCTTGGCGGCCCCCGTGGGGCCGGTGGCGGTCATGTGCATTCGCCGCGCGATGACCTGTGGGTTCTTCAAGTCTGTGGTCACTGGCCTGGGTGCTGCGCTGGCCGACATGACCTTTGGCGCCGTGGCGGGGCTAGGCCTGACGGTCATCAGCACCTTCGTGCTCGACAACGAGTTGATCATCGGCCTGGTCGGTGGCGCGCTGGTGGTGACCTTAGGTCTGGTCACATACCGCGCGCCGGTGGTGATCACCAACGGCGCGGTGGTCGTCAAAAGCCTGCACCGCGACTTTGCCGCCGCCTTCATGATGGCGATCACCAATCCGGCGACCATGATCGCTGCCGTTGGTGTCTTCGCGGCCTTCGGCGGGGTCGACGTCTATCAAGAACCGGTGACGGCGCTGTGGCTGGTGGTCGGCGTCTTCCTGGGGTCCACTTTATGGTGGGTGATTCTCGCCGGCGCTGTGACCGTCCTGCGCCGCCCGCTGGTCAACAGCGGCATGCCCTGGCTGAACAAGATATCCGGCAGCATCATCGCCGTCTCGGGCGCGGTGCTTTTCGTCTTGACGCTGCTCAGGCTGGTAAAGCCCGCTTAGCGCGCGCCGAGATATTCCTTCACCAGCACTTCGGCGATCTGCACGGCGTTGAGCGCCGCACCCTTGCGCAGGTTGTCCGACACGCACCAGAACGACAGGCCGTTTTCGACCGACATGTCCCGGCGGATGCGCGAGATAAAGACCGCATCTTCGCCGGCGACCTCGGCCGGCGTGGCATAGCCTTCATCGGCGCGGTGATCGACGACGGTGATGCCCGGCGCCTCGGAGAGAATTTTGCGCGCGGCCTTGTCGGTGATGGGCTTTTCGGTCTCGATGTTGATGTATTCGCCGTGGCCGACAAAGGTCGCCACGCGCGCGCAGTTGGCGTGCACCTTGATCGCGGGATCGAGGATCTTGCGCGTCTCCATCACCATCTTCTGCTCTTCTTTGGTGTCGCCGTCGTCGAGGAAGATGTCGATGTGCGGGATGACGTTGAAGGCGATCTGCTTGGTGAAGATCGATTTGGTCTGCGCCGCCGCCTGATTGGCGTAGATGCCTTTGGTCTGGTTGAAGAGCTCGTCCATCGCAGACTTGCCTTTGCCCGAGGTTGACTGATAGGTCGAGACCACCACGCGCTTGATCTTGAAGGCATCGTGCAGCGGCTTGAGGGCGACGACCATCTGGATCGTCGAGCAATTGGGATTGGCGATGATGCCCTTCTTCTTGTAGCGCGCGATGGCTTCCGGGTTCACTTCCGGCACCACCAGCGGCACGTCGGGATCCATGCGGAAGTGCGAGGTGTTGTCGATCACGATACATCCGGCGGCGGCCGCGCGCGGGCTGTGGATCGCCGAGACTTTGGCGCCCGGTGAGGACAACGCCAAGTCGACGCCCTTGAAGTCGAAAGACTCCAAGTTCTGCACCTTGAGAACCTCGTCCTCACCGAAGGACACTTCGGCGCCGACAGAGCGTTGCGAGGCCAGGGCGTAGACCTTCGAGACCGGGAACTTGCGGTCCCAAAGGATGTTGAGGATTTCGCGGCCGACGTTGCCGGTGGCGCCGATCACGGCGACCGAATAGCCCTCACGAGGGGCGGGCGAACGGGTATCGGGCATAGGTTTAATCCGTTGTTTTTATTTAATATTTGTCCAGCCAACCCGGCCGCCTTCAAAAGGTTGGGCAACCTACGCCGCTGGGCCTTTGAAATCAACATTTCAGGGCAATTGGGCGATAATCGGCCATGGCCCAGCGCATGAGTAGCTACGCCGAGTTCTGGCCTTTTTACCTGCGCGAGCATGCGCGGCCGCGCACCCGCAGCCTGCACTATGTCGGCACCGCGCTGGTGTTTGCCCTGGCGCTCGCCGGAATGCTGATCGATGCCCGCGCCTTCTGGCTGATGCCTTTCGCCGGTTACGGCTTCGCTTGGTTCGCGCACGGGGCTGTCGAGCACAACAAGCCGGCGACCTTCACCCATCCCTTGTGGTCGCTGATCAGCGACTTCCGCATGTTCTTCTTGGCGGTGAGCGGGCGCCTGCAGCCGCATCTGGAGAAAGCTGGCGTCACACGCTGAAAGATTGGGGAGCTTGCCCGGCGCGGTGCAGCGCGATCATGCGCGTATAGGCCGCCTCGAGACCGCGCGTATAGCGTTCACGATCGAAAAGGGCGGCCGTCTTCTTGTTGTCGCGCAGCTTGCGGCGTACAGCCGCAAGTTCGTCCGGGCTCTGCGCAAGTCTCAGCGCAAGAGCTTCATAGGCAGCCGCTGTGTCGGTGACCAGCTCAGCCAACCCGGCCGCGCGCAGCAGGCTTGCGCAGCCGCGACCGACAAAATTCTCGCCAATGCAGGTGATCACCGGCAAATCGGCCTCGAGCGCATCGACCGTTGTCGTGTGTGCGTTGTAAGGCAGCGTGTCCAAGAACAGGTCGGCGACACGGTGGCGCGCCAGATGGTCCGCCATCGGCAAAGGCGGCGCGAACACGATGCGGGCAGCGTCAATACCGTGCACGGTTGCCGCGCGGCGCAGGTTCTCGACCGCCGGCGGATTGGTCGCCGAGAGCCAAAGCACACTGCCGGGGACGGCGCGCAAGAGCCGCATCCAGATCGCAAAAAATGTCGGCGTGATCTTGTGGCTGCGATTGAAGCTGCAAAAAACGAAAGCGTCGTCGGGCAACCCACACGCACTGCGTGACGGTGTTGCAGCGACGTCGCGCACGCCAGCGACGAACAGATAACTGCCGGGCAAGCGCACGATCTTCTCGCTGTAAAAAGGCGCATGGGACGGCGGCGCCACCGTTTCATCCGAGATGATGTAGTCCACGGCATCCATGCCGAGTGTGCCGGGATTGGCCAGATAGTTGACCAGAATCGGCGCCGGTTTGAAGGCTAGGATCAGCGGACGTCCGAATTTCGTATACCCGGAAACATCGACCAGGATGTCGATATCGTCGTCGGCGATGCGTTGCGCCGCGGCGCGATCCGACAGCGCCTGCACGTCCACGAAACGGTCGCAAAGGGCCGCGACGTCCTTGCGCGCGGCACTTTCGGACTCGGGCCCGCTCGAGTAGCCAAAAATCTCAAACTTCGAGCGATCGTGGACGTCGAGTAAATCCTTCATGAAAACCGCGACGGGATGCTCGCGAAAATCGGAAGACAAATATGCGATGCGCGGTCTTACTTTGGCGGTCCTTGTTCCCGGTGTGAGGTACGGCGTCCGGTTCAGCCCGTTGCTCGCGGCATACTTTGTCGCCGCATTGAATTGCTCCTCGGGCGTTGAGTTGAGCATGGCCACCGCGAACGGGCTCAGGGCCTGCCCGCTTTCGGAAATGGAGTCCAGGACCGCGCGCTCTTCCTTTTCGAACGCCGTCCAGTCGCAGGCGGATTGCCGGTGCGCCATCACCTCTGCGCGCAAGGCTGCGTCTTGGGGCATGAGCCGAGCGACGGCACCGAGCGCCGCGATCGCGCCGGCCACGTCTTCGCGCTCGGCGCGCAAACGCCCATAGCCTTTGGCGATGCGAAGATCGTCGGGGCGTAAGCGCTGAGCACGCTGATAGAGCGCGTCTGCCTCGTCGAAGGCCTGCAGATCGCGCAGGGTGTTGGCGAGGTTGATGAGGGCCTCGACGTTGTCGGGCTCTAGGACCAACGCCTGGCGGAGGCACGCCACAGCTTCGTCGATTTTCCGCAAGGCGCGCAGAACAGCGCCTAGATTGTTGAGGGCTCCGGTGTGTGAAGGTCGCAGCGCCAACGCCGCACGAAAGCACTGCTCGGCTTGCAGGTACTCTCCCGCCGCATCGAGCAGCATGCCGAGATTGTTGTGCGCGGCGACGACGCCTGGATTACGCGCGAGCAGCGCCTGATAGTCCTGCATCGCCTCCGCGGAGCGCCCGGCCTGGTGATGCGCGATGGCGGAGGCAAACAGCGCGCGGTTCTCGTCTTCCGACACGAATCCCGCGCGCTTTTATGACTAGCGGCGTTTCTGGAAGTGGCGCGGCGGACCACCCGACGACTGCGGCGGCGCGTTGTCATCCTTGTGGCGGAAGATCAGACGGCCCTTGTTGAGGTCGTAGGGCGTCACTTCGACGGTGACGCGGTCGCCCACCAGCGTGCGGATGCGGTTCTTTTTCATGCGTCCGGCGGTGTAGGCAATGATTTCATGATCGTTGGAAAGTTTGACGCGGTAGCGCGCCTCGGGCAGCACGTCGGTGACAACACCTTCGAATTCGAGCAGTTCTTCTTTCGCCATAGGCATTCCCTAGAGGTTTTCGGCCCCGCGTTCATATGGCCAAACGGGGATTTTTTCAATGTAGGCCTGGACGGTGCCCGTCTTGCGCGTGCCGGCAACCCAAACGGGGTGCGCGCAAAACCGCCTGCAACATCAAGCCGTTATCAGCCGCCGAGGCGACTGAGTTCTTTAACCACCGCGGCGCCCATCGCCTCCGTGGAAACCGCGCTTTGGCCTTTTTCGGCGATATCGGCGGTGCGTACGCCGGCTTTGAGCACGTTCTGCACGGCGGTCTCGATCAGGTCGGCGCTGTCGGCCTGGTCGAAGGAATACCGCAGCATCATGGCGTAGGAGAGGATCATGGCCAGAGGGTTGGCGATGCCTTTGCCGGCGATGTCCGGTGCGGAGCCGTGGATCGGTTCGTAAAACGCCGCCTGGCGTCCCATGGAATCTTTCGCCCCCAAACTCGCCGACGGCAGCATGCCCAGCGAACCCGGAAGCATGGCGGCGAGGTCGGACAGGATGTCGCCGAAGAGGTTGTCGGCGACGATGACATCGAACTGGCGAGGATAGCGCACCAGCTGCATCGCACAGTTGTCGGCGTACATATGGTGCAGCTCGACGTCCGGGTATTCGGCGCCGAGCTTGGTGACTTCCTCGCGCCACAGCACGCCGCTCTCCATGACGTTGGCTTTTTCCACCGAGTGGAGTTTCTTCTTGCGCTTGCGGGCGAGCTCAAAGGCCACGCGCGCGACACGATGAATTTCAGAGGTTGTGTACACTTGCGTATTGATGCCGCGGCGTTCGCCGTTGGGCAGGGTTTCGATGCCGCGCGGCTCGCCGAAGTAAACGCCGCCGAGCAGCTCGCGCACGATCATCACGTCGAGGCCCTGGACGATTTCCGGCTTGAGCGGCGACGCACCGGCCAGCACATCGAACACCACGGCGGGGCGCAGGTTGGCGAACACGCCCATGCCCTTGCGGATGGCGAGCAGGCCGCGCTCGGGGCGCACCTCGAAGGGGATCTTGTCCCACTTCGGGCCGCCGACACATGCAAGCAGAACCGCGTCGGCTTCCTTGGCGCGGCCAAGGGTGGCATCGGTGATCGGTTTACCGTGTTTTTCGTAAGAGGCGCCGCCGAGCAGGTCCTCGGCGTAGTCGATGGCGGTGCGCCCGCTTTTCTCGAACCAGTCCATCACCATGCGGCTGGCATGAGTGATCTCGGGGCCGATGCCGTCACCGGGCAGAAGGAGGACGTTCTTTTTGTTCGAGCGGGTCATGTGTTTGGTCTCGGGGTTTTTCTTCAGGCCAGCCACGGTTGGTCGCGGCGTTGTTTGTCTTCGAAGGAGACGATGTCCTTAGCACTTTCCAGCGTGATGCCGATGTCGTCGAGCCCCTTCAGCAGGTTGTTGCGGCGCGTGCCGTCCAAGCTGAAGGAGGTCACGGCGCCATCAGGCGCGGTGATGGTCTGGGCATCGAGATCGACGGTGAATTCGCCACCGGCTGTATTTCCCGCCGCGGCCTTGGCGGAGAGCTTGTCGACCTCGGCCTGCGGCAGGGTGATGCAGAGAATGCCGTTCTTGAAGGTGTTGTTATAGAAGATGTCGGCGAAGCTGGGACCGATGATGCAGCGGATGCCGTAGTCGGCCAGACTCCACGGCGCGTGTTCGCGCGAAGAGCCGCAGCCGAAGTTGGCACCCGTGATCAGGATTTTGGATCCGCGGTAGCGATCCTGGTTGAGCACAAAATCGGGGCGCTCATGACCTTGCTCGTCAAAACGCATGGCATAGAACAACGATTTGCCGAGGCCCGTGCGCTTGATGGTCTTGAGGAACCGCGCCGGGATGATCATGTCGGTGTCGATATTGACCTGCGGCAATGAGGCCGCAACGGCCTTCAAGGTTTTGAACTTTTCCATCAGATTTTCCTGACGTCCGTCAGATGGCCGGTGATCGCCGCCGCCGCGGCCATGCCGGGGCTGACGAGATGGGTGCGCCCGCCGATGCCTTGGCGGCCTTCGAAGTTGCGGTTGGAAGTCGAGGCACAGCGTTCGCCCGGCCTCAGGATGTCGGGGTTCATGCCGAGGCACATGGAGCAGCCAGGCTCGCGCCATTCGGCGCCGGCCTCAACGAAGATGCGGTCGAGGCCTTCTTGTTCGGCCTGCTTCTTCACTTGGCCGGAGCCCGGCACCACCAGCACGCCCACACCTGCGGCAACCTTGCGGCCTTTCATCACGGCGGCAGCAGCGCGCATATCTTCGATGCGGCCGTTGGTGCACGAACCGATGAACACCTTATCGACTTTGATCTGATCGAGCGGCGTACCGGCGGTCAGGCCCATGTATTCGAGCGAACGTGCGGCGGCCTTGCTTTTGTTGGCATCCGTGAAGCTTTTGGGATCGGGCACGCGGCCGGTGATCGGCAACACATCCTCGGGGCTGGTACCCCAAGTGACATGCGGGACCAGATCGGCGGCATTCAATGTCACCTCGGTATCGAAATGCGCGTCGTCGTCGGACTTCAGCGTACGCCAATAGGCCACGGCCTTGTCCCAGAGCTCGCCCTTGGGCGCCTGCTCGCGGCCCTTGAGATAAGCGAAGGTCTTTTCATCCGGCGCAATGATGCCGGCGCGGGCGCCGCCCTCGATCGACATGTTGCAGACCGTCATGCGGCCTTCCATCGACAGCGAAGTGAAACCCTCGCCGGCGAATTCCATCACATGGCCGTTGCCACCGCTGGTGCCGATCTTGCCGATGATCGCCAGCACCAGGTCTTTCGCCGTCACGCCGGTGGGCAGGCGGTCTGCGACCGTGACGCGCATGTTCTTCATCTTCTTGGCGCGCAGGGTCTGCGTCGCCAGAACGTGTTCGACTTCCGAGGTGCCGATGCCAAAGGCCAGCGCGCCGAGGGCGCCATGCGTCGAGGTATGGGAATCGCCGCACACGATGGTCTTGCCGGGCTGGGTGTAACCCAGCTCAGGCCCGATGATGTGCACGATGCCCTGGCGCACGTCGTTGATCGGGATATAGGGCACACCGAAATCGCGGCAGTTCTTCTCGAGCATCTCGAGCTGCAGGCGGCCTTCGGGATCCTTGATCACCTGCAGGCGGTCGGCGGTGGTGGGCACGTTGTGGTCCGGCACCGCGATCGTTCTGCCCGGCGCATGGACCTTGCGCCCCGCCGCGCGCAAGCCTTCGAAGGCCTGCGGCGAGGTGACCTCGTGGATCAGATGCAGGTCGATATAGAGGATGGCATTGCCGGCGTCGTCGCTGGTGACGACGTGGCTGTTCCAGAGCTTATCGTAAAGCGTGGTGGGCTGAGACATACCACTAAGACCCAAGTCTCATCCCGGAGGCTTGCATGCCCCCGGGTGAATCATTCAACGGATAAACGCGCCGGATAAACGCAAAACTGCGGGCGATTATTCGCCGGCAGTATCGCCTTCGCCGCCCTGGCCTTCTTCGGCGATGCGGGCCGCGCGGCCGCGACGGTCGCGGAGATAGTAGAGCTTCGCGCGACGCACGCTGCCTTTGCGCACGACTTCGATCTTGTCGACGATCGGCGCGAACAGCGGGAACACGCGTTCCACGCCTTCGCCGAAGGAGATCTTGCGCACGGTGAACGACGAGTTCACGCCGGCGTTCTTACGGGCGATGCACACGCCTTCGTAAGCCTGGGTGCGCTCGCGCTGGCCTTCCTTCACCTTGACGTGAACGCGCAAGGTATCGCCCGGCGAGAATTCCGGAACGGCGCGCTTGGCCAACAGGTCGGCCACGTAGTTCTTCTCGAGAGTCTGAATCGTATCCATGGTTGTCCCTTTCACTCACTCTTTCTTCTGTTTCGTCTCCGCATAACGCGCCCACAGATCGGGGCGCCTCATGCGCGTAATCTCTTCCGCCTGCGCTTTCCGCCATGCCGCCACTTTGGCGTGATGGCCGGACCGCAGCACTTCGGGCACTTCGCGCCCTTTCCACACATCGGGCCGCGTATAATGCGGATACTCAAGCAGGCCCGTCTCAAAACTCTCGTCCTCAAGCGACGCGGTCTTACCGACCACGCCCGGCAGCAGCCTCACCACCGCATCGAGCAGCGCGATCGCCGCCGCTTCGCCGCCGGAGAGGATGAAGTCGCCCAAGCTGACTTCCTCCGCCTTTTGCTCCTCGAGAAGGCGCTGATCCACGCCTTCGTAGCGGCCGCACAGCAGTGTCACGCCTTTTCCCGCCGCCAGTTCCCGCGCGCGTGCCTGATCGAGTATGCGGCCGCGCGGCGTGAGATAGATCAGCGGTGTGCCTGGGGCCCTGGAAGCTGTGATCGCGGCATCGAGAACGTCGGCTCGCATCACCATACCGGCACCGCCCCCGAAGGGACTGTCATCGACGGTCTTGTGCTTATCGCTTGCGAACCCACGGATGTCCACCGTCTCTAAGCTCCACACTTTATCGTGGAGAGCTTTGCCCGCCAGCGATGCGCCCAAGGGTCCCGGAAACATCTCCGGGAACAAGGTCAGCACCACGGCGTGAAACGGCGTGCCGTTCATCTCACTCATTCCTGGCCTTTGGCCTCTTCATCCTCCTATCAATCCTCTTCGTCGTGCTTTTCGGTATCGAACAAACCGGGCAGCGGATTGACCACGACCACACCCGCCGCCAGATCCACTTTCGCCACGATCGCGTCGGTGAAGGGGATCAACTCGCTCCGTCCGTCGCCGCTCTTCACCTCGATTATGTCGCCGCCGCCAAAATTGTGGACCGCGGTGACCGTGCCGAGTTCCTCGCCCGTAGCTAGGCTCGCCGCCAGGCCGATCAGATCGGCGTGGTAGTAAGCCCCTTCTTCCGCCGCCGGCAGGGCGGAGCGCTCGACAAA
Source organism: Fidelibacterota bacterium (assembly GCA_947481595.1). Lineage (GTDB taxonomy): Bacteria > Pseudomonadota > Alphaproteobacteria > Rhodospirillales > Rhodospirillaceae > SHVO01. The sequence continues at coordinate 21,090 of CANKHC010000034.1, forward strand.
GAGCTCCAGTCCCTTCAGCGCCTCGGCGGCGTTGCGATCGGTCACACCTTTGACCTTCGCGATCACCGCACCTGCTGCAGCCCCCGTGACGGTCAGCGTAAACGTGCGTCCATCAGCGGTACTCAGCGGGCCGTAAGCAGCAACGTCGGCGGGATCTTCCGTGAAGCTTTTGATCCGCACCTCGCCGCGCAAACCCTTGGCGCCGACAATGACACCGAGGCAGACGCGCGGCGGCTGCTTCATTACTCAGCTTTCGCCGCCGCTTCCGCCGCCGCCTTGGCGGCTTCTTCAGCAACGCGTAAACGCTCTTGGGTCTTGGCGCGCGGCTTGTCCTTCTTGGTCTGCGCGTTCAGTTCCGGCGACTTGGTGATACCGACCTTCGCGAGCAGACGCTGCACGCGGTCCGTCGGCAGAGCGCCGGTGCCCATCCAATGACGAATGCGCTCTTCCTTGAGGACCAGGCGTTCCTTGTGATCGTGCGGCACGCGCGGATTGTAGGTGCCCACTTTTTCGATGAAGCGGCCGTCGCGCGGATAACGCGAGTCCGCGACCACGAGGCGGTAGGACGGTTGAGCCTTCGCGCCGACGCGCGACAGTCTGATTTTAAGCGACATGCTTGATCTCTCTCCTTGGTTAAACTTGTCTCGTTAAATCGGTTATCTCAAATTCACTTATCTGCGTCCGAAGGGCGGACCACCGGGGCGTCCACCGCCCCCGCCCATTCCACCCATCAATCCGCCTAATCCGCCCGCGCCGCCCATCATGCCGGCCAGCGCGCCGATGCCGCCCATCTTCTTCATGCGCTTCATCATGGTTTCCATCTGCTGATGCTGTTTCAGCAGCTTGTTCACGTCGGCAACCGTTGTGCCTGAACCGATGGCGATGCGCTGCTTGCGCGAAGCCTTGATCACGTCGGGCACGCGGCGCTCTTTCGGCGTCATTGACTGGATGATCGCTTCTAGGCGCTTGAACTGCTTGGGGTCGAGTTGCGAGTCCTTGACCTGCTTGAGCGCGTTGCCCAAGCCGGGGATCATGCCGAGTAGGCCCTTCATGTCGCCCATGCGCTGAATCTGCTGCAGTTGGGACAGCATGTCGTTGAGGTCGAATTTGCCCTCGGCCATGCGCGCCGCGAGCTTTTCGGCCTTCTCGTGGTCAACGTTGGCGACGGCCTTCTCGACCAGGCTGACCACGTCACCCATGCCGAGGATGCGGCCGGCGATGCGGTTGGGGTCGAACACATCGAGGGCGTCGACTTTTTCGCCGACGCCGATGAGCTTAATGGGCCGGCCGGTGATGGCCCGCATGGAGAGTGCGGCGCCACCGCGGGCATCGCCGTCGACACGGGTCAGCACGATGCCGGTGATGCCGACTTTC
>CANKHC010000035.1 GCA_947481595.1 Fidelibacterota bacterium
CTGCGCCGTTCCGATTCCGGCCGCTACAACAACCGCGGCGATGAAAATCGCGGGGACGTACTTCATGGGGCTATCTCCTGATTTGCCTATGCTGAGGAAACGTCCCTTTCTCCGTGAAGGTTCCTTCAACCCGCCGCACGCGTAAAGCGAGTGGGCGAAAAAGGAACCCCGTGCGGTAGCGCACGTTGCACTCTTATGAGATTCCCCATGGAGCGAAGCATGCGCGCGCCTCTTCTCACATCCGTGTTTGTTGCTGTGTCGCTCACAATGCTGACAGCGTGCGGCGACACGGCGACTCTTCCTCTCGCGGCTGGCTTCGGCCCCGATCCTGCGCTGCCGCCGCCCAAATCGAGTCTCTTGCCGACGCTGCACATATCGAAGGCGAGCGGCTGGCCCACCGGCGGCAAGCCCGTCGCGTCGCCGGGCCTGCAAGTGGCGCCCTTCGCCGAGGGCCTTGTACATCCGCGCTGGCTGCATGTGCTGCCCAACGGCGACGTGCTTGTCGCCGAAAGCAACGCGCCCGATCGTCCGCTGGAGGGTAAGGGCATTCGCGGCTGGATCATGACGATGATGCAGAAGCGCGCCGGCGCCGGCGCGCCGAACGCCAATCAGATCACGTTATTGCGCGACATGGACGGCAACGGCACCGTTGATCAGCGCACCGTCTTCCTCAGCGGCCTCAACTCACCCTTCGGCATGGCACTCATCGGCAACACCTTCTATGTCGCCAACACCGATGCGATCGTCAAATTCCCCTATGAGGAAGGCCAGGCGCGGATCACCGTCCCCGCGGTGAAAGTCACAGACTTGCCCGGCGGACCGCGCAACCACCATTGGACCAAGAACCTGATCGCTAGCCAGGACGGCACGCACCTCTATGCAACCGTCGGCTCCAACAGCAACGTCGCCGAGCACGGCATGGCTGAGGAAGAGGACCGCGCGGCTATTCTTGAAGTCGACATTGCGACGGGTGAGAAGCGCCTCTTTGCCTCGGGCCTGCGCAACCCCAACGGCCTGGATTGGGAGCCTATCACCGGCGCCTTGTGGACCGCCGTCAACGAACGCGACGAGATCGGCAGTGATCTGGTGCCTGACTACATGACCTCGGTGAAGGACGGCGGCTTCTACGGCTGGCCCTACAGTTACTACGGCAACCATGTCGACGAACGCGTCAAACCGCAGCGGGCTGATCTGGTGGCCAAGGCCCTCAAACCCGATTACGCCCTAGGCCCGCATACAGCATCACTCGGACTGACCTTTGCGCGCCCGAGCGAAGTACTGCCCGCTTCATTCGGCCATGGCGCTTTCATAGGCCAGCACGGCTCCTGGAACCGCAATCCGGTGAGCGGCTTCCGCGTGATCTTCGTGCCCTTCGAGGAAGGCAGACCCCGCGGCCAGCCTGTGGACGTTCTGACAGGTTTCCTCAACACCAAGCAGGAGGCACAAGGGCGGCCGGTCGGCGTCGCGCTTGATAAACAAGGCGCGCTATTGGTGGCTGATGACGTCGGCAACAAGGTCTGGCGGGTGACGGGTACCAACTCCAACACGGTCGCTTCGAAATAAATGGACCAGGACCTGCATCAGATCGCGGGCGTTTTGGCATTAGGCCTGCTGCTGCCTGCGTGGCTCATCTTCGGCTTTCTAGACTGGTGGCATCACCGTAAGACGCACATCGAAACCACCTCGGGCTGGCGCGAGTCGGGGCTGCACCTGCTTCTGATATCCCAGGCCGGCCTGGCGGTCCTGGCGGCGTTATTTCTCGAGGTGAACGCCTTGATCCTGGGCGTGACGATCGCCGCCTACCTCGCCCATGAGCTCACCACCGGCCTTGATGTTCACTACGCCGACGCCCGGCGCGAGATCGTGGCTTCGGAACAGCGTGTGCATGACTACCTGACCGCCATTCCGCTGGCCCTGCTGGTGATCCTCATCATCACCCACGGCGGCCAGTTCGCCGCACTCTTCGGCTTTGGTGAGGAAACCGCCGACTTTTCACTGCGCTGGCGCCAAGACCCATTGCCAACCTGGTACCTGGCCACCTGGGTGCCCCTGAGCTCACTCAACGCCGTCATCTACCTTGAGGAATTCGCGCGTTGCTTCAAGGCCGCGCGCACCGCGCAGACTCAAAGCAATCGCGCCCCTGGATATTACGGATTCTAGGATCTTCAGCTAGTATGGCGACATGCTGGCATGGTTGCGCCTCTTGCTCGTCGCCGCAGGCTTCTTTTGCCTGACGACGCCTGCGCGCGCGCAGGCGCCTGATGAACTACCGTTCAATCCCGTCATCGAATTGCCGGACCTCGCCGGCTTCACGTTCATCCTCGGCGCCTATTCGGTCACGGCCCTCAAGCCGCGCATCGCGGCCTTGCTCGGATGCGCATGGTCCAAGGAAGATTATTTTCCGACGACCTGCGCGAGCTACCTCGTCGAGCTGACGCTGGACAAGGACAACACGCCGCTGTTGCGGATGACTTACGAGAATCCGCCGTCGGATGGATCGCAGGATACGAAAAACAGAGATGATCGGGCGCGGGTGACCGCGGTAGCGACGTTGCTCGGTGAAAATCCAGAACGGATTTCCGGATGGTTGAGCATGGCCTTCGACGAAAGCCAGCGCGGCAACCCGCAAAGCAGTACCGGAATTCTCGACGGCTCGCGCCCCCTCTGGGCGCTGGTGTGCAACTACCATCCGCTCGGCGACGCTGTGCCGCAGAACGGCTACACCGACGTCTTCTTCACGGGCAATCCAACTTACATCGTTGGCGGTTGCGGGCAGTAGCAGACGCGGCCTTACGCCGCGTCCACCATCACCACTTCAGCGTCTTCCAGCGCCTTGATCTTCAGCGAGGCTTCGTTTGAAATCGCAGCACCGTCGCGCGCGTCGATGCGCACGCCGTTGACCTCCACTGCGCCCGCTGCCGGCACCAGATAGCCCTTGCGTGCCGCACCCAGCGGATAGTCAATCACGTCACCGGCCTTCAGCGTCGCACCCAGCACCCGCGCGTCGGTGCGGATCTGCAGCGCGTCCGTGTCTTCCGGAAAGCCGCTTGCCAAGGTGACGAACTTGCCGGAGCGGTCGTCTTTCGGGAAAGGCTTCGCGCCCCAAGACGGCGCGCCTCCGTCCTTCGTCGGCACGATCCAGATCTGGAACAGCGTGGTCGTCTCTTTTTCCAGATTGTATTCGGCATGACGAATCCCGGTCCCGGCACTCATCACCTGGACGTCACCGGCCCCCGTGCGGCCCTTGTTACCCAAGCTATCCTGGTGCGTGATCGCTCCTTTGCGCACATAGGTGATGATCTCCATGTTGGCATGGGGATGGGGCGGAAAGCCCGACTCGGGGGCGATCTCGTCGTCATTCCAGACGCGGAGCGCGCCAAAATGGACACGTGCCGGATCGAAATACTCTGCGAAGGCAAAATGGTGTTTGGCCTTGAGCCAACCGTGGTCGGCGCCGCCCAGTGTGTCGAAAGGTCTTTTTTCAATCATGTGCATTCTCCTGCCCGGCAATTTAAGGCGCCGAGCGGGCTTGCGCCATAGGGGCGAGACCCGGCGAAGATGCATGGCTGGATTGAAAAAGCCCGGCGCTCAGGCCGGGCTTTTTCTAACGGAAGTGCGGACCGGACTTAGTGAATGTCGCGCGGCACTTTGTAATAGGCATAGGCCCGTTCACGGACCAAACCCATGTTGGCGTCGTCGCGCGTCAGGTCTTTCAGATCGTAGGCCGGCGCGTTCTTGATTTCGTCCTCGGTCATCGGGACAACGTAGCCGCCTTTGTCCTCGCTGTAGTCGAGCACCGACCACGGCACCGGCGCGTACTTTTCGCCCATGCCTAGGACGCCTCCGAAGCCCAAGGCAGCAAAAAGGATCGTGTCGGACTGCTTGTCGAGGATCACGTCCTCGACGTGGCCAATCTTGTCGCCCGTTGAGCTGTAAACGCTCGTTCCTTTGACCTTCGAGGCGCGAATGGCTGTGGTGTGTCCAGTGGCTGTGGGCATGAATTTTTCTCCGGTTATAGGTCGGATTGGGGGACGCTAACCGAAACGGATAGAAACACGCGAAGGTTCCATGACTCTTCGCGCATCCCGAAAATTCAGCCGTATGGAGATTAATTCGTACCCAGCTTATTTCGTACAAAGTACGAATTAGTAGACCATCTCGCCTTCTTCTTTACCTTCGGCGATGGTGATCTGGCCCGAGTTCGACAGTTCCTTCGCCAGCGTGACGATGGTGTTCTGCGCGTCCTCGACGTCCTTCAGGCGCACGGGGCCGAGGCCGTCCATGTCTTCCTTGAGCATCTTGGCCGCACGGGCCGACATGTTGGCGGTGAACAGTTCCTTGATCGCGTCGGACGCACCCTTGAGGGCGAGGGCCAGCTTGTCCTTCTCGACGTGGCGCAGCAGGGTCTGGGCACCGGCCGGATCGAGGCGGGTAAGGTCTTCGAAGGTGAACATCAGGGCGCGGATCTTCTCGGCGGACTCGCGGTTGCGCTCTTCGAGTGCGGTCAGGAAGCGCGCCTCGGTGTTGCGGTCCAGGTTGTTGAAGATCTCCGCCATCAATTCGTGGCTGTCGACACGGGCGGTCTTGGCCAGGTTCGACATGAATTCATTGCGCAGGGTCTTTTCGATGCTTTCCAGCACGTCCTTCTGCACCGACTCCATGTGCAGCATGCGCATGACCACTTCCATCGCGAAGCCTTCCGGCAGCAGGGCGAGGACACGAGAGGTATGGTCGGCCTTGATCTTGGACAGCACGACGGCGACGGTCTGCGGGTACTCGTTCTTCAGGTAGTTCGCAAGGACCTGCTCATGCACGTTGCCGAGCTTGTCCCACATGGTGCGACCCGCGGGGCCGCGGATTTCTTCCATGATTGCCAGCGCGCGGTCCTTATCGAGACCTTTCAGCAGCAAACGTTCCGTGGTGGCATAGGAGCCAACGAGCGAGCCGGTATTGGAGATCGCATCGGCGAAATCGACGAAGAGGCGCTCGACCAGGTTGGAGCCAACCGTGCCCAGGTTCGCCATGGTCTGGGAGAGTTCCTTGATCTCGTCGTCTTCCATCAGCGTCAGCATCTTGGTGGCCTGATCCTGGCCCAAAGACATCATCATGATGGCGGCTTTCTGCGGCCCCGTGAGGCTGCGATAGTCTTCTTTAACGCGGGCCATAGTTTCCCGTTCTCACCCAGAATTGGCTTCCCGGCAAAATTTACCTAGCGCGCGTGAACAAGTACTTAAAATGCCGGAAGCCGGCTAAGTATTTGAGTTGGCGTGATTTTTGTTCCAGGGCGCGGACCGTGCCTCGGCGCCGGAAACATGCGTGTTATTGCAGCGCATGCATTGGACTTCTGCCTCCCGACCGTCGCCGCGATCGACGCTGCAAAATCCGGCGGTCAGAGCGACTAGTTTCCGGGGGTAAGAGGCTTTGGGGTCAGTCACCCATCGGGCGGAGCCGAAATGGCGACAGGTTGGACACGTCACATCGACAATCTGCACAGACATAGGAGTGGTCGCTAAGGCGTTATGCATGCAGAAATTCTATCATTTCTACCGGCGGTTTCTCCTTAAATCCCATGAGTTGCAAGCGCTACTGGGAACCAATTAGCCAGTGTAGGCGTTCGCACTTTTGCTGCACATACTCCGTTTGTATCAAAATACATATTTTGAGTTATTAACTTCACTTACTCATAAAACTAAATCGGGATTGTTGGACACCTTTTGGGGCAACTTCACCACCACAACCACATGGCGACCAAAACACTCTCTCCAGGCAGGAAAAAGGCCGCGGAAAAGCGCCTGACCCGCCTTCAAGTCATGCTGTCCATCGACGAGCTGACCGCACTCGACAATTTCCGCTTCGCAAAACGTATGCCCGGCCGGGCATCGGCCATCCGCGAGATTTTGCGGCGCGGCCTGATGGCGGATGGCTTCGCAACGGCAGCGTCGGGGGCGACGTCCAAGTCCTTCGGCGTCATCGGCGGCGATAAAGAGAGCCGTTAGGAGCGGGCACAGCCCTGCGCCGAACTGTCACGGAACTTTCGCGTGCAGGGAACGTTTTAGGCGGCGTATCCCCCTTTGCTTGCGTCCACGATCCATCTCACTGGAGATCGGAATGTCCGAGTCCGCCCCTGCGCCCACCAACGTCCAGGCTCCGAACGCCGCGCCTGCGAAAGCCTCGACACCCGTGGAGCAGCACGAAAAGGCCGCGCGCTGTCATGAAATGGCGGCGGCGCTGCATCACGAAGCCGCGCGCTTTTACGCCGACGGCGACGAGGAAAATGCCCTGGAATGTGCCAAGCAGGCGCTGACCCACGGCACGCGCGCCGACGCGCTGGCCGCTCAGCTTGTGATCCCCTCAGTTCCCGCAACGACCCACTAATCATCCACAACGGTGATGTGATCCGGTGCCAGCCCAGCGCGCCGGCGCTCATACATCTTGAGAAATGCCGCCTCCATGCCGCGCGTGAAGCGGGCCGTATCAAACAGGGGCGCGGTCGCGCAGTGACTCAAGATCTTTGACTTCAACGCAGTAAGGCGGTCGGGATCGTTGGCGATCCCGACCGCAAGGTCTTCATAAGCCTGTTCCGTCGTGACGATCAGCTCGGGGACTTCGAGCGCCTGCAAAAGACTTGCCGCAACACGGGCTGCGAAGCTATGACCGGGGCGCGTAATCACGGGAACGCCCATCCATAGCGCGTCGATTGCGGTGGTGTGCGCGTTGTAAGGCAACGTATCGAGCAATAAGTCGGCGGCACGGTGGCGCGCCAAGTGCTCGCCCGGCGGAATGCGTTTGGCGAAGACCAGCCGCGAGGGTGCTACGCCACGCGCCGCCGCTTCCCGGCGCAGGTTTTCCGCAGCAGCCTGATTGTCTTCGAACAGCCACAACACACTGTCGGGGACGCGCTTTAGGATCCTCATCCAGCTGTCAAAAACAACCGGCGTGATCTTGAAGTTGTTGTTGAAGCAGCAGAACACAAAGCCTTTCTCGGGCAATCCCAAAGCCTCGCGGTCCGGCGTGGTTGGCGCCAGCGGCCGCTTGCGGTCGTTGATGTAGTAGCAGTGCGGAAGGTGAACGACCTTCTCGGCAAAATGGGGAAAGGACGCCGGCGGGATCACGGTCTTGTCCGCGACAATGTAGTCGATCTCCGGTGAGCCGAGCGTGCCGGCCGTTCCCATGTAGTTCACTTGAATATGCGAGGCCCGGTGCGCGAAAATTCCGGCACGATAGCCGGTGGTGTAACCCTTGAGATCCACCGCGATGTCGATCCCTAGCGTCCGGGACAAGGCGGCGATATCGCCGTCAGACAACGCGCGCACGTCAATGAAGCGGTCGAAGGCTTTGGCGAGACGCTCCTGGACGGGGTCTTTGATGCCGGGACCAAAGTCGAACGCGATGATCTCGAAGCGGCGACGGTCATGCAGCTCGAAGAATTCAGCCAGTACAAATGCCGTGGCATGGCTGTAAAAATCGGTCGAGTAGTAGCCGATACGGATTTTATCACCCTGCGGGCAGTTCGCCATGTGACCGAGCGCGGGGTTGAGCGGATGACGCGCGCGCGTCCAAGTCTCTGCGGCCTGGTATTGAAGTGCTGGTGAATCTACGAGTGCCGAGAAAAGCCACGAGGGCGTCATCGGCTTTTTCTCCGCTACTGCCGCGGCCAGAGCGGCGATCTCGGCATCGACGTTGCGCCAATCGCAGATGTACATCTTTGCGTGTAGGCGCGCGCCGGCGGCAAAGGGATAGAAGGGATTGACCGCCATAAGCCGGTCAAAGTCGACGACTGCATCCGCGTGACGCCCCAGGGACAGCAGCGTCGTGGCGCGGTTGTACAAGGCGTCGGCATATTTCGGCGCTAATTCTAACGCCTTCGCGTAGCTGGCCAGGGCTTCCTCCGGGCGTTTCAGCTGCGAGAGCATCAAACCTAGATTGTTGTACGCTGCGCCGTGGTCCGGGCGGACTCGAATCGCCGCCTGGTAAGCGGCAATAGCTTCCTCAGGGCGGCTCAAAAGACTGAGCGCGATGCCCAGGCTATTGTGGATGTCGGCGTCCGACGGATTGAGCGCGGCAGCGCGCGCATAGCCATCGGCCGCCTCGCTGTAGCGCTGCAGATCGAACAGCGCATTCGCGCGGTTAAACGCCACTTCGGCGCTCGCAGGCCCCCTCGCGACAACCCGGTCGAAGTCGGCCAGCGCCAAATCATGCCGCCCCATGCGCCGGTACGCGCTGGCGCGATTGCTGTAGGCCGGCAGGTAGAGCGGGTTGTCGGGCCCGAGCGCGATGGCTTGGCTGATAAGTGCGACGGCGCGCGGGTAGTCTTTGGTTTGAATGGCGATGACGCCGGAGAGGTGCAAGGCGTCGAAATGTTGGGGGGTTGCGGACAGGGCACGGGCATAGAACTCACCGGCGCGGGTGAGATCGCCTTGGCGGTGGAAGGCCAGGCCTTCCTGAAAGAACAGGTCGGAATCAGACATCGCGGCTGTCGGCGTACATCCGCTGGTAGGCGGCTTCGAGGTTTTTCGTGAAGAGAGGCGTGTTGAATAGTGGGACTGTCGTGCGCTCGCGGGTGAGTTTTTCCTTCATCGCCTGAACGCGTGCTGGGTTCTTGCCCAATGAAATTGCGAGGCGTTCGTAGGAGTCCATGTCTGTGACGATCAACTCGGGGAGATTGACGGCTTTCAGCAAGCTCGCCGCCACCCGCGACACGAAGCTTTGGCCCATGCAGGTCAGGACCGGAACGCCCATCCACAGGGCGTCGCTGGCGGTGGTGTGGGCGTTGCAGGGGAAAGTGTCCAGGAAGAGGTCGGCGCCCGCATGGCGCGCGAGGTGGTCGGCGGGCGAGACCCGGCCGCAGAACACCAGACGCGCCGGATCGACACCGCGTGCCATCGCTTCGCGCCGCAGGTTTCTTGCCGCCAGTTCATTGTCCTCGATCAACCACAACACACTGTCCGGCACGGCTTTTAAGGTCCGCATCCAAACGTCGAAGACCGGCGGCGTGATCTTGAAGTTGTTATTGAAGCTGCAGAAGACAAATCCCTTCTCCGGCAGGCCGAGTTCAGCTTTGCTGGGCACGCGGGCCGAGGCTTTGCGTTTGCGGTCGTTGACCTGATAGCTGTGCGGAAGCTGGATGATCTTTTCGCTGAAGTGCGGGAAGTGCTCTTCCGGCACGATGGTGGCGTCGGCGATGTTGTAGTCGTAGTAGGGCGCGGCCATGGTGCCGGGATAGGCAAGATAGAGCGCCTGCACGGGTGCGGCGCGGTGCGCGAAAATCCCGGAGCGGTAGCCTTCGGTGAGGCCCTTCACGTCGACGGCGATGTCGATCTCGCGTTCACGCGAGAGGGCGGCGACCTCGCGGTCGCTGAGGCCGCGCACGTCGATGAAATGTTCGGCACTGGCCTTCAGCCGCTGCTGCGTCGCATCGCCGGTCTGGGGCCCGAATGAGAAGGCGGTGATCTCAAATTCATCGCGGTCGTGCAGCTCAAAGAGCTCCGCCATGAGATGGGCGGTGGCATGAGCGTGAAAGTCGGCGGAGTAGTAGCCGATGCGGATACGGTCATGGCGCGGATATGGGCGCAGGGACCCGAGCACAGGGTTTTCCGGATGGTTGAGACTCATCCAAAGCTCGGCGGCTTTGCGCTGGAGCATGGGGTCGTCGGTCACGCCCAAGAGCGGCGAAGGCTGCGAGGCGCGTTCACCGCGCCCAACACGCGCGAGAAGGTCGGCAAGATCGGACTCGTAGTCCCTCCAGTCGCAGACGTACATCTTGTAGTGTAGGCGCAGGCCATGGGCGAAAGGAAAGTTGGGATTGGCCGCGAGCGCGTTTTGCAGACTTTCGAAGGCCTCGACCTTTCGTCCCAGTGACGCGAGCAACGTGCTGCGGTTGCCATGAGCATTGGCGTTATTGGGATCGAGGACAACGGCGCGGTCCAGCGTCGCCAAGGCTTCATCCTTGCGGCCGAACTCGCTGAGCGACACCGCGCGGTTGACGTAGGCGGAGGCAAACTTGGGGTCGGCGCGAATGGCGGTCTCGAAGGCCGCCAGCGCCTCGGCGGGGCGCTCGAGATGATTGAGCGCCAGCCCCATGCCGTTGTGGGGAAAGCAATAGGTCGGCTCAATCGCGATGGCGCGTTTAAAAAGGTCCAGGGCTTCCACCGGCTGCTTCTGCTCGAGGAACAGCACGCCGCGCTCATAGAGCACATCGACGTGGCGCGGGTTGAGCGCCAAGGTTTGGTCATAGGCGGCGGCCGCTTCGGCGGGCCGGCCGAGGTAGCGCAACGCAGTGCCACGGTGGAAATAGAAATCAGCTTGGCGCGCATCGAGCGCGATGGCCGCATCAGCATCAGCCAAGGCTTCATCGTAGCGGCCCGCCGCTTTGAATGAAATCGACCGGTTGGCCAGGGCGTCGGCGCGGGCACGGGTGTTCGGCGCCAGGGCCAGAGACTCCGACAGCAGCTTGATCCCGCGCGCGTGATCGTTGGCCTGCGAGGCGATGATCCCGCCCAGATGGTGGGCGTCGAAATGACGCGGATCGGCCAGGGCTGTCTGCTCACAATATGCGGCAGCAGCTTTCAGGTCGCCCATGCGATAGGCGAAAAGCGCCTGACGGAACAGGCTTTGCGAAGGGGATGGGGTGTTCAAGGCGCCGACTGGAGTGTAAGGGAGCCAAGAAATACCACATTTCCGTCGCCATTTAATACGTGCTGCACGCGCGTAACGCTAAGTTCCATCTCCCAAAAATGCGGGGACGATTGGAGTCTGATCTGGTAAACATCTGCGGTTGCAGAAGGTGCGGGCAAGGCTGTACGCCGCACATCTGACCACGTGCAGTGCACACAATTTAGGGACACGTCATGTCACTTCGTCTTAAGGCCGCCCTCCTCGCCATTGCGACCGCTGCCGCCATGCCGGCCGCTGGCGCCGATCAGGCATTGATCGAAAAAGGCCGCGCGCTGTTTTCCGACACTTCGCTGTCCGCCGACAGCAAGTTCGCTTGCGCGACCTGTCATCCCAAGAATGGCCATACCGACAACAAGACCTACATCGGCACCAACGTCGTCGCCGATGGCGACCCCATGGGCCGCAGCACCCCGACGCTGTGGGCCGCGGGCCGCCGTTCGGTTTATTCCTGGGCCGGCACCGTGCCGATGCTGGAAACCAACATCCGCGGCATCATCGTCAACCGCATGAAGGGCGCCGAGCCCTCGCCGGAAACCCTGGGTGCGTTGGCTGCATATGTGCGCTCGCTGCCGCCGCAGCCGAAGCAGGTCGATGAGAACGGCGTGCCGGCCGACGCAGCACCCGCCGCCGTCAAGCGCGGTTTCGCGCTGTTCACCGGTGCCGGCGCTTGCGGCGCCTGCCATGTGCCCGGCAGTTTCGACAAAGCCGATCCGGAAGACATCGAGACCGGCGGCAAGTTCAAGGTCGCCTCGCTGTGGGCCGTGTCGCAGACGGCCCCCTATTTCCACGACGGCCGCACCAAGACCTTGAGCGACGCGGCCAAGGCGATGTGGGAGATGAGCACCAAGAAGGCCGGCAAGCAGACCTCGCCGACCGCCGCTGAACTCGCGGACGTGGTCGCCTATCTGAACGCGCTGTAGCTCAGGTCCACATGACCGGGGCCCTGACGATCTGGACCTACGATTGGGTACCCGGAGGCAAATCGGGGCCGCGCGGTTATGTGCGCGATCTCAGACTGCGCTGGGCCTGCGAAGAAGCCGGCTTAGCGTATGACGTCAAATCGGTCCCCTTCCATAACCGCGGCCCGGAGCACTTCGCGCGTCAGCCTTTCGGCCAAATTCCGTTCTTAGAAGACAACGGCATCAACGTGTTCGAAAGCGGCGCCTGTCTTTTGCATCTCGCCAAAAAAAGCGAGAAGTTGATGCCGCGCGATCCGAAGGGCGAGGCAGAGACGCTCGAGTGGACGATTGCCGCGCTCAATTCCATCGAGATGGTGACGGTGCCGTGGTGGTTCATTGGCCTGTCCCAGGAGAAGGACAACCCACTCGAAGACTGGGTGCTCCAGCGATTGAAACACCTGAACGCCGTGCTGGCGGAGCGTGAGTGGCTTGCCGCGGGGCGGTTCACCGTTGCCGACCTTCTGATGGCCGACGTGCTGCGCCTCCCGAAGGTTTTAACCGCCGGTGATTTTCCGGCAGTGAAGCCCTACGTCGACCGCGTTTGCGCGCGGCCTGCTTTCAAAAAAGCCCACGACGGCCAGATGGCGCATTTCGCGAAGGCCGATAAGTGAGCGGAATACTTAGCGGCTAAGGTGACAAACACTATTTCGATTTTCCGGACGACTATCGCGCGGCGCTAGAATGGTCGAGCGACAATATTTTTTGCGCTCACCATACACACGTGGCGCATTTCTCCTGGCACATCCGCCGTAAGCGGACAAAGTGTGTAATCTGCAAAAACCATTGTTTCATCAACTTTCAAAGCCGCATCGACTTCAGGCGTTAAATAAGGGGCGCCGTTATCTTGATACGTGGTGTCGTCCCACACGCCGTTAGGATCGACAACCGCAAGCACTCGCTTGGTTCTGACCGGCCAGATCCGCAACTGCCATCCACCCATCGCAAAGATAAGTCGCCCCCGTATAGTGAAACATTCGCCTATAAGCTTAGGGCTTTCCTTGCATGCTGTGCCGAATTCCTCACCATTTACCGCATTCGACAGCATCAACATGACGCTGCCAGACAAAATGGCTGAGAAACATTTTCGCATGAGCATTCAACGCCTCGCGATGTCAAAGGGCCAGCGTGGTCTAAGCTGCTAGCATTCTGGATGGGGTAGTACCTTCATTGATATTCCTCGATTTTCTCTCGGTGCGACAAATAAAAGTTTGGCACGATTGTCGCACCGGACGTGTGGCAATTTAAGTAAATCAATTACTTAGCGGTGGCGTACGATAGATTTTCTCCGTGTCATTTCCTGATATTTTTCCGTTGATTTGCCGCACCGCCAAAAGCGGATTGAGCGCGGCAAAGGCCCCGCGCACAACAACGCTCTTGCCTTTTTCCCCGGTAGTAGTTTCTACTATAGTTATAGTAGGAACGACGGGGAACTTATCATGGCTGCTCCCAAGCTGACGGCTCTTGAGCTGCGCATCATGGAGGCGGTGTGGAAGCACGGGGCGTGTTCGGTCCGTGAGATCCAGGAATCGTTCCCGCTCGCGCGCCGGCCGGCCTATACCACCGTGCAAACCACGGTTTACCGGCTGGAAACGAAGAAAGCCCTGCGCCGCGCCAAAAAGATCAGCAACGCACACATCTTTGAAGCGGTGCTCTCGCCTCATGCCGCGCGCGGGCGGCTGATCGACGAACTGCTCAATCTCTTTGGCGGAGGGCCCAGCCTTCTCATGGCCCACATGATCGAGTCCGGAAAACTCGCCAGGGAAGATATTGCCGAAGCTGAAGAAGTCCTCGCGAGGTTCGAACGAAAGGGGAAAACCAAATGATCACTCCCATTGCCGAACACCTGATCGAGTCGACAGTGTTCGCGGGTTTTATCGCACTGGTCGCGCTCTATTTCGCGAACAACCGGGCTGCTGTGCGATATGGGTTGTGGTTCGCGGCCTCGGTGAAATTCCTGATTCCGTTTTCGCTGATCTCCGCCGCTGGCGAAGCGTTGCGCTGGGAAACCGCACCCGTGGTGGCGCTCGATCTATCTTGGTCTGCGCCGGGTGTCACGCCTGGTGCTATCTCGGCGCCGACCATCGGCGGCGACATGACTCTTCCGGCCGCGCCGACATCGATGAACTTCGCAGAAGATCTTTCCGGCCCCGGCCCGGGTACCGTGCTCATCGTCATCTGGCTCGCGGGGAGCGCCTTTCTGCTTGGCCGCTGGTTGATTCAATGGCTGCGGCTCTGGGCGGTGCGCAGCACATCAACCGCCGCACCCATTGATGCGCCGATCCCGGTGCGATACAGCCGGTCCCTGGTCGAGCCGGGACTTGCCGGCATCTTCCGCCCGGTTTTGCTGCTGCCAGAAGGCATTGTCGCCCAGCTTTCACCTGCGCAGCTCGCCCTCGTGATCGCGCATGAACTTTGCCATTGGCGCCGGCGCGACAATTTGACGGCGGCCCTCCACATGTTCGCGCAAGTGGTGTTCTGGTTCCATCCCCTCGTCTGGTGGATCGGCACACGCCTGGTGGTCGAGCGGGAACGCGCCTGCGATGAAAGTGTGCTCGCCACTTGCAGCAATCCTATCGTTTATGCCGACAGTCTTCTTGAAGTCTGCCGGTTCTGCATTGGTGTTCCCTTGGCCTGCGCGTCGGGCGTCGGCGGGGCAAACCTCAAGCATCGCATGGAGAGAATCATGGAAAACGCGAAGGTTCTCCGCTTGAGTCCCGCAAAGCTCGTTCTGCTGACGGTGATCGTGGCGGGCACCGTATTGCTGCCCATGGCGTCGGGGCTCTTGAGACCCTCGGCGGCCGCAGCGACGCCGCAGCCGGAGTATTTTCCCGTCACCGATACTCCAGCCCGGCCGGCGCCTGTAGCCGTGGCCTCGTCGGTTGCCAAGCCGGAACCGCCGGCTGTGCGCATTGTCGCGCCGGCTCAAAAGTCGACGGCCGCTGCGCGTAGGCAAACGGCGCGTTCCACAGTTGCGGTGCGTGTGGCCGAGCAAGGCGCGTTGCCGGCTGAAGCGCAGGTTGCCGCGGCGACCCCCGCTGCACCCGCGGGCGCCAGCGCGCCACGCTTGGCGCCGCCTGCATCAACGCCGCCCGAGGAACTTCTCGTCACCGGCAAGATGATCAGGGAGTTCCTGCGCATCCGCAATTTCGTGCGTAGCTACACAGCACCGTCCTCCTTTCTCGATCAGATATCGCGCTGGGAAGCGCCGTTCTGCATAAAAACCCAGGGGCTGGCGCCTGGCTACAACGCCTTTATCACCAAGCGCCTCAAGGAAGTTGCCGCTGAGATCGGAGCACCCGGGACGGCGGAAGCCCCCTGCGAGCCCAACCTCAATGTCGTCTTCACCCTTGATCCGCAGGCCTATGTCGACGACATCAAGGCAAACACGCCGGTGCTTCTCGGCGTGCACTATCCGTCGCTGCTGGGGAAGATCGCCACCGTCAGCTATCCCATCCAGGCCTGGTACGCCACGGGCACACGCGGCAGCCGCGGCGCATGGCGCCTCGACTCTTACGATGGATTCTACGTGCCGGTGTTCATCGTTCCGGGCAGCCACCTCGACTCCGGCCTGACGAGTTCGTTCGCGATGGTCACCGTTGTCGTGGATCTCAAAAAGGTCGAGGGCTTGGAGGTCGGCGCCATCGCCGATTACATCGCCATGGCGGCGTTGGCGCGCACGCAGTCCTTCGACAGGTGCCAGCAAGTGCCGAGCATTACCAACGCGCTGGGGGATTGCCGGCAGGCCCTCAAGACCACCGCACTGTCGGATTTCGACAAGGCCTATCTCAAGGCGCTCTATTCCTCACGCAGCAATGTCTCGCGCTCCCTGCAGGAATCCGAGATCGGCTTCACCATGCGGAAGATTCTCGAGAAGCAGCTGGCCGGGAAATAAAGCTACAGCGTTTCCTGGAAGTGCACCGGCGCGCCGATGGCTTTGCCGAGGAGCTGATCGTCGCGCATGACGATGTTGCCGCGGATGATGGTTGCCTTTGGCCAGCCCGTGACCTTCATGCCGTCGAAGGCCGTCCAGCCGGTGCGGCTGGCGATCCAGTCGTTGGTGATGGTGCGCTTGGCCTTGAGATCGACGACGGTGAAGTCGCCGTCGTAGCCCAGCGCCATGCGCCCCTTGCCCGCGATCCCGAAAATGCGCGCGGGGCCGGCGTTCATCAGGTCGACCAGCCGGGCCAAGGTCAGGCGGCCCTCGGCAACGTGGTTGAGCATCAGGGGTACGGTGGTCTGCACGCCGGGCAGGCCTGAGGGGCTGCGCGGATAGGGCTTGGCCTTTTCTTCGAGCGTGTGCGGCGCATGGTCGGAGCCGATGCAGTCGACAACACCGTCGTTGATCGCAGCCCACAGCGCATCACGGTGGCGCGCTTCGCGAATCGGCGGGTTCATTTGCGCCAGAGTGCCGAGCTTCTGGTAGCACTCGGGGGCGGCCAGGGTGAGATGCTGCGGCAGGACCTCGACCGTGGCGATGTCCTTGTGTTGGGCCAGCAGCGCCATTTCTTCCGCGGTTGTGACGTGCAGCACGTGGACGCGGCGGTGGTGTTGGTGTGCGAGAGCGAGCAGGCGCTGGGTCGAGCGCACGGCGGTTTCAACGTCGCGCCACTCGGGGTGCATGGAGACGTCGGCGCCGGCAGAAACCAGCGCGGCGCGTTCCTGCAGGCGGAAATCGTCTTCGCTGTGCACCGTGACACGGCGGTTGCCCGAGCGCAGCACGCGCGCGACGTTCTCATCATCGGCGACCAAGAGCGTGCCCGTGGATGAGCCCATGAACATCTTGATGCCGCAGCAGCCGGGCAGGCGTTCGAGCGTGCCCAGTTCATCGGCATTTTCCGGCGAGGCGCCGACATAAAACGCAAAGTCGCTCCAGCAGCGCCCGGTGGCGCGCTTGATCTTGTCGGCGATGGCCGGCGCGTTGGTCGTCGGCGGGTCGGTGTTGGGCATTTCGAACACGGCGACGATGCCGCCGAGCACAGCGCCGCGTGTGCCGCTTTCCAGATCTTCCTTGTGCGTGGGGCCGGGTTCGCGGAAGTGGACCTGTTCGTCGATCAGGCCCGGAAGAACCATGAGGTTCTTGGCATCATACGCCGTGGCGGCCTGGCCGGGGTCGAGCTTGCCGATGGCGGTGATCTTGCCGTTCTTCACGCCAACGTCGGCGGAGATCTCGCCGCCGGGGGTGAAGAGCGTGCCGCCGTGAATGATGAGGTCGAAGGTCATGAGGGAGTGGTCCGATTCTAACATTCGCATACCGGTTCGTGGCGCAATCTTGCGAATGTTAGAATCAAAGGACCACTCCAAATATTAGTATCCCGTGGAGCTTTGGATTTGACATTCGCTTCGCAGTTCTGCGGCCGGGTGGGGAGCGAATGTCAAATCCGCTCCACGAGTACCGAGAAAACGTCGCCGCCGTTGGAATGTCCGATGATATGGCGTTGATGCCACAATGCATAGAACAACAGCGACCAGGCAGCGCCGCCATTGCGGGAATCGACGGCGGCAAACAGGGCCTCGACGCTGCCCGGCAGGCACAGTTCAGCGATGCCGGCTTGCCGCGCGACCAGGGGGCCGAGGCGCCGGCCTTCCGCCGCGATCCATTCCGCCACCGGCACGGTGAAACCGCGTTTAGCCGCGAAGGCATCGGCGGCCGGGAAATTGTCGGCCAGCCAGCGGCGCAGCAGCCACTTGCCCCGACCGCTGCGGATTTTCTGCCGGTCCGGCAGCGGGAAAGCAAAGGCCGCCATGTGCGGATCGAGGAAGGGTACGCGCCCTTCGACGCCGTGGGCCATCAAACAGCGGTCGACTTTCAGCAGCAGATCGTTGGGCAGCCAGGCGGCGCAGTCGGCGGCTTGCAGCGCGCGTAAGCCTGGGCCGTGGCGTTGCGCGGCGGCGGATTCGATCTGGTTCATGCCGTCGCGCCATTGGGATGGTGTCGTCCGCAGTCCCTTGAACGCCGCCAGGTGATGGCGCCGCCACGGGCGCTTGCGCAAGGGCCAGGGACGCAAGGCGGCGCGGGTGCGGCCGTAGCCTGCGAACAGTTCGTCACCGCCCTCGCCCGTCAGCACGACTTTGACCTCGGGCGCGGCGGCTTTTGCCAGCAGGTAAGTGGGGACAGCGGCGTAATCGAGGGTGGGGTCGTCCAGTGCGGCGGCGATGGCGGGGAGGTCGGTCCAGAAGTCTTTCGCGGTCACTTCGATCTCCACGTGACGCGCGCCGGCGGCATTCGCCGCTGCGCGCGCGCCGGTACGCTCGTCATGCGCTGCGGTTCCCGGGAACGCCGCGGTGAAGGCCAGCACGGGTTTGTCGTTGAGGCGCGCCATCATCGCGAGCACGGCAGCGGAATCGATTCCGCCTGAGAGGAACATGCCGTAAGGCACATCGGCGCGCTGATGGGCGAAGACGGTTTCCTGCCAGACTGCGCCGAGGGCTTTGAGCGCATCGGCATCGGAGCGTGGGGTTTCGGGCGCTGCGGGCGGCGCTGCATGAACCAGGCGGCGGACGATCTTGCCGTTTTCGACAATCAGGGTTTCGCCGGCGGCGACGCGGCGGATGCCGGCGAAGGGTGTGGCCTCACCGCAGGTGAAGTTGAAGGCGAGGAGTTCGTCGCGCGCACTGCCGTCGAGACGCGGTGCGACCAGCCCCGCTGCGATCAGGGCCTGGGGCTCGGAGGCAAAGGCAAAGCCATCCGCTATCTCGGCGTAGTACAGCGGCTTGATACCGAAAGGATCGCGGGCGAGCACAAGGCGCTTTTTTGCGGCGTCATAAATCGCCAGCGCATACATGCCGCGCAAGCGGGCAGCGAAGCCCTCGCCGTCGCGGCGATAGAGGTGGAGCGCACTTTCGCAGTCGGAACCGGTCGCAAATTGAACGCCGAGCGCGCGGCGGAGTTCGGGATCGTTGTAGATCTCGCCGTTGGCGACCAGGACCACGCCGTCGGGCGCGATCAGCGGCTGGGCGCCGCCGGCGACGTCGACGATCGAGAGCCGTGTGTGTACGAGTGCTACGCCGTCCTGGACATAGCGGCCTTGTCCGTCGGGGCCGCGATGGTGAAGGGCAAGGGTGAGACGGTCGAGGACGTCCGGCGGCGCCGGGTTCCGCTTCATCACGCCGGCGAGGCCGCACATGAGTCTACGCCGCCTTGGAAGTCAGGCGTTTGAGCAGAGCCAAGTACTGAGGCGCGACCTTGTCCATGGCGAAGGTCTCGCGGAAGGCTTTCTCGCCGGCGGCGCGCAAGCGTTCCACCAGCGCCGGATCGGTGGTCATCCACTTGATGGCCTCGGCGAGGTTGACCGCGTCGCCGACCGGCACCAGCAGGCCGTTCTCGTTGTGCTTGATTAACAAGCCGGGCCCCAAGCTGTCGGCGGCGATCACGGGGGCGCGCGCCGCCCAGGCTTCGACGACGGCGTCGCCGACATCGTCCTGCTTCGCCGGATAGACAAAGACGTCGCAGACGCTGAGATAGGGAACGAGGTTGTCCTGCCAGCCGAGGAAGCGCACACGCGGCTTGACGCCGCGTTCGTGAGCGGCGGCTTCGAGTTTCTGGCGGTCCTCGCCATCGCCGGCGATCCAGAGATAAAAGCCCGAGAGGCGCGACACCGCATCGAGCAGAGTCTCAAGTCCATTTTTTTCCGCGAGGCGCATGGAGGTGAAGATGAGTTTGGCGGTCGGCGGCGTGTAGACCGACTTGCGGTTCAGCGGCTTGACTTTGAGCTCGTCCTCGACCATCGGCAGGTGCGGCAATACATGGACTTGCTGCACCGACCAGCCAGCGACCATGGCGGCGTCGGCGCGCGACTGGGCTGGGGTGAAGATGTTCTGGCACTTGTTGAGCAGGTCCTGGTGATTGAAGTCGGTGCCGAGGCGCCCCAGGTGGACGAAATTCTCGATTTGCACCAAGGCGGCCACGTCGGGCGTCCAGGAGATCACGATGTCGGGGCCGAAGCGGCGGATGGCGGAGTTGATGCGGCGCCGGTCGAGGAAGGCAAAGCGGCTGGGGAATTCCATCTCGACGGTGGTGAGGCCCATCGCTTCGAAACGCTTGGTGCGCTCGGGGTCGGCGGAGAACATCGCGCGCTGTTCGATCTTCTCGCGCGCGAGCACGCCGGCGAGGCGCATCGCCTGGCGCTCGACGCCGCCGTAAGGCGCGCCCGACATCAGATGGAAGACTTTCATAGCCAACGACTTTGCCCTAGGGGCGCCTGCAAGCCAAGCGATTCAATCGCGAATTCAAGGGTCTAGATGGGAAAATGGGCGATGACTTGATCGACGGTGAGGCTGGCTGTGGCGCCGTCCGCGGCCTGGAGCGTGGCGCCGCCCCAGGGACCATAGCGCTGGGGATCGGTGGGGCCGAACAAAGCGAGTGCGGGGACGCCCGCCGACGCAGCGAGATGTGCGAGGCCTGAGTCGTTGCCGATGAAGGCGCGGCAGCGCGCGAGGGTCGCCTGGACGGTGAGCAGATCGGGTTGATCGAAGATGGTGATGGCGTGCGGGATTGGGCTGATGCGCGCGGCGTCGTCAGGGGCGCCGAAAAGGGCCACGCGCCAGCCGGCGCAGCGGCCACCAGGCGCGGTGAGCCGGCGCGCGAGTTCGGCGAAGTTTTCCGCCGGCCAGGTTTTGGGCGCGGTGGCGGCGACGGGTGCGAGCGCCAGGACAGGTGCGCCGTCGGGGATCAACGCCTGCGCCGCCGCATGGTGAGCTTCGGTCGTATAAAGAAATGGTTCGGCTTGGGGCAGAGCGAGGAGCTGCGTCAGGTGGGCGACGTGATGCACGCCGGGAGCGATGGGTCCGACGACGTAACGTTTACGCACGGGGATCAGGTAGGTAATCATCGAGCGGCGCAAGTCGACGGCGATGTCCCAGACCGTGCCGCGCAATTCCTTCCAGAGGCGGTACCAATGCAGGTCGAAGCGCTGTTTGCGCACGACGATGATGCGTTTGAGCCGCGGCACATGAGCAAATAGCGGCGCGGCAAGGGGGCCGCAAGCGATGGTGAAGTGGGCTTCGGGGTAGGTCTCGACGAGATGATGGAGGAGGCCTGACGACATCACCGCATCACCGATGCGGGTGTGGGTAATGAACAGGACGTTCAAGTGTCGACCACCGGCAGGTTGGCTATGAAGGCATCGAGATTCTCCGCGGCCGTGGCCCAGACCTTGCGGCGGCGCACGTCGGCGGCGGCGGTGCTGAGGTTGCGGTAGACGTCGTCGTTGGTGAGGATCTGCACGGTGACGTTTGCAAAGGCAGCCGCATCGGGCACGAGGTAGCCGGTCTCGCCGTTGTCGAGGCGCTCGTCGGTGCCGCCCAAGGGCCGCGCCACGGCTGGTAAACCTGCGGTTTGGGATTCCGTCAGCGTCCAGCAGGCGAAGTCTTGTGCGTCGCCGGGATACAAATGCACGCGCGATTTGCGGTAGACATCGTTCATGCCTGAGTCAGGCAGCGGATCGACGACGACCACGTTGGCGGAAGCAGCGGCCTTCACTTTCTCGAGGATCGGCGCGATGTTCTCAGGCACTTCGCCGCCGCGCAGGCCTTTACTGAGAACGGCGGAGTAAACTGAGAGGCGCGCTTCAGGAACTTGGGGCTGGATCTGGGTCGTCCAGAGATCGACAAGCCAGGCGAGGCCTTGCAGCGGGTGCGTGGTGACCACCGCATGCGGCGGCGGAATTTCAACTTTTGGCGCTGCGGCGGCGGCAACGGCGGCCTCGGCGCGGGCTTTGGCGCGGGCTTCTTCTTCCTCGACGCTGTAGGGAATGCCGTAGACGTCGGCGGCAATGTCCGAGGACGGCTCGGGCTCGAAATAGCTGCTGCGCACGCCCACACCCAGCATGAGACTACGAACCTTGCCGGTGTAGGCTTTCTTCTGGTTCTCGCCGATGAACAGCAAAGACGCGGCGAAGGAATCCCAGAGGGGTTCGTTGGTGGAGGTCTTCAGGTAGGCCGGGTCGCCCATGACCCACAGCAGGCGGTGCGTGGCGGCACGCAGAAAACCCATCAGTTGCGGCTTGCGCAGGGCGATCAACACGTCAGCGGCGCGCGGTGCCTGGCTATCGCCGAAAGGCACGTAATAGGCGCCCTCGGCCATGTGGGCGTAAGAAACGTGGTTGATGACTTTGACGTCGTGGCCGCGGTCCTGAAGTGCGGCGGCCAGGCCAACCACGGCCTTTTCTTGCCCGCCGATGGCGCGGCGTAAGGGGGTGTAGCCGTCGTAGGCCAGGGCTGAATCGTCGACAAAGACATAACGCATGGGGAGGTTATAGCGGGCGCCTTGCCGCAGGGCAAAGGAGTGCTAAATAGAGGCCCACTGAGGTTCCATCATGCCGAAGGCCCAATTCACGCCCCTGCCCCACCGCGCCATTGTGCGCGTGAACGGCGACGACCGGACCGCGTTCCTGCAGAACCTGGTTTCCAACGACATGACGCGGGTCCAAGGCGGGGCGGCCGTGTGGGCGGCGCTGCTGACGCCGCAGGGCAAGTTCCTGCACGAATTCTTCGCGGTCGCCCACCATGACGCGGTCCTGCTGGAGTGCGAGCGGGCGCGGCGCGACGATCTGGTGACGCGGCTCTCGCGCTACAAACTGCGCGCCAAAGTCAGCCTCGTCGCGGACGACACGCTGAGCGTCGGGGTCGCATGGGGCGAGGACGCGAGTTCGATTCTAAAGACCAGCGATACACCTGGGCACGTGGTGCCGCATGGTGCCGGCGTGCTGTACACCGACCCACGCCTGGTGCAGGCCGGTGTGCGCTTTGCCTTGGAAGCGGGACAGTTCAAAGGGCTTGGTCTCACAGAGGC
>CANKHC010000036.1 GCA_947481595.1 Fidelibacterota bacterium
GACCTGCTTGGCGTAGCCTTTCGGGGTGTTGAGCTCACCGCTTTCGGCGGCGGCCAGCAGCTGGCTGTCAGGCGATGAATCCCACAAGAGGAAGCTCAACTTGGACGCCAGTGAATAGGGTTCCAGGCGGTACTGGCCGGCCTTGGCCGGATCGGCCTCGACCACTTCCCGGCGGAAGAGGAACTGCGGCGACGCCAACATCGACGACAGGCTCAACTCCAAGCCGCGGTAGAAGTCTTTCAGGTTTTCGGCGGCGGCATGCGCCGCGCCGACCTGAGCTTTGAGTTCGCCGGCGGCGAGCGGGCGGCGGTAAAGCACGCGGCCCACCTCACCCAGGAACTTAGCGGCGCAAGCATCATCCGCGGCCTTGTCGTTGGCCGGCTTGCAGGGCACCAGTTCGCGGCGCTTCATGACTTGTTCGGCCACGCCGCGGCCCATGCCGTAGTACTGCTCAAGACCGGTCTGCGACACGCTGACCTTGGCGGCACCCAGGGCGAACAAACCGTTGTCGCGGCGATCCGGCTCAAAGCGTCCGCCGATGGTGATGTCCGAACCGAAAACGTCGGTGATGATCTGGCGGTACTGCTCCGCGGTCAGGCGGCGCATCGCCGCCGTCTGCTGATCGGCCGCAAACGACGGCAGAACGGCAGAGAAGGCAACAGCAGCGGCACCAATCAAAGCAAAACGAAAACGCATGTAAATGTCCTAACGCGCGGCTTTAGAAGATTCGGCCGAGGCCTGGGCCTTGCCGTTCTTGTTGACGGGAACGTTGAAGGACGGCACCGCTTCGATGCGCCAGGTCGCCGAGATATGGGTGTTCTCGCCGGTCTTGGGATCGGGGTAAGCGTCGGCGTTCTTCTTCAACAGGTAATAGATGCCCGGGATGTCGTGCTGGACGTTCATCTCGAAGGCGTTGCCGCCGGCACCGATCGGGAACAGCACTTCCTTCCAGTTTTGGAAGCCGCCGATGAAGCCGTCGAGGCCGCCGTTGTCCAGCAGCTTGATGCGCACGTTCGCCTTCTTCAGCGAAAGGTACGGCATCACCAGGAGATCGCCGACCATGGTCAGTTCCTGCTCACTCGCGGCGTGGAAGACCTTGTCCTTGATGCTGCCCTTGATCTCGGTGTGCGAGCGCGGATCGGAATCGATACGGTAGGTCATGTCGCGCCGGGTCTGCGAGTTCGCATCCCAGGACGCATGCTCCAGCGCGCGGTCGAAGGTGATCGTCGCGTTGGCCGCATTGGCGAAGTCGTCGGCGGTGATCGAGATCAGCCACGCCGGCTGATAATCCTGGATCAGGTGCCACCATTGCTCGGTGTCGCTCGAGCGCAGCGGCGGATTGGCGCGCAGGTTCTTGATGCAGCCGAGTGCGCGGAACATCTGATTGTCCACGCCCTTCTCGCCCGTCTCCGCATCCTCGAAGCCCGTCGCCGCATTGCCATCGAGATTGAAGCCGAAGGCCTTGCTGCCAACGACGGCACGCATGTTCGGGTCTTTGACGGTCTGCGGATTGTTGTAAGCGTTCACCGGCTTGCCGTTGACACGGCCGCGGTTGACGATGACCGCATAGGCTTCATCCTTGCCTGGGTCGTCGCGGCTGGCCGAACGCTCAACGATCTTCTTGGCTTCTTCCTCGCTCATGCCGAGCGTCGTGACCAGATCGATCACCCACTGCTCTTCCATCGGCGGGTTGATGCCCTTCGGACCGCAGTCGCCTTCGGTCGAGTACATGCCCTGGGTGAACCACGAAACGACGTAGCTGCGCGTCTCGGCCGACGCCGGCTGAACGGCCGCCATCGACAACGCAAGGGTCACAGCCGCCAAGCCAAATTTGTGATGAAACATAGTGCTCTAGCTCCCAGGGGGTGCGTCCAACCCGCACCCGAAGACACTTGTTATATAGTGTCATAAAATAGCATTTCCGGCCCCTCCCCCGCAACGCCCGTCGCGGTTGCAAGATATGTTGCAATGCACGTACAAGCGGGCGCCCGAATGTTAAAAAATGCGCCTTATCTCATTGGAACAAAAAGAAAATACTACGGACCGAGTCGGCGGCGAAACGCCCCCGCGGCGACGGGGCGCGCGCCGAACGGCTTCGCGGGTCCCCGCCCGCGCGGTTTTGAAAGACTCGGCGGAGCCTTGCGCCTTGCCGTTCTTGACGGGAATGTTGAACACCGCCACCGCTTCGATGTCGGGATGGGATGACGCATCGCATGGTTGAAGACGTGAACACGAGGCCTCTCGGACTTTCGCAATTGCTGGCGCCCTTGGGACTGAAACGCTTTTTCGCAGAGCATTGGCAGCAACGCCCGCTCCGCCTCGCTCTCCCTCCGGATATTTTTCAGAATATCCTCGCCGCCGTTGGTCCGTTGGAGATCCCGCGCATGGTCCCTTTGGCGGCCCGCGGATGCCAAGCCTGGCTGAATAACCGCTACGTCGCTCACAGCGTGTTCACCGTGGACGCAGCCGAGGCTCAAGAATTCTACGACGCGGGCGCGACGCTGTATTTCTTGGATGTCCCCTTGCCGAGCCTCACCAACGCCGTCGCGGACAGCTTGGGCGCCCCACGTGACCGCGTCCTGGCCAGCCTCTTTCTCACGCCGCCCAACGCTGGAGCTGCGCCGCACTTCGACAAGAACGAAAACTTCACGGTTCAGCTCACCGGCCGCAAGCGTTGGCATGTCGGCGATGCGCCTGCCCTGAAGAACGCGCCGGAGGGGCACATTTGCGGCCGTCCGCTTGGCGCTCCCCTCGATGAGCTTCGCGCCCAAGTCGTCGACCCGCCGCGCAGCTGGATCGAGCTTGCCGCGGGATCGCTCCTGTACGTTCCGCGCGGCGTGGTGCATGGCACCGAGGCCGGCGAAGCCAGCTGGTCTTTGAACCTCTCCTACACCCGGCTGATGTGGGTTGAACTGATTTGCGAAGAATTGAAATACGAACTCGCCAAATTGCCGGAGTGGCGCGAATCCGTGGCCGGCGTTGGCACGGGCAGCGATAAGGAAGCACAGCGCATGAACCCAGTTCCCGGCTTGATCGCGCAGCTGCAAAAGATTTTAGAGCAGGACATTGCTGTCAAATTCGCCCCCCCGCGCTCAGACAAGACAACCTGAGAGTCCCATGCGACTTGTCATCAAACTCGACTTTTCAACTTCTGAAATCGCCTTGGACCTTGGGAAACCCGCGTTCGAGACTGAATTGACACGCCTCTACACTTCGGTTCCCGCCCTGAAGGCGTGGAGCAAACAGGGCCCGGCGGGCCGCTTTGATCTTCTTCTGTGTGACCTCAAAGGACCGCGCGAAATCATGGCCATCGCGCAGCGCATCCATGAGTCCCTCCGCCTCCGCCCGATCTTCTTGCCGCAACAGCAGGCCGAACCCTACTTCGGGTTTTAAATAAAAAAGCCCCGTTACCGCATAAACGGTAACGGGGCTGGTCTCTCAAACCAGGGAGTGCGTTTAGAAGCGCATTCTCAGGCCGTAGCGGAAGGAGCGGCCGTGCAGATCGTAAGCCGCCGACGTCGGCGGGAAGAAGCCGGCGAAGGTCTGGTTGGTGGTCGACGGGATCAGCGCCGGGCTGATGTCGAGCACGTTGTCGATCGCCGCATAGACCTGGTACTGGCCGTCCGGACCGAAGTTGTAGCTCGCGCGCAGATCGAGGTAAGCGGTGTACGGGACTGTGTTGTTGTCGATGCTGCCCACCCCGCCGCCGCCGACATGGTACTGGTTGTTCACTTGCGACTTACCGAAGAAGCGCGACTGGACCGTGCCGCTGAACACACCCGCCGTATAGGTCAGTTTCATGGTCATCTTGAGCTTGGCGGGGTCGCCGCCGCCCAGATCCATGTTGCGTGATCCATCGGTGCGGTAGTCGGACACGGGCGTCGTGATCCGCTTGTAGTGCATGTAGCTGCCCAAAATGCCCAACGCAAATTCGCCGTCAAGCGCGTCGAACTTGTAGTCGGCCTGGAAGTCCATGCCGCGGACCACCTGCTGCGAGGCATTCACAGGAACGGTGTGGACAAGGGTGATCTGGCCGGCAGCGTTGCGGTCGAACAGGGCACAGAAGGCCTGATTGCCCAATTGGCACTGCGCGAAGATCTGCTGGCTGTTCGGCGAGAAGAACACGCCCTTGATGTCGATGTCGAACCAGTCGACGGACACGCTCAGGCCGGGGACAAACTGCGGGGTGAACACGGCACCGGCGATCCAGGTCGTGGCCTTTTCCGGATCCAGATTCGGGTTACCACCGGTTTGTTGGTCAGCCGCGAAGCTTTGGCCCGGGATCGTCGCCGAAGAGGCGGCGTAGGAACCCGGATTGAACAGCTGGAAGATGCTGGGTGCGCGGATGTCGCGTGAAATGGTGCCGCGTAGGCGAATGTCGTCGGTCAACTGCGAGACCAAGCCGGCCTTCCAGGTGACGACCGTGCCGCTTTGACCGTAGTTGGTCACACGCACGGCTCCGTTGGCATCAAACGAGCGCACGAAGCTGTCTTTGAGAAGCGGAACCGCGACTTCGCCGAAGCCTTCTTTGACGTCTTCGCCGGCGTCGAAGAATTGGAAGTTACCCGCGGCATACTGCACGAGGTAGGCTTCCGGGTTGGCGGTTTGATGCGTGTGTTCCCAGCGGTAATCGAAACCCGCCGCCACGGCGACGGCACCGGCCGGCAGGTCAAACACCTCGCCCGACACCGAAGCCGAACCCGTCAGCTGCTTCAGGCGCAGGTCGTTGAACTGCGCTTTCGGCTGTCCTGGACCCGGATTGACATAGTCGATGGCATCCTGTGACGCCACGCCTTCACCGAACACGTTCAGCGGCTTACAGCCGTTGGTCGGATTGGTGAGCGTCGAGCGGCAGACGATGCTGCCGACCTGCTGACCTGACGCGCCGACGTTTGCCGCGGTGACACGCACCGCATCGATCGCCAGGTTGTACGACGGAAGGTGCACGCCGTTGTACTGGATGGCATGACGCCAGGCCGTCGAATACTGGCCGTCGACATTCCATTTCCAGCTGCCGGCCAGGTCGCCTTCAAGACCAACAACCGCGCGCAGCATTTTGCGCGAGCTGCGGGCTTGGAAGTTGCCGATCTGATTGCGCGCCAAGGTGTTCGGGTTGGCTCCGATCGGCAGGTTGTTCTGGTTGGTAGTGCCCAGGGTGAAAGACGGGATACCACCGGCGGCCATACGCGCGGCGATGCTCGGATCAAGGAAGGCGTTGTCGGCTTTGATCACGATATCGCGCTGTGTCGTGATCGATGAGTTGTGCAGCGAGACCTTGGTGGCATTGAGTTCGACGTGCGCCCGCAGGCCATCGCTGAGCTCATAGGTATTGCGGTTATAGAACGTCATCTGCTCGATCGGCACCGACAGCGGATCGTTCTGACCGGCGCGGATCGGGTCCTGGCCGTCGCACGCGTAACAGAACAAGCCCGAGACGTTGCCAAAGCGGAACGGCTGCGGCGTGCCGTTCGGCCCGACGAACTGAATGCCGCGCAACGCGTTGGCTGCCGCAGCTCCCGTACCGGTGCCGGCTGCCGAAGCGGTGATCAGGCCGCCATGCGTCTTGGTGGAGTACTTGACGTTATGGACCGTGATCAGCTGCGGCTCGCCGTTGGTGGCGGTATAGGCCGGATTGTTCATCAGGGCGATGTAGTCGTCCGGCTGGCGCCAACCGGCTTCGCTGGTCAAGGGCGTCAGCGGGCTGTTGAGATAGGTAAAGCCCATCACGCTGTGCGCGCGGCCGCCCATCCAATCGGTGCCGTAAGCCACCTGGGCCTTACCCGTGACTTTGTTGAGCCATTGATTGTTGGCGCCGTCGAGGCTGGCCTGAAGGCCATTGAACCTGTCGTTCATCACGAAATTGACGACGCCGGCGACGGCGTCCGAGCCCCAGGCCGCCGAAGCGCCGCCGGTGACCACGTCTACGCGCTGGATCAACATCGAGGGGATCATGCTGACGTCGACGGTCGAGCCTGAGAGCTCGGTACCCACGACGCGCACACCGTTCACGAGCACCAGGGTTCGCTCCGAACCGAGATCGCGCAAGGCCACGTTTTCCGCACCGCCGCCGCCATTGCTGACCGCTTGCGCGCCGGAGTTGGTGTCGGGCGAAGACGCCACACCGAAAGCCGGAAGAGCGCGGAAGATGCCGCCCAGGTTGGTCTGCGCGTCGCGCTGCATCGCTTCGCTGTCGACCACCGTCACCGGAGTCGGCTGTTCATAGCCCGAGATGTTGATGCGCGAGGCCGAGACGATGACCTCTTCGACGTCGGCGCCGGCGGCACCTTGAGGCGCTGCGGCAAAAGCCGGTGCGGTTAATGCGAAGCTCAGCGCCGAAAACGAAGACGCCAGCAAAAGATGCTATTTTTTCACGAGTTTCCCCCCTATGACAGCGGCCAAACGAATGCGCTCCCCGCGCAACCACCGCTGGATCTCCATGTTATCTTCACTTCAGCTAGTAAAAACAATCAAAAAAAGCCCCCCGCGTTTAGGGGGCACGCCAAATTACTTGTACGGATTTGGAGAATTTGCCCGTCCCAAAAGCAAACCGCCCTCCTCGGGATCGAAGAGGGCGGCCCACTGCTACAAAGCGTAGCGTTCGCGTCTAGAACCGGACGCGCACGCCATAGCGGAACGTCGTGCCCAGCAGGTCGTAGTAGTTACCTGACGTCGGCGGATAGAAGCCGGCGAATGACTGGTTGGTGGTGGACGGATAAAGCGGCGGCGAGATATCGAGCAGGTTGTCGATTGCGGTGTAGACCTGCCAATTGTCGGTCACGTTATAGCTCGCACGCAGGTCGAGATAGGCGGTCCAGCCGACATCATTCTTGTCGATGCTGTTGGGGCCGCCGCCGCCGACATGGTACTGCGTGTTGACCTTGGCATTGCCGACGAAGCGCGTCTGGATCGT
Organism: Fidelibacterota bacterium; assembly: GCA_947481595.1. GTDB lineage: Bacteria > Pseudomonadota > Alphaproteobacteria > Rhodospirillales > Rhodospirillaceae > SHVO01. Next base: position 6,911 of record CANKHC010000036.1, read on the forward strand.
CGCACTGAGGGCATCGCGATTGTAGGTCAGTTTGCCGGTCGCGCGCAGTTTGGGTTGTCCGTTACCGCCCAGATCCAAATTCATCGAGCCGGCGTTGTCGTAATCCGATACGGGTGTCGTCGTCTGGCTCTTGTACTGATAGCCGCCGGTAATCCCCAGCGCCATCTGCCCACCGAAGGCATCGAACTTGTAGTCCGCCTGGAAATCTATGCCTTTGTTGACGTCGCGTGACGCATTGACCGGAACGGTTCTGACGAGGGTGACTTGGCCCAGGCTGTTGCGCGTCAAGATCGCGCAGAAGGTCTGGTTGCCCGCCTGACACTGCGCGAAGGCCTGCAGGCTGTTGGGCGTGAAGATCACGCCCTTGATGGTGATGTTGTACCAGTCAGCCGAGACCGTCAGGCCGGGGAGGAACTGCGGCGTCAATACGGCGCCGAACGAATAAGTCGTACCCCTTTCCGGCTCCAGGGCTGCGTTGCCGCCCGACTGCGAGTCCGCAGCGAACGGCTGACCCGGGATTGCCGCCGAGGAAGCGCCGTACGAACCGGGGTTGTACAGGTCATAGACGCTCGGTGCGCGGATATCGCGCGATACCGTGCCTCTGACGCGGATATCGTCGGTCACTTGCGAGACCAAACCGCCCTTCCAAGTGATTTCGGTGCCGGCCGTGGCATACTTGGTTATGCGGATCGCGCCATTCAAATCGAGGTTACGAACGAACGAATCCTTCAACACCGGCACTTGGACTTCGCCGAAACCTTCCTTGGTCGTAGCGCTCCGGTCGAAGGGCTGGAAGTTGCCGGTCGAGAAGACCGCGACGCCGTAGCCGATCGGGTTGCCTTCCTGAAATGTCGCGTCCTTGCGGAAGTCGAAACCAGCCGCGACGCCGACCGGGCCGGCCGGAAGGTCGAAGGCAGCGCCGTTCACCGAAGCCGACGCGGTGAGCTGGCGCACGCGCGTGATCGACCACTCGGCCGTCGCCGAGCCCGGCGGCGGGTTGACGTAGTCGATGGCGTCTTGCGAGGCCACGTTATCGCCGAACACGTTCAGCGGCTTACAGCCGTTGGTCGGGTTGGTGAGGGTCGAGCGGCAGACGATCGTGCCGATCTGCTGACCCGACGTGCCGACGTTGGCGGCTGTGACGCGGACGGCATCAATGGCAAGGTTATAGGCCGTCAGATAGATCGCATTGTACTGGTCGACCGAACGCCGGTTCTGTGAGAACTGGACGTTGGCGTTCCACTTGAAATCCGCTCCGATGTCACCGTCGAGCTGGAAGACGCCGCGGTACATGTTACGCACGCCGCGCGCCTGGAAATTGCCGATTTGGTTACGCGCCTTGGTATTCGGATTCATATCGAGCGGCAGGTTGTTCTGGTTGGTCGTGCCCAGAATAAAGGAGGTGATGCCGTTCGTTGCCATGCGCGTCGAAATCGACGGATCGAGGAAAGCGTTGTCGGCCTTGATCGTAATGTCACGCTGGCTGGTGATGCTAGAGTTGTGCAAGTAGGTGTGCGAACCCTCGACCTCAACCGTCATTCGCACGCTGTCGGTGACTTCGTAGGTGTTACGCGAATAGAGAGTGGTTCTCTCAAGCGGAACCGACAACGGATCGTTTTGGCCGGCGCGGATCGGATCTTGGCCGTCGCACTGAATACAGAACAAGCCCGAAACGACGCCAAAGTTGAAAGGCGTCGGCGTGCCGTTGGGGCCCACGAACTGGATACCCTTCAACGGACCGGAGGAGATCAGACCGCCCGAAGTCTTGGTCGAATATTTGACGTTGTGGGCATGAATCAGCTGCGGCTGGCCGTTGGTCGCGGTGTAGGCCGGATTGGTGATCAGCGCGATATAGTCGCCCGGCGTTCTCCAGTCCGCCTCCGACGTCAACGGCGTCAGCGGACTATTGTAATAGGTGAAGCCGACGACTGCATGACCACGGCCGCCTGCGAAATCCGTGCCGTAAGCTGCGTTGAACGCGCCGGTGACCTTGTTGAGCCAAAGATTGTTGGTGCCGTCGAGACTGGCTTTGAACCCGGTGAACCGATCGTCCATCACGAAGTTGACCACGCCGGCGACGGCGTCCGAGCCCCACGCCGCCGAGGCGCCGGCCGTAACGATATCGACGCGCTGGATCAGCATGGTCGGGATCACGCCCACATCGACCGAGGTGCCGGTGAGTTCGGAGCCGACGACACGCACGCCATTGAGCAGCACAAGGGTGCGGTTCGTGCCCATGTTGCGCAGGTTGACGGCCTCCGAGCCCGCGCCGCCCCCGCTGACCGCCTGGGCGCCTTGATTGGTGTCGGGAGAGGCCGCGACGCCGAAGGATGGCAGGGAGCGGAACAGGCCGCCGAGGGCGGCTTGCGCATCGCGCTGCAGCGCCTCGGTATCGACGACCGTCACCGGTGTGGGCTGTTCATAGCCCGAGATGTTGATGCGCGAGGCCGAGACGATGACCTCTTCGACCTCGCCGGCGGCGCCTTGGGGCTGCGCGGCGAAGGCCGGCGCGGCGAGTGCGAAGCTGAGCGCCGAAAACGACGACGCCAGCAGAAGATGCGACTTTTTCATGGTTCCCCCCTATGTCAGCGGTCAGGCTCATGCGCTCCCCGCGCACCTGCCGCAGATGTCCCATGGTATCTGAATTTCGGGGTGGAGTAACCGTTCAAAAGTCCGGACTAATATCGATCGGACCCCGTATAACTACGGAGGGGGGCCTTCCCTGCCCTCAAAAGCAAACCGCCCCCCTCGTTTCCAAGGAAGGCGGTTCACAGGTGCGAAACTTAGGTTCGACTTAGAACCGAACGCGCACGCCGTAGCGGAACGTCACGCCAAGCAGGTCATAGTAGTTACCCGACGTCGGCGGATAGAAGCCCGCGAACAGCTGGTTCGTCGTCGACGGATACAAGGGCGGAGAGATGTTCAGCAGGTTATCGATCGCCGTGTAGATCTGCCAATTTCCATCTACGCCGAGGTTATAGCTCGCGCGCAGATCGAGGTAGGACGTCCAGCCGACAGTGTTCTTGTCGATGCTGTTCGGGCCGCCGCCGCCCACATGGAACTGGTTGTTGATCTTGGCGTTGCCGATGAAACGCGTCTGCAGCGTGCCGCTGAACGGACCGGAGGTATAGGTCAACTTCGCCGTTCCACGCAGCTTGGGCTGGCCGACGCCACCCAAATCCAGGTTCATCGAACCGGCGTTGTCGTAGTCGGAAACCGGCGTCGTCGTCCGGCTTTCATGCAGGTAGCCGCCGGTGATCCCGAGAGCCATCTGACCGTTGAACGCATCGAAGCGGTAGTCGGCCTGGAAGTCGAGACCTTTAGCGGTCTGACGCGAGGCGTTCACCGGAACGGTGCGCACGATGGTGATCTGGCCGGCCGCGTTTCTGTCCATGATGGCGCAGAAGGCCTGGTTGCCCAACTGACACTGGGCATAAACCTGCTGGCTGTTCGGGGTGAAAATCACGCCCTTGATCACGATGGAGTACCAGTCTGCGGAAACCGTCAGGCCGGGAATGAACTGCGGCGACAGCACGGTGCCGATCGACCAGGTGGTCGCTTTTTCCGGCTGCAGGTTCGCATTGCCGCCCGACTGCGTATCGGCAGCGAACGACTGGCCAGGGATGGCAGCGGCCGAGGCGCCGTATGAACCTGGGTTGTACAGTTCATAGACGCTGGGGGCGCGGATGTCGCGCGAGATGGTGCCTCTGACGCGAACATCATCGGTCAATTGCGAGACCGCGCCGCCCTTCCACGTGACCACGGTGCCGCTCTGGGCATACTTGGTTACGCGGACCGCGCCGTTGAGGTCGAAGGAACGCACGAAGCTGTCTTTCAGCAGCGGGGCTTGCACTTCGCTGAAGACTTCCTTGGTCTTGGCGCTGCGGTCGAAAGGCTGGAAGTTACCCGTCGAGAACACGGCACCGCCGTAGCCGATCGGATTGCCTTCCTGGAACGTCGCATCGTTGCGGTAGTCCAGACCAGCCGCCACAGCGAGGGGGCCGGCGGGCAGATCGAACACTTCGCCGTTGACGGAGACTGAGCCGGTCGTCTGGCGCACGCGCGTGATCGACCACTCGGCCGTCGCCGAGCCCGGCGGCGGGTTGACATAGTCGATGGCGTCTTGCGAGGCCACGTTGTCGCCGAACACGTTCAGCGGCTTACAGCCGTTGGTCGGGTTGGTGAGGGTCGAGCGGCAGACGATCGAGCCGATCTGCTGACCCGAGGTGCCGACGTTGGCGGCCGTGACGCGCACCGCATCGATGGCGGCGTTGTAGGCCGGCAGATAGATCGCGTTGTACTGATCGACCGAACGGCGGTTCTGCGAGAACTGGGCGTTGGCATTCCACTTCCAACGCTCGCCGATGTCGCCGTCCAGCGCGAAGACGCCGCGGAACATGTTACGCACGCCGCGCGCCTGGAAGTTACCGATCTGGTTACGCACCTTGGTGTTCGGATTCATGTCCAAGGGCAGGTTGTTCTGGTTGGTCGTGCCCAGAACGAACGAAGCAATGCCGCCCGTTGCCATGCGCGCGGCGATCGTCGGATCGAGGAAGGCGTTGTCGGCCTTAATCGTGATGTCGCGCTGGCTGGTGATCGACGAGTTGTGCAGGTAGGTGTGCGAGCCCTCGAATTCGAACGTCGCGCGGACGGTGTCAGTGACTTCGTAGGTGTTGCGCGTATAGAGCGTGGTGCGTTCCAGCGGAACCGACATCAGGTCGTTCTGGCCGGCGCGGATCGGGTCTTGGCCATCGCAGTTCGTACAGAACAGGCCAGAGACGTTGCCAAAATTGAACGGCGTCGGGGTACCATTGGGGCCGACGAACTGAATACCGCGCAGTGAGTTGACAGCAGCGCCGGACGTGCCTGCGGGCGACGAGAGGATGAGGCCGCCCGAGGTTTTGGTCGAGTATTTCACGTTATGAGCGTGAATGAGTTGCGGCTGACCGTTGGTAGGGGTGTAAGCCGGATTGGTGATCAGTGCGATATAATCGCCCGGGGTTCTCCAATCGGCTTCCGAGAACAGCGGAGTCAGCGGGCTGTTGTAGTAGGTGGCACCCACCACCGCATGGCCGCGGCCGCCGGCGAAATCTGTGCCGTAGGCAACGTTGAATTTGCCGGTGACTTTATTGAGCCAAAGGTTGTTGGAGCCATCGAGGCTGGCCTGAAAACCGTCGAAACGGTCGTTCATGACGAAATTGACGACGCCGGCGACGGCGTCCGAGCCCCAGGCGGCCGAGGCGCCGCCGGTGACGATATCGACGCGCTGGATCAGCATGGTCGGGATGACGCCGACGTCCACAGCGGTGCCGGTGAGTTCGGAACCCACGACGCGGATGCCGTTGAGCAGCACCAGGGTGCGGCTTGAGCCGAGGTTGCGCAGGTTGACGGATTCAGAACCCGAGCCGCCGCCGCTGACGCCTTGCGCGCCTTCGTTGGTGTCGGGTGAGGCTGCCACACCGAAGGACGGCAGGGAGCGGAAGAGACCGCCGAGGGCGGCTTGCGCGTCGCGCTCAAGGGCGGCGGTGTCGACGACCGTGACCGGCGTCGGCTGTTCGTAGCCGCTGATGTTAATGCGCGAAGCAGAGACGATGACTTCTTCGACTTCGCCGGCGGCGGCAGCTTGCGGGGCCGCGGCCTTGGCCGGAGAAACGAGGGCCGGCAACGTCAAAGCGAGCGCGGACAGCGACGATGCGAGCAGCAAATTTGATTTTTTCATGAGTTTCCCTTGTGGCGTTCGACTCAAGCGCAGCAACAGCGCCCTCGTCATTTCATTCTCAAGTCGTGTGGTCTCTGGTTTGGATTGTCTTGAACAGAAATGCGCAGCCCCGGACGCTCGCGGCGGCGCCGCAAGCTAAAACCTTCCGTTGGCTGGCTACTCCCCCTGCCCTGGCCCAATCCTCGAAGGCCAATCGTCGCGATTAGTGTTGCCGCATTACGGCACAACTATTGCGGAAAAGCTAAAGCCGCCTCCCGAGTCAGTCAAGCAAGGACTACCCCCGCGCCGCGCTTCGTCGGCGCGTGTGTCAAATTTGCCCCACTCTCCATCACATATGGGGGGATTGTCCCTTAATTAGGGCAACTTTCCCTTCGCGGCCTCGTCGAACCAGCCGGTCGCGGCCTTGATGGCGTGGTTGGCATCATCGGCCAGCATCCAGCGGTCCTTGACCAAGCTGTTCACCCCGGCGGTGACGGCCTGGACGTAGCCCGCTTTATTCTTATAGCGGGCTTCGAGCGAGGCGCGCGGATCGCCGCTCACTTTGGCTTCAGCGGCGGTGACGGGATAGGGGATGTAGCTGCCGCTGGTGGAACAGCCGTCGCCTTCGCCGAAACCGGCACGGCGGACGTTCCATCCGGTATAGGTCCCGAGCGGCGCCATGGTCATCGGCGTGCGGATGGAACCCTTCGAGATACCTTCGGCGTCGATCTGCGGCACGAAGGGCGGATAGGTCGCCTTGATGCGCGGCGGTTCCACATCGATGATCCCCGACAGGTCCTCGGCACTGAAGCGCGGGCCGCGGTCGAAGGCCAGTCGCGTATTGTAGACACCGGTCTCCGAACCCGCTTGTGGTTTACCGCGCGGGCTGGTCACGCCCGGGATCTTCAAGAAATCGAATTTCTCATAAGCCACCAGCGTTCCGTCGGCGATCTTCGGATAGACGCTGGCCGGCGGCATCGCCGTTCCCGCGACCCACTGCTGCAACTCGACCATCAGCGCGCGGATATTATAAGCGTACGGATTGGCGTTCGGCAGTTGCTCGCAGATGTCGCGCTCCGTCGGCAGCCCCGCCGCCGGCGAATAGCCGCCGTGCTGGGTATTGCCGATGTGATAGACGCGCACGTTCTCCGGAATCGCCACATCGCGCGTGCCAAGCGCATCCGTCGTGTCGCTGCGGGCGGTGAACTGCCAGTACTCGGTGTCGGACACGACGTGGAAGATCTTCGGACAGGTATTGGTCTTGCTGCAGCGGGTCAGGATGCCGGTCTTTGTGCCGCTGATGGAATCATCCATCGCGCCGTAGGTCGTCGGCATGTCTTGCGCCGGGAAATGCTTCTCGGCGTAGGAATCCGGCGACGTGCGGCCCGGCTGCGAGAAACGCACGTTGATGTAATCGCCCACGCCGGCGATCAGCGGCAAGGCACCGTCATATACCTTGCGCCCCTGCTCGTCCTCGTTGAAGCCCAGGTGCAGATAGGTCCGCAGCAAACGCCCGGTCTGCGAAGCTCCGGTGAAATGCGCGAACTTCACCTGCCCGGCCAAGGGATTTGCCGTGCCTTTGTCGTCTTTCGCGGCGTAGCGCAGGAACGAGCCAACGTCGCGGATGGCGGCGAGGCCGAGCCCCATCACCTTCGGATCCTTGGCGGTGTAGACCAGCTCATAGATGTGGTTGGCGTCGAAGCCCTGCTTCAGACACACCTTGCTCGGATCTGGCGTGCCGGGGAAAGGCACCTTGCTGCAATCGGCGAAAGCCCATTCGTTATTGGGCAGGGTCGTGCGCGCACCGAACTGGTTGACGCGCATGGTCAGGATCAGACCTTTGTTGTCGGTGGTGACACTCGGATAGCCCGGCGCATTGCTGTTGTACGACGACGCGCCAATATCCTGGGTGTTGCCCGGCGCAGCGCGATAGGTCCATTCCGCGCGCATCGTCCCGGTGATCGGCTTGCCGTTTTCCGTCGCCACCGGCACCTTCACCATGCTCACGCGCGAGGTTGGCAGATCCTTGCGGTCAGACGCCGGCGGTGGAGTCAGATCCCCTTGCCATCCTGCCCAGACGAGGATCATGCCTTGTTTCTCCAAGAACGCATCGCCTTCGGGCTTCTCCGCCGAGGCGCCGATGTTGAAGAAGCGCAGGCTGAGGATGTTGCCGCGGTTGGCGATGTCGAACCACATCGTCTTGTTGCTCTTGGCGGGATCGGCCGGCATCAGGATCTGGAAGTTGGTGACGTACTCGACCATGCCGCGCGCGTTGCGCGGTGCCAGCGCCACGTCCTGGATGATGGCGTTGCGCGGATCCTTTGGGTCCACTTCACCGGTCGCGACACCGCTCACGAGCTTGTATTGCCCGACGGTCCCGAAGGACATGCCGCCATAGGCGGGGGCTTCGCTGGTGATGGTGATGGAACTGACCCGGGCGTCCGCCGCTGAGGCCGCACACATCAACGCCAGCATAGCCGGCGCCGCACGCAACATCTTCTTCATGGTCTTCTCCCTCACGTGATTTATTGCAATTTGCCTTTAGCGGTCGTCGTGAACCATCCCGTGGCCGTCTTGATCGCGTGTTCGGCGTCAGACGGCAGCATCCAGCGGTTCTTCACCAGCTCATTCACGCCGGCCGACACCGCTTTGGTGTAGCCGGCTGTGTTGGTGTAGCGCTCTTCGAGCGACAGGCGCGGATCGCTGCTCGCTTTGCGCTCCGCGGCCAGCACCGGGAACGGCACGAAGCTGCCGGTGGTGGTGCAGGCATCGCCCGCGCGGTTGCCCGGCGAGCGCACGTTCCAGCCGGTGTAAGTGCCGAACGGTGCTTTCAAAATCGCCGTTTGCACGCCGTCGATGGGATTCCCATCAGCGTTCACCTTCGGCACAAACGGTGGATACTGCTTGATCAGCATCGGCGGTTCGATGTCGACGATGCCCGACAGGTCCTGGGTGTTGAAACGCGGGCCGCGGTTGTAGACCACGCGGGTGTTGTAAACCCCGGTCTCCGATCCCGCTTTGCCTTCCGGCCCGGTGACGCCCGGCAGTTTCGGGAAGTTGAGTTTCTCAAGCGCCACCAAAGTGCCGTCGCTGATGCGCGCATATGTGCTATTCGGCGGCGGCGTGCCGGCCGCCACCCACTGCTGCAGGTTCACCATCATCGCGCGCGCCGAATAGGTATAGCTGTTGAGGTTCGGCAGCTGCTCGCAGATGCCGGTGCTGGTGGGTACCGGACTCGCCGGATCAAAGCCGCCGTGCTGCGCACCCGCCATGTGATAGACGCGCACGTTGTCGGGGATGTCGACGTCGCGCGTGCCCAGCGCATCGGTGGTCGACGAACGTCCGGTGAACTGCCAGTACTCGGCGTCCGTGATCGCGTGGAAAATCTTCGGGCAGGTGTTCGACGTACGACACCGCGAGAGCAGTCCACCTTTGATCCCGCCGAAGTCGTCGTCGAGATCGCCGTAAGTCGTCGGCATCTCGGACGCCGGGAATTGTTTCTCCGCCGACTGATCCGGCGACGAGCGTCCCGGCTGCGAGAAGCGGATGTTGATGTAGTCGCCGACGACGGCGAGCATCGGCATGGCGCCGTCATAAACCTGGCGCTTCTGCTCGTCTTGATTGAAGCCAAGTTGCAGGAAGTTGAGCAGCGTGCGCCCCGTCTGCGACTGGCCCGTGACATGGGCGTACTTGATCTGGCCCTTGAGCGGATTGGCCACGCCCTTGTCGTCTTTGTCGGCGAAGCGGAAGAACGAACCCACATCGCGGATCGCGGCGAAGCCCAAGCCCATCACCGTCGGATCCTTGCCGGTGTAGACCAGCTCATAGATGTGATCGGTGTCGAAGCCGTTCTTCATGCAAACTTTGTAAGCGTTGGGTTTGCCCGGAAACGGCGTGTCGGTGCAATCGGCGAAGGCCCAGTCGCTGTTCGGGATCGTTTCCTTCGGCCCTTCCTGAGTCCGGCGCGCGGTCAGGTTCAGCCCCTTGTTGTCGAGCGTGACGGTGGGATAGCCGCGCGTGTCGTTGTTGTAGCGGGATTCCGTAATGCCCAGCGTCGAGGTCGGCCTCAGGATCGTCCACTCGGCGCGCACGGGACCCGTGATCGGCTTTCCGTTCTCGGTGGCGTCGGGCACCTTCACCATGGTCAGGCGATCGACGGGACGATCCTTGTGCGTATGCGGTGCGGGCAGCAAGTCCGCCTGCCAGCCGGCCCAGACCATGATCAGCCCCTGCTTCTCGAGGAAGCCGTCGCCCTGCGGCAAGTTTGCCGATGTGCCGATGTGGAAGAAGCGGAGACTGAGAATGTTGCCGCGGTTCGAGATGTCGAACCACATGGTCTTGTTGCTCTTCGTGGGATCGCTCGGCATCAACACCTGGAAGTTGGTCGAATATTCGACCATGCCCTTGGCGTTGCGCGGCGCGAGGGCGATGTCCTGGATGATGGCGTTGAGAGGATCCTTGGGGTCGACCTCACCGTTCGCGATGCCGGTGACCATCGTATATTGGCCGACGCTGCCGAAGCTGGCCCCGCCGTAAGCCGGCACCGAACTGGTGATGTTGATCGATGTGACGCGCGCCTCGGCCGGCGCCGCCAATCCGATAGACAAAGCGAACGGCACCAACGCCGTCGATGCTTTCCAATTCATACGCAGCCTCCCCTCGTCTTGAGCGTCCTTCCCTCTCGCGCCGGCTTCCTCTCCTCAAAACCGGCGGTGTATCAAATGCGCGCGGCGCGCCTTAAACCCGGATCTTCACCGAGAAGGCCGTCGCCGGAATGGTGCCGGAATTGTGCCAGGTGTGATTGGCGTTACGCTGAATGAGGATGTCGCCCGCCTTCAACACCACCTGATCGGTTTCCGTGAGCCAGGTCACTTCGCCCGACACAAAGTAGATGTAGACGATCGATTCATCGCGGTGCCAGCCTTTGATCGTGGCGCGGTCGAGCGGATCTTTCGACGGGCCGATCGAGAAGAAATAGGCCTGCGTGCCGCCGTCCGGCAGATTCTTGGACACGATCGGCGGCTGCGGCTTGGCGCTGTCGGTTCCGGTGACGGGTCCAAAGATTTCACCGTCCTTGGTCGACCATACCTGGTCGCGTTTGATCATCTCGTCCTTGGAGACGTAGGACTTGCCCTCGGCATTGTTGGACGAGACCACGCGGCGCACCATGTCAGGCAGCGCCGCGGCGGTGATGGCAGCTTCGGCCTCACGCGCGCCCCCCGCAAAAGCAGCACCCAGCAGAGCGCCGCCGGTCAGCAGCGACTTTTGCAAAAGCGCGCGACGATCAGTATCGAATTGGTCGGTCATGGAAAGTCCTCCCTCATGAAGATCAGCAAAGTATAAGTGATGCCGACCTTACGTGCATCCGGGAACTCAGCTGGTTTTCACGGCGCCTTACAGGTGAAATTCGCCGCATCGTCGATGTTGCCCGAGCCTTTGTAGACCGTCTGCGCCGGGTAGGCACAGATCGGCCGCGTGCGCAGGGTCTGCGCTTTCGCCGGCATATAGATGCCGTCCGGTGCCGGAATCTTTCCGGTGGCATGCGCCGCCGTCAGCACCAGGGGCTCCTTGCCCTGCTCCACCCATTGCTCGAGCGCCGTCAGATAATCGACATAGTTCGTGGTCTTGCGGCTGGGTTCGGAGGAGAAGCAGTGGCCGACGCCCGGTAGGAAAAACAACTTGGCGAAGCTCTGCACCTGATCCATGCCGCCCATCTTGTGGGCGGCGCGGTCGTAATACTCTTTCAGCGACACGGCGTTGCAGCACCAGTCGTCCCAGCCGATGCCCATGATCAGCTTGGCGCCGCGCTTCTTCATGCCGCTCATATCAGGATCGTTGGCGTCGATCTGCGCCGCCGCCGGGATCAGCGCCGCCAGGTCGGTCTCGAAGTTGAAATCGTGCAGGTCGTATTCGGGGTTATCGTGCACCAGCCAGCGCAAGGTCTCGTTGCCCAGCAGGTAGTGGCGGCTGCGGTACGGCGAGAAGGCGCCGCGCACCACGTCCATGCTCATCCCGCTTGCCGTCGCGACGTTGGCTTTCGGCGCACCGATCACATAGGCCGTGCCGCCTGGCTCGGAGATCCACTGGCCGGGGATCGTTTCGCCGCCGTAGACCCAGCTCGACCACACCTTGCCCGCCGAGTTCGACGGACCGTCGTGGATCTTCTTGATGACCTCGGCCTGCTCTTTGGTGAAGCACTCCGCGCTGTCTTCGCCGGACTTGCAGATCTTCAGATCGACAAGGGGATCGAACTTGCAGGACAACGGATCGGTGATGACCTCATCCTTCAGGCCGTCGTTGGCATCGCATTTGGCATAGACCGCCTTCGACAGCGCCGGAATCTTGTTGGCCGGCACCACCGGCCGGTATTCGTATTCGTCTTGCGAGGTCTTGAACATCGCCTGCTGCGTCCAGGCGAAGGACGCCCCCACGCCCGTGGTCCAGTTAAAGGCAGGACAGGCCGCGACGATGCCATCGAAGTCCTCAGGGTAGCGCTGCGCTTCCATCATCGCCGTGCGGCCGCTGCCCGATTGTCCGAAGTAGTACGAATACTTCACGGCCTTGTTGTAATAAGCCTGGATGACGAGCTTCGCATTGACCGCACCCAGATGCGTGCCGCGGTGCCCGAAATTGGCCAGCCGTTCGGGATTCAAATGCGCCCACGAGGCCCCCGCGTCTTTCGGCGTGAGGTGGCCCGTGTCGGTGATGGCAATGGCATAAGCCCGTGCCAAGGTCGAAGTCTGCGTGAGATTGATCAGGTTGCCGAGGAAGCCGCCATTGCCGCCCATCAGGTACTTGCCGTTCCACTCATTGGACAGCGGCATGTCGACTTCGAAGTTGATCTCCGTATCGATGACTCCCAGCACCTTGCAGTAGGCACGCACGCCATCCTTAGCCGCCACATCCTCGGCGGACTGGATCTTCACCCACGGCAGCTTCAGCGAGAGCATGTCCTTGCAGGCCGGGTTGGCAGCGGCGACGGAGGCGCGCAGCCCCTTGATCGCATCCTGGGCATAGGTGACGGCCGGCGACGTGACACCGGCCCGTTCAACGTCCGCGAGCGTCGGGTCGAAAATCTGCGAACCATCCGCGCGGCGCAGATCGATGGGCCGGCCGAAGACCTCGCCAAATTTCATGTCGGGTTTATAGATCGCGTTCGCGTCCTGCGCGGCCGCGGGTGCCGCGGCAAGGATGGCAACGGTGGTGATGAGCAGCGATTTCTTCAGCATGGTTGACGTCCTCCCGACGACGACGGAGCCTATATAACCTATATAAAGAGTAGCACGCACGGGCCGGATTGCCTGATGGCTATATGGGCCGCGCACTACGCGCCCGGGCGCTTCAGCCGCGCCAGGGCGGCTTCGGCGCATTCCGCACCGACGGTGAAATAGCGCGCCACACCTTGCTTGCCGAGTTCAAAGGGGTTGGCCTCACCCGCTTTGCGTGCGGCCATCAGGCGCAGCTTCACTTGGGTGTTGTCGCCCATGGTGTGGGTCGTCAACGCGACACTGGCGTTCGCCGCCTCGGCAAGTCCCGCAAGCTTGCGCTGCGAGGTGAGATAAGACGTGAGCGCCGGCGCGCCGCTGCCCGGCAAAGCCATCCCGCCCTGATACACCACCGTCACCGGCTTCCCGCCTTCCTTCACCGTGAAGATGAAAGAAGTGGTTCCCACCGTATGTCCCGGCGTGCTGACCAGCGTCACCGCCCCATCGCCGAGTGTAATTTTCTCGCCGTCCTTGACGATGATGTCGGCCTTGGGTTTGCCGCCGGGCACGTCGGTCATTTTGTCGATTGCCGCTCCGTCCTCGCCCGAGACGACGACCTTTGCGCCGAAGCGTTCCTGCAACAGTCGCGCACCGCCGATACGGTCAGGATGGCCGTGCGAGATCAGCACATATTTCACCTTTGCGGGATCGAGGCCGAGCGTCTTCAAGCCATCGACGAGTTCCGCTTCGGCGGCGTAATTGAACACCGTGTCGATCAGGATAATGCCGTCGCTGGTGTTGAGTGCCCAGGCACCGTGGGTCTTGGTGCCGAGGAAATAGAAGTTGTCGAACACCTTCACCGGCTCAGCATACCATGCTGCTCGCGGGGGAATGTTCGTGTTGCTGCCGCCGCCGATGAAGACGTCCGGTGTTACACACAGCTGCGAGAGCAGGCCGGTGAAGTCCATGCCGGCGGCCTCCTTCGCTTTGGCCATATGTTCTTCGGCGCTTCCCGGCGGTGCCGCACCCGCGCTGAGATCGGTTGAAACCAAAGCGGACAGCGCCAACACACATGCCGCAACGCGGATTTTCATGAGCTCCCTCCCAGGAGGCTTAGGTCCGATGACGAAATATCGGCGCTGCTTTTAGGATCAACCGTTCTCGATCAACAGCTGGCCGTCCTTCTCGCCGGAAAACAGTGAGAAGAAGCCCGTCGGGATATTTTTGAATCCCTTGCGCATGTCGATCTTGGCCGTGAGCTGGCCCGACTCTTTCCATTTGCGCAGGTCGTTCAAGGCGACGTCGCGGTCCTTGCTGAAGTCCGGAAGCAGGAATCCCTGCATCTTCACGGAAAACATGATGCAGCGGAGCATGTCGCGCGGCCCGGGCGACAGCTCGCCCTTGTCGTAGCTTGAAATCGCGCCGCACAGGGTCACACGCCCGAACTTGCGCATCTGATCGATGACATCCTGCGAGATCGTCCCGCCGACGTTGTCGTAATAAACGTCAACGCCCTCGGGCACCAACTTCTTCAGCTTCTCGGCGATGTTCTCGCTCTTGTAATCGATCGTGCCGAAGGCGCCGTAGTCCGACACCAGGCGGGCGCATTTGTCGGCACCGCCCGCAATGCCAATGGTCTTGCACTTCTTGATGCGCGCGATCTGCATGACCGACGATCCGACCGAGCCGGAGGCGCCGCTCACCACCACCGTCTCGCCTTCCTTGAGTTCACCGACCCGCAGCAAACCGAAGTACGCCGTCTGCGCATTGCCGCCCAGGGTGCCGAGAACATCGACGGCGGTCACGCCGGCCGGCAGCGGCGGCGCCAGCTTCGCGGTTGAATGGCGGCTATAGTCCGTCCACGGCA
>CANKHC010000037.1 GCA_947481595.1 Fidelibacterota bacterium
CAGCGGTCGAAGCACCCTGGTTGCCGCGGCTGCCGGCAGCGTTGCCGAGAAGCCCGCCCAAGACCGCGCCGATTATCACGCCGGCCGGATCAACCTTCGGCTGGCATTCGCGGTAGAAGGAATCGGTGTTGGCGGTGTATTCGCGGTCGTAGCGGGCGCGCCAGCGTTCGTTGCGATCGCTGTCGCGGTCACGATCGCGGTCGGCGCCACCACGACCACGGTCTGCATAACGGTCGGGTTCGATGCGCACGATTTCCGTCACCGCGCCGCTCCTGGCGTTGATCATGAGGAACTGATTGTTGACGCGCACCCAATACTGGCCACGCGGCGCGTTGCGGAGGTTATTGCTGCGCGTGTCCGCGACGCGATAGTCGGGACCGCGGTAGCGCGGTGGCAGACGGTCGCCGCGCGAATACAAGACCTCCGCGCGGTTTTCCTGCGAATAGCCCTCACGATAGGGCTGGTCGTCGCGACGTTGCGCCGAAGCGGTGGTGGTGGTCAGCAAGGCAGCGACCAACGCCGCGCTCGCCGCAATGACTTTGATGTTGTTTTTCATGGTGTTTTCCCGAAGCTCTGGCCGCGCCGGCCCGAAAATCCGAGGGCCAGCGCGGTAAATGCAACAAATAGCGTACTGCCACTACAACGCGAGACACGCGCTAGTGTTTCGAGAAAAAGCAGTTTCAGAAAAGGTGACGCTTAGGTTGTAGACTGCGTCTACATCCCGTAGCGGACGGTTTTGGAATTGCCGGCCTTGAGGTCGCGGTACCGGGCCAGCGCCTGCAGCGGGAAGATCGCGGCATAGCCGTGATAACGCAGATAAAACACCCTTGGAAAACCAACTGCGGTGAACCACGGCTCGACCCAGCGGCCGTTCGCTTCGCGGGGTGCTGCGACAAGGTAGTCGACGCCCCGCTTGACGGCGGGATGATCGACTTCGCCGGCCGCCATCAATCCCAGGACCGCCCAGGCGGCCTGTGAGGGTGTGCTGGCTTTGCGCTCATAGCGGCGCTCTTTCCAATACGTCGCCCCGTCTTCGCCCCAGCCGCCGTCGCTGTTTTGTTGTTGGATCAACCAGTCGACCGCGCGGCGGATATAGGGCTGGCGCATGTCTTCGCCGGCGGCATTCAGCGCATTGAGCACCGACCATGTGCCGTAGACATAGTTGGTGCCCCAACGCCCGAACCAACTGCCGTCCTGCTCCTGTTCGCGCTTGAGGTAGCCGATCCCGCGCACCATCACCGGATGAGTACGCTCATAGCCGATCTGCGCCAGGAAGCTGATGCAGCGCGCGGACACATCGGCCGTCGGCGGGTCGAGCAGGGCGCCATGGTCGGCAAAGGGGATATGGTTGAGATAGGCGTCGGCATTATCGACGTCGAAGGCGCCCCAGCCGCCGTTGCTGCTCTGCATGCCTTCGATCCACTCGGCCGCGCGCGAAATCGATTCCGCATATTTTCCGGCGTCGGCGCGGTGCAGCGCCATGGCGACGACGGCGGTGTCGTCCACATCGGGGTAATGGGCGTTGTTGTATTGGAAGGCCCAGCCGCCCGGTCGAACATGCGGGCGTTTCACGGCCCAATCGCCTTTGAGGTCGAGGATCTGGCGGTCCTTCAGCCAGTCACAGCATGAGCTCATCGATTGGCCGCTTTCGCCGGCTTCCATCATGGCCAGCGCCGCGAGGCCAGTGTCCCAGATCGGCGAGACGCAAGGCTGGCAGAAGGCTTTGCCTTCCCCCGGCGTGAGCAGCTTCTTGATGGAAAGTTTGGCGGTGACGACCTTGGGATCGTCTTTCGCAAAACCCAGCGCTTCCATCGCCATTACAGAATTCGCCATGGCCGGAAAGATCGCGCCGAGACCATCTTCGCCGTTCAAGCGCTCGGTGAAAAAGGCCAGCGCCTTGTCGATGGCGCGTTTGCGCAATCCTTTCGGCGCGTGCGGCTCGATCCAGCGCAGCACCTTGTCGATGGCCAGGAATACAGTCCCGCCCCAATGGCCGGTGGGATTGCTCTGCCAGCGCGTGATGGCGAGCGGCGGGGTCAGGAAAAGCTCCTGGATGCGTGTCCGTGTCGGGTTCTTGGCGCGCGGCTTCAGCGCAGCGAGGATCAAGAGCGGCACCACGACGGTCCGCGACCAGTAGGAGATGCGGTAGATGGTGACCGGGAACCACGAGGGTGCCAGCAGCAACTCGACCGGCATCACCGGCACCGCATGCCAAGGCACTTCACCGAAGAGGGCCAGGGCATAGCGCGTGAAGACATTGGCTTTCTCCGCACCGCCGCGCGCATGGATCGCTTCGCGCGCGCGCTGCATGTGCGGCGCATTGATGTCGTCACCCGCCAGCTTGAGCGCGTAGTAGGCTTTGACCGAGGCGCTCATGTCGAAGTCGCCGCGGTGGAACAAGGGCCAGCCGCCATGCTCTTCTTGAATGCTGCGGATATACGCAGCCAACTCGGCCTCACGCCCAGGCTCGCGCTCGTCCAGATAGTGGTTGAGCATGATGTATTCGGAAGGGATCGTCGCATCGGCCTCGAGGTCGAAGACCCAATGACCATCGGCGCGCTGGCGGCGCCCGAGGGCACCGCGCGCCTCGGCGATCACATGATCGAGCAGGCTTCCATCCCTGAGTGGTACGTCAACATTCATCTCAAGCGGCCTTGCTGTCGGCGGCGGCTCTCTGCGCGGCTAAGGCAGCGGCCTTGAAGCCCGAACGCAGCGCCCCTTCGATGGTGGCGGGCAGACCAGTAGCCGTCCAATCGCCGGCAAGCAAGAGATTGTGGCAGGCGGTGGCGGCCTGCGGCCGCAGGCCCTGCATTTCCGGGGTTTGGTCGAAGGTTGCGCGGCGTTCCTTGACGACGCGGGCAGGGGGTTCGGCGGTATTGCCCAGTTCCAGCGCCAACGCGACGTCGCGCCAGCAGTTGGCGCTCAGGACCTCTGCGGGTTGATCGACCACCGCTGCCGCGGCGCTGATGGTCACGGAGGCGAGGTCGCCGTGGGCGAACACCCACTGCGCGCAGCCGCCGATGACGCCCACGATGCGTACTTCGCCGGCGGGCGTCGCGGGCTGCTTTAGGCGGTAGTGCACATTGACGATGGGCTCGCCCGGCGGCGGGACCTTGAGGTCCGGTACAAGTGTTTCAGCGATCCAGGGCGGCACCGCAAGGATGACGATGTCGTTGGTGTTCACCGCCGCGATATCGCCCTCGATGTTCAAGGCGCTGACGGCGTCCTTCTCGAAATGCACCGCGCGCACGCGTGTGCCGAGGCGCACGGTGACACCTGCGCGTGCCAGCACGGCGAGCGCTGGGTCGACGAAAGTGTCGGCGAGGCTGTTGCGCGCCACCAACGGACGGCAGGCGGCAGCGCCCTTCATGAAGGTCTCGCGCAGGACCGGGCGCATCAGCGCAGCGGCGGCGCGAGCGGGCGCAGTATTGATGGCCCCCACCGTCAGCGGTTCCCAGAAGCGGCGGTAGAGCGCGCCGGACGTGCCGACACAATCGGCCATGGTGCTGCGTTCATCGGCACGCAGAACGCGCAGAACGGAAAGGTAGTCGGCCGCGGTGGTCTCAGGGACGCGGCGGCTCGCATTAAGGATCCACCACGGGATCACGCCGGCACCCGGCTGCACGCACCAGCGCGCGCCGGTGGTGACATCGATGAAGGGGAAGGCGGCTTCTGGGGGTCCCGCCAGGCGGTCGCCGGCGCCGATCTCATCCAGATAGGCCATGACGGCGGTGTTGCCGCTGAGCAGCAGATGGTTGCCGTTGTCGATGACGCAGTCGAGCTGGGGGTCGTGATAGGACCGGCAGCGTCCACCGGCGCGCGGTGCCGCTTCGTAAACCGTAACACGAGGACCTAAGTGCGCGAGCCGCACGGCGGCGGCCAAACCCGCCATGCCGGCACCGATGATATGGATATGCGGTGTCACTTAAACAGTCCGACGTGAATCGCCGTCCAGAGCTTGGCGGCCTTCGCGCGCATACGCGCGAGGCCCGTCAGCGGGGCTAAAGGCGCCCAGGCGTTGTCGCGCAAACGATCGAGATGCTGGCGATAGACCCGCATCATGATGACCGCCGGACGCACGGCGTCCTTGTCGCAGTGGCCAAGCGCCTCTTCCGAGGCGGCGAAGGCCGCTTCCGCCAGCGCGCCCACACGGGCGTTCACCTGCGGCAGGCGCGGGTCCGAAGATACCGTCCTCGGATCGGATGCGATCCCCGCCGCGCTCAAATATTCCATCGGCAGATAGAGCCGCCCGATGTCGGCATCCTCGCCAATATCGCGCAGGATATTCGTGAGCTGTAGCGCGCGCCCCAGGTGATAGGCCACCCGCTCACCCGCCGGCGTTGGCTCGCCGAACGCATGAATGCAGAGGCGTCCCACGGCAGAGGCGACGCGGTCGCAGTAAAGGTCCAGTTCCTCGAGCGCGGGGGCGACGATGGGTCCGCGTGCATCCATCTCCATGCCTTCGATGACCGCGATGAAGTCCTTCTTGCGCAGCATGTAATTCGCAACGGCCGGAGCCAGCGCGCGGGTGATCTCGCAGCCGGGCTTGCCGGCATACAGGTCTTCGATGCGCCGGCGCCAGCGGTCGAGGGCTATGATTTTGTCTTCGCGCGTGAGCGCGCCGTCGGCGATGTCGTCGACCTCGCGGCAGAAGGCATAAATCGCGAACAGGGCCGCGCGTTTTGGTGCCGGCAGGAAGCGCATCGCCCAATAGAACGACGAACCGGCCGCCTGCACCTTGGCGCGGATGTAGTCGATGTCCGCAGGCGCCGGCTGATCGAAGGCGGGATGTTGTTGGGCGAGGGCCATGGCGCGTGCCTTCACTCGCGCACTAGCGGCGCGCGACTTCGCGGATGTATTTGGTCACGCCGAGCGCCGTCACCGCGGTCTCGACGATGTTGCGCGCCTGCAGACAAGCGTCTTCATATTGTTCGACCGGCTTGGCGTGATCGACGAAACGATCAGGCAAGGTCATGGTGCGGACCTTTAGGCCGCGGTCAAGCACACCGCGCTCGGCGAGCAGGCCCAATACGTGCGATCCGAAGCCGCCGACAGCGCCTTCCTCGATGGTCACCAGGACTTCATGCTCACGCGCGAGACGTAGGATGAGCGCCTCGTCCAGCGGCTTGGCAAAACGTGCATCAACGACAGTCGTCGAAAGTCCGCGCGCCGCCAGCTCGTCGGCGGCCTGCAAGGCTTCGATCAGGCGTGCGCCGAGCGAGAGCAGCGCCACGCGTGCGCCTTCACGCACGACGCGGCCTTTGCCGACCGGCAAAACCGTGCCGCGTTCCGGCAGGGCGACACCGAAGCCTTCGCCACGCGGGAATCTGAAGGCTGACGGTTGATCGCCGATGCTCAACGACGTGGCGACCATATGCTTGAGCTCCGCTTCATCGGCGGCGGCCATCACCACCATGCCCGGCAGGCATGTGAGATAGGTCAGGTCATAGCTGCCGGCATGCGTCGGACCGTCGTTGCCCACCAGACCGGCGCGGTCGATGGCAAAGCGCACGGGCAGGCGCTGCAGGGCGACGTCATGCACGATCTGGTCATAGGCGCGTTGCAGGAAACACGAGTAGATCGCGGCCACGGGCTTCAGGCCTTCCGTCGCCAAACCTGCCGCGAAGGTCACCGCGTGTTGCTCGGCGATGCCGACATCGTGGAAGCGATCGGGGAAACGCTTCTGGAAAAGATCGAGCCCGGTGCCAGAAGGCATCGCGGCGGTGATGGCGATGACGTCTTCGTCGCGCTCGGCTTCTTCGATCAGCGTCTGCGCGAAGACCTTGGTGTAGGTCGGTGCCGTGGCCTTGGCTTTGTGGATTTCCCTGGTGTCCGGGTCGAAGCGGTCGAGCGCGTGATAGTTTTCCGCGTTGGGCGCGGTGAAGGGATGGCCTTTGCCCTTTTCCGTGACGATATGCAGCACCACCGGTGCGGCGTCCTTGGCATCGCGCACGATCTTCAGCACGGCGACCAGGTCATCGACGTTATGCCCGTCCACCGGCCCCAGATAGCGGCAGCCCAGTTGGTCGAACAGCGTGGCATTGGCCGCGACGGTGTCGGACTGCGCACGTAATGCGTCTTGGATTTCGGAGGGTGAGGCCAAAGGCCGGTCTTTCACCAAGTCCTTGAGGTAGGTCGTGAGTCCGCCGACCGACGGTGCGATCGACATGCCGTTGTCGTTGAGCACGACCAGCAAGCGGCTGCGCAGCGCTCCGGCGTTGTTGAGAGCCTCGAACGCCATGCCGGCGCTCATAGCGCCGTCGCCGATGACGGCGATGACGTGGTTGTCCGCGCCCTTATGGTCGCGCGCCACCGCCATGCCCAAGGCCGCGGAGATGGAGGTGGAACTGTGGGCCGTCCCGAACGGGTCGTATTCGCTTTCGCTGCGCAAGGTAAAGCCGTAGAGGCCGCCCTTCTTGCGGATCGAGCGGATGCCGGTCCGGCGCCCCGTCAGGATCTTGTGCGGATAGGCCTGGTGGCTGACGTCCCAGATCAGACGGTCGCGCGGTGTATTAAAAACGTAGTGCAGGGCCACGGTCAGCTCGACGACGCCTAAGCCTGCGCCAAAGTGGCCGCCCGTGACGGCAGCTGCGTCGATGGTTTCCGCGCGCAGTTCATCGGCCAACTGGCGGAGCTGCCCCAGTGCGAGCTTGCGCAGCGCCGCAGCGCCATCGACGCTGTCGAGCAGCGGTGTCGAGTGATTGACCAAAATCAGTGCCTTCCTGCCGTGGCTGGTTGACCAGCTTCTCGCGGTCGCAACATGGCGCGGCGTTCTAAAGCGTCCGTGCGTGCCCGTCGACCGGTTAATTCCTGAACTGTTATCCCCCCGCGCCGTCCGTTCCAGACGCTGGGCGCCCACAATGACTTGTTTACTAAGGGGATTTTGACAGATTACCGGCGGCGGATGAAGGCCCATAGTTGCGCCCCTTCCATGCCCCGCCGCGGCGCCGATAGTGGGCCAGAGCCGAATCGAAGGTCATGGCGGCATAAAGCGCCGCGATCCCCGGCAGAGCCAAGGTTTGCAGCGGCTTTCGTCCGTAGTCTCGCAAAGTAGGAATGAAAGACCAGGACATCGCCGCCCAGGCCAATATTCCCGCAATGGTTGAATATATCTGTGTATGCCATGGGAATGTCAGGACAACGAACGGCGGTCCCAGGAAAACAAGGCTCAGCCCCACCACCGTGCCTAAGAGAAGGATAGGGGAATGGAAAAGCTGGGCATAGGCGGTCCGGCGCACCATCGACCACAGCGGGCCGACGCTTTCAGCGCTGCGCAACGAGCGGCTGCCGGCGGGATCGGCTAAGCCGAGCCACAGGCGCCCGCCGGTGCGTTTGATGGCCGCCGCCAGGGAACAGTCATCGATGATGCGCCCGCGGATGGCGGCAAGGCCGCCGATGCGTTCGAGGCTTGTGCGCCGGATCAACACACAGCCGCCTGCCGCAGCGGCGGTGGATCTGCGGTCGTCATTAGATGCAGCAAACGGATAGAGCATCTGGAAGAAAAAGATGAAGGCCGGAATCAGCCGCCGCTCCCAGAAGCTTTCACAGCGCAGACGCACCATCAGTGAGACCAGGTCGCGGTCGTCGCCGATCATTTTCGAGACCAGGCGCGCAAGCGTCTCCGGCGGATGCACCACGTCGGCGTCGGTGAACCAGAGAAGATCAGATGTGTTGCCCGCGTGCATGACCCCGGCGTCGAGGGCTGCGAGTTTGCCGGTCCAGCCGCCCATGAGCGGCGGCGCGGTGATCACGTTGAACGCGTTTCGTCCGCGCGCGGAGCGGGCGATCTCAGCCGTGCCGTCGGTGCTCGCATCGTCCACGATCACGATCCGCAAACCGCCCGCGTATTCCTGCGCAGCCAACGCTGCCGCGACGGCGGCGATCGTTTCGGCTTCGTTGCGCGCCGGCACGATGGCGACCACCGATGGCCATGTGTCTTGTGCTGACGGTAGCTGCGGCAGCCGTTGATCGGCGCGCCAGAATCCATGCGCAAACGACGGGTGTAGGAAAATCAGATAGGCCCAGGCGAGCAGGCCGAAGAAGGCGATGAATGTGATCATTGCCTCACCCGAACCAGAGGCGCAGCAATCCCCTCATCGATGCCGCAGTGTATCCGACAGGTCCCAGAGCGACGCGCCGCGCCAAGGGATCTTCGCGCCCCAAGCGGACGGTCAGCGCGTCGGCGACCGAAACGATCACCGCGGTTTCCGCGGCCAGGCGGCGGTGCTTCATGGCGCCGGGCAACTGGCGCGCCTGGTGCATCAGTTTTTCGGTCCCGGCGACACAGCGGTCGAGCACGCAGCGCAAGCCAGGGCTGGCATCTGCACCTTTAAGGTCGGCCACCGTCACGCCTTCCGCGCGCATCCATTCCTGCGGCAGATAGACACGGTCCATCTCGCCGTAGTCCTTGGCGCAATCCTGCAGATGGTTGATGACCTGGAGCGCGTTGCACAGCGCGTCCGACAACGGATACAGCGCGCGGTCCTCGCCGTGCAGGTCGCACAGGAATCGCCCCACGGGCGACGCCGACCGCAGACAGTAATCAATCAACTCCGCCCAGCTTTCGTAGCGTGGCTTCACGGCGTCTTGTTTGAAGGCCGAGATCAGGTCGAGCCCGTGACGGGCCGGAATGCCAGTCTCCTTCAATGTCCGGCGCAGGGCATGGGCCTTGGCAAAAGCCGGATCCGCGTTGTCGCCCATCAAAGCAGCGGCGAAGCCGTCGAGGCGCGCGATCTTGTCGGCGGCGGCAAGGGCGGGATTGTCGGCGATATCGTCGATGGCGCGGGCGAAGGCGTAGTAAGCCGCCACATGCGGACGCAAGGCGCGCGGAATCAGCCAGGAGCCAACCGGGAAATTTTCGTCGCCGGCGCCTTTGCCGGAGGGGGTTTCGCCTTTGAAGGCCAGTTCGGCCATGGGTTTAGGTCCGAAAATTCAAGATGGCTGACGATAATGCCTGTTTTTGTCTTTGTCATTCTTGCGGGTTCATTCTTGCAGGTGGGCAAGAGGAATGACAAAACAGCGCCATGTCGTCTTCCCTTCCGCAAGTTCCCCCCACGCGTATCGACTTCTCGCCCGAAGACCGGGCGTGGATCGCCGCGCGCATTTCCGAGGTGCTTGAAAGCGGCCACCTGACCTTGGGGCGTTTCGGCCAGGAGTTTGAGACGCAGCTCGCCGCGAGCCAAGGCACCAAGCACGCCGTCGTGGTCAACAGCGGTACGGCCTCGCTCGAGATCATGCTGCGCGCGGTGGATGTCGTGGGCAAAGACGTGCTGGTCCCCGCCAATACATTTTTCGCGACAGCCGCGGCGGTGATCGCCGCCGGCGGACGGCCGGTGCTGATGGACACCGACGTCGCAACGCTTTCGACCAGCCTCAAGGAAATCGAAAAGCGCCTCACCCCCAAAACCGCCGGCATCATGATCGTGCACATCGCCGGCTTCATCACCGCCGAGATGCCGGCCATCGCCGAATTCGCGCGCAAGAAGGGTCTGTGGTTGATGGAAGACGCCGCGCACGCACAAGGCTCGACCCTTGACGGCAAACACGCCGGCACTTTTGGTCTCGCGGGTTCTTTCAGTTTTTATCCCACCAAGGTGATGACCAGCGCCGAAGGCGGGGTGATCGTCACAGACGACGCCAAGCTCGCCGAGGAAGCGCGCATTTACCGCGACCAGGGCAAGGCTAGCTTCCTGCAGAACACCCACATCCGTATGGGCTACAACTGGCGCATGTCCGAGCCGCATGCCGTGATCGGTTTGCGCCATCTGCAAAATCTTCCCGCCATGATCGCGGCCCGCCGGCGGATCGCGGCGCGCTACGATGCGGGCCTGGGTACCGGCAGCAACGGCGTGCGCCCCTTGCTGCCGCCAACGGGCTGTATGTCGAACTACTACAAATATGTCGTGATGCTGCCGGACGGGGTTGAGCGCGGCAGCCTCAAAAAATGGCTGCGCGAACGTCATGGCGTGAATTGCAGCGGCGAGGTCTACGAATTCCCGCTGCACAAGCACGAGGTCCTGCGCCATCTCGATCCCGGCGACCTGACCCAGGCCGAGGCCGCTTGCGGCCGCCAGATGTGCCTGCCGATCTTTGCCAGCATGACCGAAGCCCAGGCGGATCAAGTCCTTGCGGCTCTGGCCGCCGCCAAGGCTGAAGGCCTGCTTTAAGCCTTGTAACAGCTACGGAGGGCCTTGGGCGGGGCGACTCCCTCGGCTATGCTGACCGCGCTTCGATTCCATCAGGGAGACTTCCATGAAATTGCGTCAGATTGCCGTTTTGGGCGTGGCCGCGGCCATGCTGGCCGTTGCGGGCGTGAATGCCGCCGAAAAGGGTCCGGCCCCCGAGCGCATTATCGATAACGAGACCTTCCGCCTCATGAAGATCACCTGGATGCCGGGTGAAAAACAGGCCGAATTGCATCAGCCGCCGACCAAGCTCGGTTCCATCCTCGTGGCTTTGACCCCGGGCGAGATCGAAGTCAATTTCCGCCAGAACGGCAAGACCTGGACGGAAAAGGGTCATATCGACATCGGCAAGGTCTGGTACCTGCCGCAGGGCCTGGAGCACCAGTTCAACAACATCGGCACCCAGCCGTTCCAGTTCACTTCGACTCAGATCAAGTAAGGCTGGGATCAAGTAGCTGCTGTTTGACGCTTACGTGATAAGCGTCCGCCGGTACTAGAGAGAGGCGGGTCCCTGTTGTAGTTTGGCAGGTATGACCCGCCTCTTTCTTTTTGCCCTTTTCCTCCTCGCCGCCGTCTCCCTCCCACCGCGTCCCGCGCGGGCGTGGGGCTATGACGGTCACCGCATCGTCTGCGCCATTGCCTGGGACCTGCTCAAACCTACTGAACGCGCCTGGGTCGAATGGATCCTCGACGCCAAGGGCCGCGATGCCTTCGCCGAGAGCTGCCTGTGGGCGGACGAGTTTCGCCGCTGGAGCGTTGAGACCGGACCGCTGCACTATGTGAACGTGCCGCGCGGTGCCAACCGGATCGAGCTCGCGCGCGATTGTGCGCCCATGGGATGCGTGGCGACCGAAGTCCTGAACCAGGCCCCGCGCATCCGCAGCACCTATTCGCGCGATGCGCTGCGCTTCACGGCGCATTTTGTCGGCGACATGCACCAGCCGCTGCACGCAGCCGGCTATGCCGACGACCAGGGCGGCAACCTGGTTAAAGGCAAGTTCATGGGGCTCGACACCAATCTGCACGGCCTGTGGGACTACGGCATGTTGGAGTCGACGCGGCGTCCGTGGCGCGAGATCGCCGATGACCTGAGCAAGAAAATCACCCAAGGCGACCGTTGGGCCTGGGGTGGCGGCACGCCGATCGAATGGGCGCAAGCCACGCTGGCGATCGCGCAGTCGCCGATGGTGGGCTACGGCACCACGTATACGCTCACGACCCCGCCCTTCGACCTGGGCCAGCCCTACGCCGATACCAATCTGCCCACGGTTTATACACAGATGCAAAAGGCCGGCAGCCGTCTCGCTGACATCCTCTCTAATTTTCTGCAGGGCTTGCCGCCGCCGCCGACGAACTAGCGCAGGGCGAGATTGGAAATGCGGACCGAGGTCACCTTTCCGCCCGCGATTTCGAACGAAAACGGCCAGGGGGCATAGGACCACATCTCGCTCTCAGGTGTGCTGCCCGTAGTCGTGCGTAAGGGTGCTCCGAAACGCTTGCGCACCTGCTCTGCTGTGGAACCCAGACCGATGCCGCTGAACGAGAGATTGTCGAGCCCGGTCGTGTCGGCCGGTCCCGAGACCTGCAGCGCGGCGATGCGCTCATCCACCACCGACACAACAAAAAAGGGCGGATTGTCGCCGTCGCCGAAGCGGAAGAAGTGGCTCCGGCTGCCGCCGGCATCCGGCTGAATGGCGACCGGCGGACCTAAGCTCGCCAGCAAGGGTTTCGCCAGGCTGCCCACGGCAATCGCGGCATCGGGCGGACCGAAGAACAAGCAGGGCTGGTCGGTGGTGACGCTGAGGTAGTCGCCCGCGCCGAACCTCTTGCTCAAGGTCAATCCGCAGGAAAAGGTATCGCCGGCGCGCCGGAACTGACCGCGGATACCGGTGTCGGCCCAGGGATCGGTCTCCGCTGCCAGGGTAAGCTGCGGCACAGCAAGCAAGGCCGCGAGCAGTAAGCGCGGGCGCATGTTCGCCTGTATCAGCGTATACCGAGCGACGAGATGCGGATCGACGTCACCTTGGCATCGGTGATCTCGAATTGGAATGACCACGGCAGATAGGACCACATCTCGGTGCCTGTTTCCTTGCCGGGCTGCACCTTGAACGGATCGCCGAGGTTTTCCTTGATGATCGAAGAGTTGTCGCCGAGTTTGATGCGATTGAACTTGAGGAAATCGAGTTCCGGCCCGCCGTGGCCGCTGATCTGCAATGCCGCGATGCGTTCGTGCGACACCATGACCAGCATGAAGGGCGGGTCCTGGCCTGGCGCCATCGGGAAGATGAAGCTGGTGTTGCCGTTGATGTCGGACTCCGTCTGCGCCGGTTTTCCCAGGCGCTGCAGGAGCGGCAGGGCCTCGCCGCCGATGGCGAAGCTATGCTCGGCGTCGGGGCCTAAGTAGAGGCACGGCTGGTCGATGGAGGGCAGCTCGCCCTGGTGTTTGACGAGGCTCTTTTCGATATTGCAGGTGAACGAATTGGCGCTGCTGCGCACGAACTCACCACGCACGCCGACATCGGCCGGCGGCGGCTTGGGGATAAACATGTCGTCTTGGGCGAAAGCACCGGTCGAGATGACGGCAAAAAGCAGAGCAGCGGCGATTTTCACAGTGAATTGTATGGCGCGCTTCATGGGTCCCCCCTGATATGACGCCAGAATGCCACTCCTTCCGGATAAGCGCCAGTTCACGTTCCGGTGCGGAACACGGAGCGTGAGGGCTGCGTTGACCACACACATTCACCCACTTTATCCGAGGTACAAACCATGGCGACGCGCACAAAGAAGGCGGCAAAGGGCTCCCGCACCAGCAAAATCGGCCTGGCGATGGCGGCTTTGGCGACGGCTGGCGCCGTCAGCATGCTCACCACCAAGACCCGCCGCAAACAGGTGGCGGCGACCGCCGCGAAAGTTGGCGCGAAGGTCGGCAAGGCCGCGGCGACAGCGACCAGCGAAGTGATGAAGAAGGCCGGCCCCTTGCTCAGCCGCAAGCCGCGCTCGCGCGTGGCCGCCTTGTTCAATCGCTAAGAAAATTCAGGAAAATCAGGCTACGTAAGCCGCTGTGCGAGGCACGGTGGCTTACGGCTGCCTGCCTAAAAGTTGCCGCGATTGCCTTACAAATACCTTTGCGTGCCCGCAACTCGACCGTGTTTACCACGTTAACTCGTACAGTACGGCGGTATCATCCGCTTAACCGAGAAATGCACGTCGAGAACGTCATGGAAAATCTGGATCGCTTTTTTGATGTTTGGGAAAGGGTGCTGCCGCGCAACTTCGGCGACGTTCTGGCAGCATTCGTGTTTGTGAGCTTCGTAGCCTGGATCGTTGTCTGAGACAGCGACTTTTCCAGAACGAAGTTGAATGAGGAAAAATTTTAGCCGCCGGCGCGTTGGCCACGCCGGCGGCTAGGAGACCCCGCTAGAAAATCCGCCCGCTAGAAAATCCGGTTAAACCACAACATCGACAGCGCCACCGAGATCAGCGCCAGCGCAGCGGCCACGGCCGAGAAGCCCGCGGTAATTTCGGTCTTCTGCTTTTCCATGATCAGCTGCGCGTTCATCGCGTCGTAGATCTTCTTCAAATCCTTGGCATTGCCGGCGCGGAAATACTGTCCGCGCGTCAGGTCAGCGATGGTCTGCAGCGTATCTTCGTCAAGCTGCACGCGCATCGACCGGCCTTCATACCCCAGGATCGTGCCTTCCGTAGAACCGACGCCGACGGTGTAGACGCGCACACCGTGGTTGGCGGCGATACGGGCGGTCTCCAGCGGATCCGGGCCGGTGGTGGCCTGGCCGTCCGTCAGCAGGATGACCACAGCCGATTGAAATGAGCCTGGCGGGACGACCTTTGCCTCGGCCTGGGCGGGGTTAGAGCCGTCGAGCGAGGCGCCGCGCCCCGGACGGGTATTGCGCCGCCCTTGGTCGGGTTGCTGCACGTCGAAGTTCTCGCCGGGGAAGATGGTCTGGAGCGAAACCAGCAGACCCGAGCCGATGGCCGTGCCGCGCTGGGTCGTGAAGCGGTCGATGGCTTGGTAGAGCTCCTCGCGGTTGTTGGTCGGTGCCTGAACCAGGAGGGCGGTGGCGGCGAAGGCGACGATGCCGATGCGCGTGTCGCGCGGCTGGTCCTCGATGAAGGCTTTGGCGGCGGCTTGCGACGCGGCGATGCGCGTGGGCTCGACGTCCTCGGCCCGCATGCTGCCCGACACATCCATGGCCAGGATCACGGTCGAACGCTGCGACGGCAGGGTCACCACCGCTGCTGGGCGCGCCACGGCGGCCAGCATGACCGTCAGCGCCATCAGGAACAGGACCGGCGGCACATGCCGGCGGAAACCGGCACCCACACCAAGAGCGTCTTTGACCATGCTCAGGCTGGCATAGCGCACGGCGGCCTTCTTCTTGCGCCGCAGCGCCAGCATGTACATCCCGATCAGGACGGGGACAAAGAGCAAAAGCCAAAGGAGTTGCGGCCAAAGGAATGTCATGCGCGGGATTCCATGCTCGTGGCTTTGATGTGCTGAGGCATACCGCCGCCGGCGGCGACCTGACTGCGGCGTTTCCGCAGGTCGGCAAAACGTAGGATGACATCGACCAAATCGTCGCCGGTCGAGAGCTCAAGGGCATCGACGCCCGCTTTACCGAAGGACTCACGCAGGTCCCGTTCGCGTTTCTCGGCCATGGCAGCGAAGCGCCTGCGGAAACCGCGGTCGGTGGTATCGACAAAGATCTGTTCGCCGGTCTCGGCATCCTGCATCACCAAGAGGCCCAAATCCGGCAGTTCTAATTCCAACTGGTCGAATAGGCGCACCGCCAGCACCTCATGGCGCATCACCATGTGGGCGAGGGCTTCGGTCCAGCCCGGCGCACTGATGAAATCCGAAACCACGAACACCAGCGAGCGGCGCTGGATGATCTGCAGCGCCGCCTTCAGGAATTCGCCCAGGTTGGTTTCCGGCGAACGCTTGAGTTCGGGGTGGGCCTGGAGCGAATTAAGGATATGCAGCACATGAGGCCGGCCGGTCCGCGCCGGGATCATGGCATCGAGCCTGCCGCCCTTGGCGCCGCTGTAGAACAACGCGCCGACGCGGTTGCCGTGGCGGGTCAAGAGGCGCGAGAGCACGCCGACGAAGTCGAGCAGGACGTTGCGCTTGCGCACATCCTCCGAGCCGAAATCGATCGACGGGCTGATGTCGAGCAGGAACCAGGCCGTGACCTCGCGGTCCTCATTGTACTGGCGGACATAAGGCTGCTGCAGGCGCGCGGTGACGTTCCAGTCGATATGCCGCACGTCGTCATGCAGCTGGTACTCGCGCAAGCCGGCGAGATCGAGGCCGAACCCGCGGAACAGCGTGCGGTAGTCGCCGTGCAATACGCCGTCCAGCCGGCGCAGCACGGTCCACTCCAAGCGGCGGAGGATGGTCTCCGACGTTGGACGGTTAGACGTGGGCTGCGACTTTGACATGCGTCTCCAGGGGCTTTTCCGGCGCCGGAATGTGCGACATCACCTTCTGCATCACTTGGTCGGAGTTGATGCCTTCCGACAGCGCTTCGTACGACAGCACGAGGCGATGACGGAAGCAGTCGACGGCCAGGTCGGTGACGTCTTCGGGCAGCACGTAGGAACGGCCGCGCAAGTAAGCCAGCGCGCGCGCCCCTTCGATCAGATGGATCGGCGCACGCGGAGAGGCGCCGTACTGCAGATAACGGCCGACGTCGGGAATACCGTACTTATCGGGATTGCGCGTCGCCCCGGCGAGGCGCACGGCGTATTGGATGAGGGAAGGATCGACGTAGGCCATCTGGCACTCTTTTTGGAGGGCCAGGAGTTGCTCGGTGTTGCACACCGAACTGACGGCATGGGCGATGCCGGTCACACGGCCGACGATGACGAATTCCTCTTCTTCCGTCGGATATCCGACGATGACCTTCATCATGAAGCGGTCGACCTGGGCTTCCGGCAGCGGATAGGTACCTTCGGTCTCGATGGGGTTCTGGGTCGCCATGACCAGGAACGGGGCTGGGACCTTGTGCGTCTCGCCGGCGATGGTGACCTGGCGCTCCTGCATGACTTCGAGCAAGGCGCTCTGCACCTTGGCGGGGGCACGGTTGATTTCGTCGGCCAGCAGCAGGTTGGTGAACACAGGGCCCAGCGAGGTCGCGAAATCGCCGGTCTTCTGGTTGTAGATGCGCGTTCCGACAAGATCCGCCGGCACCAGGTCAGGCGTGAACTGGATGCGTTTGAAATTGCCGCGGATGGTCTTGGCCAGGGTGTTGACGGTCAAGGTCTTGGCGAGGCCGGGCACGCCTTCGACCAGCAGGTGGCCCTCGGCGAGGATGGCGACCAGCACGCGCTCCAGGAAGTGATCCTGGCCGACGATGACCTTTTTCACCTCATAAAGGACCCGCTGCATCAAGGTGGCGACTTCGGCGCCGTTGGCTGTGTCGGTCATGGTGCTCCCAGGAATGCTAGTTTTTGAACGGTATTAGAACGGCGAAAGTCCGGCCGCGGCAGCCGCGTTCTCGATCGGAACGGCAAAGCCGATGCCGATGAACACGCGCTGCTCGGTCGGGTTCAG
The DNA here is from genome assembly GCA_947481595.1 of Fidelibacterota bacterium. Taxonomy (GTDB): domain Bacteria; phylum Pseudomonadota; class Alphaproteobacteria; order Rhodospirillales; family Rhodospirillaceae; genus SHVO01. The sequence goes on from CANKHC010000037.1 coordinate 16,759, forward strand.
GATCGCCGTGACGATCCCAACCACTTCGCCGTCGGCAGTCACCAGCGGCCCGCCGGAGTTCCCCGGATTGGCTGCGGCGTCGAACTGGATCAGATTGGTGAGGGAGCGTTTGCCCTGCGGGTTGATGTAGTCGCGGCGCATGCCCGAGACGATGCCCGAGGACACCGACGGTCCGATGCCGAAGGGATGCCCGACGGCGATCACCTCGTCGCCGAGATTCAGGCCGCGCGTCGAACGCAAGGTCGCCGGCTTCAGGTCGTCGGGGATGGTGTCGGTCTTGATCACCGCCAGGTCGTCTTCCGGCTGAACGCCGATGACGTGCGCGTCCGATTTGGTGCCGTCATGGAAGGTCACGGAAATTCGATCAGCGCCCGCGACGACATGGATATTGGTGAGGATCGTGCCGTCTTCCTGGATCACGACGCCCGTGCCCACGGCCTTTTCGGTGTCGTCGCTCTCTTCCAGGCCGACCTGGTTGACGCGCACCACCGAGGGGCGGATGGCTTCATAGGCGAGAGAGGCCTTGGACGGCGGCTGGGGTTGTTTATCGAGGGTGTGCAGGACGGCGGCGTCGATATCGCGCTGGGTCAGCTTGCGCGGCGCGGTCAGCGCGGAGTAGGCGGCGACAATGGCGACCGTCAACAGGCTGCTGGCAACGATCGAGAGGACGCGGGCATGGCGGCTGCGGAAACCGCGCTGCCAGAGGGTGAACTTGGAAGGCGGCAAGGGTGCTTCGGCGGCGGCTTCGGCGGCCGCAGCGGCCTCGGCGGCAGCTTTGGAGATGCCCAGCGATACAGTCTGGCCCGGACGGCCATAGGCTCCCACTTTGCGGGACTGGCTATAGAGAGACACGCGCTTCATGGGGGCCGCGCTCCGCCGAAAAATTGACTAAAAGCCGCGCTCGAGTGGCTTGAGCGTATCAAATTTCAAGCCAACACAAAGGAGTTTTGCGGTTGTGTGACTTAAACAACATGACAGGCGCCGGGGCGGGCGAGGGAGCGGCCCCCGTACAACGGCCGGGATGTAGCCGGGTCCCGGACGCGTACGATTTCAAGCGGTTACGGGTGGGTCCCCGGGCGTGTCCTGGAGTCCGTACCAGGCGCCGACCGCGAGGCCGGCCGCGGTCCAGACCAGCTCGCGGCCGCGCCGCAACAAAGCGACCGCCAGCCCCAATTCCGCGGAGCCTCCCAGCGCTTGACCGAGCAGCGCAATGGCGCCGTCTTGGACCCCCAAATGGCCGGGAATGAAGAAGGTGCCGGCGCGCACGAGCACGATGGCGGCCTCGACCATCCAGGCATCGGTGAGGGAGATCGGGTGGCCCAGGAACAGGAAGATCAAATACATCTCCACTGCGCCGGCGAACCAGGTGACGAAGGCAAAGACCAGGGATGCGAAAGAGCGGCCGGGTGTGGCGCGCACGAAATGAAATAGGTGTTCCTCGATGTCGCGCATGGCGGCAAGGCCCCGGCCGAACTGGGCCGACCAGCGGCTGCCTTCGAGCCAGCGCTGGAAAGCGGCCAACGCACGCATGTGTAAAAGGGCGTAGACCGCGAGCATAAACGCCATGATCACCAAGGCCGCACCCATCACGGCGGTTTCCACAGCCGGGGCCAGCAGGTCGCGCTGCACGGTGATGATCGCGCCGATCAGAACGAAGGGCACCATAGCCAGGCTGTTGACGGTTTGGATGAGCAGAAGCGACGCCGTGCCCTCGCGGTAAGACACATCGTAGTGGCGCTTCAGCAGCAGCGCCTTGAAAGGCTCGCCCCCGAGCGAGCCAAAAGGCGTGACCACGTTCAGTGCCTCGCCCACCAAATGGACCAGCGCCAGACGCCACGCCCAGAGACGCGTCACCGCAATGGTGCGAAACATCAGTAGCCAGGAAGCAATATCGGCGGCGAAGCCGACAGCAAAAGTGAACATGATCGCTGCCAAGCCCAACGCACCGACGGCGGCGAGTTCATGGCCTACGGCTTCGAGATCGACGTCGGCCAGAAGCCAGACGAACAGACCCAAGCCCCCAGCGAGGGTCAGAATCTTGAAGAACTTGCCGAGCATGTTGCGGGTTAGGCTGCCGAGCCGGAACGCGCGGCTGAGCGAGTCTTTTCCTGGCGCACCCAGGCCAGGGTCTCGCGCAGGCCTTCACGCAGGGCCACGCGCGGATGGAAGGCGAGAAGGGTCTGCGCTTTTTCCATCGTCGTCACCGACCGGCGGATATCGCCGGGCCGGGCCGGTTCATAGCGCACGGGCGAGGCCGAACCCGCGAGATCGAGAATGTCGCGTGTCAACGTGTTGATGCTCACTTCGACGCCGGTCCCGATATTGATGATGGCGTTGTTGCCGGCATCGCTCAGCAAAGCGTGGGCGACCGTCTCCGCGACATCGGTGACATACACAAAGTCGCGGGTCTGCTCGCCGTCGTCGAAGATCGTGATCGGCTGACCGGTCACGGCGCGGTCGAGGAAGATCGAGATCACGCCGGAATACCAGCTCTTGGGGTCCTGGCGGGGCCCGTAGACATTCATGAAGCGCAGCGCGGTGTAGGTGAGCCCGAACAGGCGGTCGTAGTAGTCGAGGTAGAACTCAGCCGCGAGCTTGTCGATGCCGTAGGGAGAGGTTGGGCGGGCGCGGGACTCCTCGGACACCGGAACCGGCGCGTCGTCGTCGTAAACGGCGGACGACGAGGCAAAGAACACCTTGGCGACCTTGTTGTGGCGCGCGTATTCGAGGATGCGTGCGGTGCCGGCAAGATTGGCTTGAATATCTCCGACGGGGTCATCCATCGAAACAGGCACGGCGGTTTGCGCGGCGAAATGGGCGATGCGCTCGATGCGGCCGAATTTCAGGATCGCGGCGGCGAAGGCGTCACGCAGGTCGGTGGTGACGTCGGCCACGACGAAGTTGAAGTTGGGATGGCCTTCCCAGCGTTCCAGGTTGACCATGTAGCCGGTGGAGAGGTTGTCGAACACGGTCACCCGATGTCCGCGCGTCATCAGGACGTCGACGGTGGGGCTGCCGATGAAACCTGCGCCGCCAGTGACGAGGATGTGCTGGCTCATGACGATGTCACCGCCGGGCTATCGTCGATGGCGATCGGCAGGGCTTCGCCGCGCGGTACGATCTGGCCGTCGCGCGTCAGGCCGAAACGGTGGCCGCGCCACTCGAAGCTGCGCCGCGTCAGCGCCAGCCACCACGATCCGAGGGCTACCACGTCGCGGAACGGCAGAAGCCAAAGCGCGCCCACACTTTCGCGGTCGCCGATCATGCTCGAGGTCATCCGCGCGGTGGCCACCCGCACCAAGACGGCAGCGAGGAAGGTGTTGAGCCCCACGGTATCGAAGCCGCGCAGCGCCGCGAACGCCAGCGCAAACGGAATGGCCCGCGTCAGGACGGTCAGCGAGAAGCCGATGGGATTGGCGGCCCAGGTGTTCTGGTCCCAATACACCTGATGATGCCACCAGCGCGCAAAGGTCGGGTAATCGGCGACGATCTCAATTGAATTCGGGATCAGGACCATGCGTTTGCCGAGTTTGAGCAAGCGCCGGCCAAGCTCGTAATCCTCGACCAGATAGTTGCTGAGCGCCGCCATGCCGCCGGTGCGCTCAAGATCGGTTTTCCGGAATGCCACCGTCGCGCCGATGCAGAAATCCGAGGCGCCGGTGATATGCGAGAAGATCAAGCTGGGCACGAAATCGGCATTGAGCGTCAGCATTTCGAGCTTCTCAAACCAATGCGTCGCACCCATCGAGCGGTATAGCGAGCAGACATAGCCGACACCGTTATCCGCCAGCGGTGCGACCATCGCCGTGAGATAGCCCGGCTGCAGGCGCGCATCGCTGTCGCTGATCAGCAGGATCTCGTGCTTTGCCGCGGTCAGGGCGTTGACCAGGTTCTGAACCTTGCCGTTGACCACGGGTTCACTCGGTTTGACGAGCAGCGTGACGCGCGCCGGATATTCCGCTGCGAGGCGGCGCAACAGCGGCAGCGCCGGATCATCGGCGCGCTGCACCGACAGCACGACTTGAAGGTCGGGATAGTCCTGGCGGATGAGGCTGAGAAGATTGTCTTCCAGCCCCTTGTCGAAGCCGTAAATCGGCTTCAGCACCGTGATCGGCGGCTGATAGGTATTGGCCACCTTCGCCCGCGCAAAGAAACGCAGCCCCGCCCAGACACAGAGCACGCTGAAGATGCTGCCGCCCAAGACCGGCAGCAGAAGTGCGTATTGGAGGAGATCGAGCGTCATGCTTATTGTTTTAAGCGGGCCAGCTTAGGCCGCGGACTTCTTCTGCTCGCGGTTTTCGCGCTTGTTGAGGAATTTCATGAACTCAACGCCCTCACGCAGGCGCCGCTTCATCATTTCCCAGTCGGTCAGCATCTCGGAGGTGATCTCCCAGATCTTGCCGGGGCGGAAGTAGTACTGCGAATAGAACGTCTCCACACTTTCGAAGATGTCCTGGTGGCTGAGGTGCGGATAGCTGATGGAGCTCACCTGGATGCCCTGTTCGGCGATCAGGCGCCCGCCGTTGTCCTCCTCCATCAGCCAGCCGTTCTGTTTGGCTTGGTTGTAAAGGTAGGTGCCGGGATATGCGGCGGCGAGCGAGACCTGCAGCGTGTAAGGGTTCACTTCCTTCGCAAACTCGATGGTTTCCTTAATGGTTTCCTTGGTCTCGCCGGGCAGGCCGACGATGAAGGTGCCGTGGATCTTGAGGCCCAGCTCGCGGCAGTTCTTGGAGAACTCGCGCAGCTGTTCGACGCGCATGCCCTTCTTGATGTTGTGCAGAATCTGCTGGTTGCCGGATTCGTAACCGCACACCATGAGACGCATGCCGTTGGCCTTGAAAATCTCCAGCGTCTTGCGCGGCACGTTGCCCTTGGCATTGCACGACCAC
>CANKHC010000038.1 GCA_947481595.1 Fidelibacterota bacterium
CAGAACTACGTCTCCGGCACGCTGATGGGTTTTTCTATCGGTATTACCTTGATGTCCACGATGGCCTTATTGCCTTCTATGCTGCAGAGCCTTTTGGGCTATCCGATCATCGAGACGGGCGAGATGATGATGCCGCGCGGAATCGGCACCATGATCGCCATGTCGGTAGCGGGCAAAATCTCGCGCACCACCGATCCGCGTGTGTTGATGATGGTGGGTGCCAGCCTGATGGGTGCGGCATTGTGGGAGATGTCGACCTTTGACCTCAACGTCACGCCGTACCTGCTGAGCGCCACCGGCGCGGTGCAGGGTTTCGGCATCGGCTTGTTCTTCACGGCGCTGAGCCAAGCGTCCTTCAGTACCCTGGCGCCGAATGTTCGTACCGAGGGCACGGCCGTGAGCACCCTGATCCGCAACATCGGCAGCAGCATTGGGATTTCGATCGTCTCGACGATCCTCGCGCAAAACAGCCAGATCAATCATGCTGAACTGTCCGAGCACATCAACCCGTTCAATCGCGCGCTGCAGGATGCGGCCGCAAATACGCCGCTGGACCTGGCTTCGCCGCAGGGGCTCGCCGCGCTCAATGGCGCCATCAGCAAGCAGGCCGCGATGATCGCCTATATCGATGTGTTCCTGTTGATGGCGATCGTCTCAGCGGTGTCGCTGCCGCTGGTGTTCATCTTGAAGAAGCCGCAGAAATTTCCTGCCGCGGCCGCGGTGCGTGCGGAACCCGTGCACGTCGACTAAGCCGCTAGGCTTTTCATCACTAATTCATAGACGTCGGGCGAGAGGCCTTCGGCCTTCGACAGCCGTTCGAGCTCGCCTTTCATCAGAGCCTGACGCGATGCGTCGAAGCGCCGCCAGCGGCCGAGCGGCGGGACCAGGCGTGCGGCGGTCAGCGGGTTGAATTGATTGATCACCAAAATCTGATCCGCCAGGAAGGCGTATCCCGAGCCATCGGCGGCGTGGAAGTTCACCGGGTTCGCCGCGGCGAAAGTGTTGATGACCGCACGGATTTTGTTGGGGTTCTTGATGTCGAAGCCCTTGTGATCCATGAGGCGTTTGACCGTCGCCAGCGTACCGGGCAGGGGTGAGGCGGCCTGAACGGTCAGCCACTTGTTGACCACCAAGTGTTCGTCGGCAAAACGCGCGTAGAGGGCGTCGAGCGCCTGCTCGCGTTCGGGCACGGCGATGAGGTTGAGGATGCCGAGTGCGTCCATGCGGTCAGTCATGTTGTCGGCGGTGTCGAACTGATCTTTCACGAGCTTGGTGGTTTCCGGTGTTTCGAGGGCGGCGAGGGTGCCGAGTGCCGCGCGCTTGAGCAAGCGTTGTCCCATGCCAGCGGCGTCGGGTACGTAAGCTGCGTGGGCGCAGAGGGAATCGTATAGGGCGCGCAGCGCGTCATGGTGGTGTTCGGCGATGGAGCGACGTACGGCCTTACGGGCGAGGTGTAGGTTGACCGGGTCTTCTTGGATCATGCGGTTAGCAAGATAGTCCTCGCCCGGGAGGCCCAGCAGCGAGGCCTTGAATGCCGGAGCGATTTCAGTGTCGGCGATGGCTGCGCCGAAAGCGGCGAGGAACGTCGCGTCGGGCTGCGACGTGCGGCTGGCTTGAATGTCGGCGAGCGCGCGCATAATCACAGCAGCGCCGTACTCCTGACCGGAATTCCAGCGGTTGAAGGAATCGGTGTCGTGGGCCATCAGGAAGGCACGGTCAGCGTCGCTTTGTGCAAAGTTGACGATCACCGGGGCGGCGAAGTTGCGGTTGAGGGAAAGGCGCGGTGGCGAGGGTACGTCTGTGAAGACAAAAGTGTCGCTGGCCTTGATAAGTTCGAGCACGCGCGTGCCGATGCCGTCCTCACCTTTGAGTTTCACCGGAATGCCGTGGCCATCGGCGCCGATAAGCCCGACGGCGACCGGGATATGGTAGGGGTGCTTTTCAGGTTGGCCGGGCGTCGGTGCGCCTTTTTGCGTGAGGCTGAGGGTGTAAGTGCGCGCGGCGGAATCGTATTGGCCCTGGGCGGTGATCGTTGGCGTGCCCGCTTGGCTGTACCACAGCTGGAACTGCGAAAGGTCGACGCCTGAGGCATCTTCCATGGCCGCGACGAAGTCTTCACAGGTGACGGCCTGGCCGTCGTGGCGCGAGAAATAGAGATCCGTGCCGGCGCGGAATTTATCGGGGCCGAGCAGGGTCTGGATCATGCGGATGACTTCGGCGCCTTTCTGGTAAACCGTCGAGGTGTAAAAATTGTTGATCTCGGTGTAGCTCTCGGGCCGTACAGGATGGGCGAGGGGACTGGCGTCCTCGCGGAATTGGGTGACGCGCAGCACCTCGACGTCATCGATGCGCTTGTTAGCGCGGCTGCGTTCATCAGCGGTGAATTCCTGGTCGCGGAAGACGGTGAAGCCCTCTTTCAAGCTGAGTTGGAACCAATCGCGGCAGGTGACGCGGTTGCCCGACCAGTTATGGAAGTATTCGTGGGCGACGATGGACTCGATCAGGTAGTAGTCCATGTCCGTGGCGGTGTCTGTGTCGGCCAAGATGTAGCGGTCGTTGAAGACATTGAGGCCCTTATTCTCCATGGCGCCCATGTTGAAGTCGCTGACAGCGACGATGTTGAAGACATCGAGGTCGTATTCGCGGCCGAAAGCGGTTTCATCCCAATGCATGGAGCGCTTGAGGGAATCCATAGCGTAGCCGGCGCGGCCTTCCTTGCCGTGCTCGACGTAGATGGCGAGGGCGACTTTGCGTCCCGACATGGTGGTGAAGTCGTCCTCGATATGGGCGAGGTCGCCGGCGACGAGGGCGAAGAGGTAACAGGGCTTGCGGAAGGGATCATTCCAGACGGCGTAGTGGCGTCCGCCGGGCAGCTCGCCGGTTTCGCCCGCGTTGCCGTTGGAGAGCAGCACCGGGTAGTCCTTCTTGGAGGCGCGGATGGTGGTACGGAAGACCGACATGACGTCGGGCCGGTCGGGATAGTAGGTGATGCGGCGGAAGCCTTCGGCCTCACACTGGGTGCAAAAGACGCCGCGTGAGACGTAGAGGCCTTCGAGCGCTTTGTTGGCCTCGGGGTCGATCTCGACTTCGGTCTCCAAGGTGAACGCGGCCGGCGGCTTGGGGAGGGTGAGGCCTTCGTCGTCGAGTTCATAGTCCGTGGCCGCGAGCGCCTTGCCGTCAAGGGCGATGCTGATGAGCTTCATCTTCTCGCCGTTGAGCACCAGGGGCTGGACGCCCTTGGCGCGGTCGTGGTCGGCGGCGACCTTCAAGACGGCTTTGACCCGCGTGGCCTTGGATTCCAGGTCGAAGGTAAGGTCGACGGATTCAATGCGGTAGGGGGGAGGCGTGTAGTCCGCCAGGCGGATGACCTGGGGATCGCTCTTGGGAGACTGCTCGGTTTTCATGTGCGCCTGTCCTTACCTTGGGTGTCTAACCTACTGGATGCAAAACCCTTTGTTAACCTCAGCGGCCTACGGTAAGAGCGGAAAAATATCTATCCGTGGGAGTAACTTTGATGCGCACCGTTGCGTTTGTGCCCGCCAAGGGCGACAGCACCCGCATCCGTAACAAGAACACCGTCATCCTCGACGGCGACTACCTGTTCAAGCGTAAACTGATACAGCTGTTGGCCTGCCCCGAGATTGACGCGGTGTACCTGGACACCGAATCTGATGCCATCATCGAAATGGCCTCGGATTTGCCGGTAAAGATCCTCAAGCGCGACAAGAAGCTGGCCTCCAACAGCACCGACGGCCATGAACTGTTTGCCAATGAATGCGCGCAGGTCGAGGCCGATATCTACATCCAATGCTTGTGCACCAGCCCGTTCATCACGGCCGAGACCATGACGCGCGCCATCAAGGCATTGAAGGCCGACAGGAAGGCTGACTCCCTGGTCGCCGTACAGATGAAGAAGCAATACACCTGGGAAAAGGGACGACCGGCCTACGGCGAAGGCCGTATCCCGAATTCGGTCGATCTGCCCGCCACCGTCATTGAGTCCATGGGGCTTTATATGGTGCGCAAGACCGGCAAGAAGAAACCGAAGCGCCGGTTCGGCGACAACGTGGTGATGTTCGAGCTGACCGACGAAGAAGCCTTCGACGTCAATTGGCCCGATGATCTGGCGCTGGCCGAGCGCATCTGCGCCGGTTACCGCGCGGCATTCAACGCGCAGTTCGACGCGATTCGCCCGCACCTGTGTTCGTCGCTGCTGGCCGACATCTGCAAGGAGCGCAAACTGAAATGCCTGTTCCCGCCGGGCTTCAAGCGCGTCTCCGGCCGCTCGGTGCTGGGCGTGGCCAAGACGCTGGAGCTGCGCCGCCTCAAAAAAAAGGGCGACGACTGGAAGGGCATCTACACCGCGCTGGGCAGCTACAGCTTCGTGCGCCCCGGTGACGTCATCGTCGTGAAAAACGACGTCAAGGAATTCGCCTACTTCGGTGACCTCAATGCCAACATCGCCATACGTTCGGGCGCGGTGGGTGCGGTGGTCGACAGCTATACCCGCGATTCCGCCGAGTTGAACGGCCTGGAATTCTCGGTGTTTGCGCAAGGCATCTACTGCGACGATATCAAGTACGAAGGCACGGTCCACGCCATGAACCGCGCCATCAAGATCGGAGACGTCACTATCAACAATGGCGATGTGATTTATGCCGACGACGACGGCGTGCTGGCGATCCCCAAGGACCTTTGGCCCTCGATCCGCGACGAGGCCATGGCGACCCTGAAGAAGGAATTCGACATCCGCTACGCCATCATCATGGGCGAGGACGTCGGCAAGGTCCTGGGCACGCACGGCGCGTTCTAGTAAAACAGGCCCGACAGTTTGTTCGAGGGCTTGGCGTGAGCACCACATTCACCACCATACTTTTGGCCGGCGATAGACCCGGCGATGTGCTCGCCGAGCAGTCGCCCGGCAAGCGCAAGGCGCTGCTGCACTTGAACGGCAGGCCGATGGTCCTGTACGTGCTCGAGATGCTGCTGGCCGCACTCAGCGTGGGCAAGATCGTCATTGTAGCGAACCGTGTGGCTGAGATCGAAGCTAACCCCGATTTACAGGCCTTTGTGGCGAAGGCGGGTGCGCGCATCAGCTTCCGCGAGGGTGCCGGCAGCCCGGCCACCAGCGTGCTGAAGACCATGGAAGACATGCGCTTTGACGGGGCAGTTCTGGTGACGACGGCGGACAACCCGCTGTTGAGTGCGGCGACGTTGGAAAAATTCTGTGCCGGCGTGTTGGCCGATCCATCAACTGAGGCCGCCGTGGGCCTCGCGCGTGAGAGCGATATTCGGCCGGCATTCCCAGGCGTGCGGCGGACTTATATTCGCCTGGGCAAGGAAGGCTACAGCGGCTGCAATCTGTTTGCACTCACACCCGGCGCCGGGCCGAAAGCCGCGCGCGCGTGGAGTGAGGTAGAGGGGCGGCGCAAGAAGCCCTGGCAGCTGATCCTGCATTTTGGCGTCGGCACCTTGATCCGCGCGGCGCTGGGCGGGCTCGATCTCAACGCGGCCATGGTTGCTGCATCGAAGACCATGGGGCTGCGCGTGCGCGCCATCGTGCTCGATGATCCGGTGGCGGCGATGGACGTGGACCGGGCGGATCACATTCCGGTCGCCGAAACTATCCTCGCCCGCCGATGAAGCTCGCTTTTCTCTACAATCATGAAGCGGGCCATCAAGTCCGCCATAGCGCCGTGGTGATTCCGCCGCTGCTCGCGCGTTACCCCGGAGCACAGGTGACGGTTCTCGCGACTTCGGACTACTTACTGGATACCATTCGCGCGGTGACCGGGGATGTGAAGTGTGATTTCGTCAGGCTCGACACGCCAGCCTGGCACAAACCCATCGCGCGGGTGCTAGATGCGGCATTGCCGTTCAGCCGATTGGACCAGCTTTATAGCAACCGCGCCGTCTTCGCGGGCTTCGATGCGGTGATCGTCACCGAAGGGACGAGCTTGTTCCTCAAGACGTTGGGCTTGGACCTGAAGATCCTGCGTATCGACCACGGCCCCGGCGACCGGGCGATTGGTTTCACGCCCTCCTTCGGACGCAACGATATGGTGTTGCTGCCGGGAGCGAAACAGCGCGACCGTTTTCTGGCGTTGGGCTACCTCAAACCTGAACAGATCGCAGTTGTCGGCTATCCCAAGTTCGATGCGGTCAAAATGGCAGAGCGACGGAAGCTCTTCGCCGATGACAAGCCGGTGGTGCTTTACAACCCTCATCCCGAGCCGCGGCTGTCGTCCTGGTACGACATGGGCGAGGAAGTGCTGGAGTTTTTCTATAACAGCGGCAAATATAATTTGATCTTCGCGCCGCATGTGATGTTGTTCAAACGCCGCATGCATCTGACGGTCGAGGGATGGCGGGCACGTCTTCGCCGCGATCTTCCGGTGAAGTACCGCGATTGCCCGCACATCCTCATCGACACCGGCAGCGAGGCCAGCCTCGATATGACCTATACGCTGGCGGCCGACATCTATCTGGGCGACGTCAGCAGTCAGGTCTATGAGTTCCTGGTCAAACCGCGACCCTGCGTGTTTCTAGATGCGCACGCGACCAATTGGGAAGACGATCCCAACTATGCTTTTTGGCACTTCGGGCGGGTGGTCAAGGATATGGTCGGTTTAGAGCGCGCGCTGGCGAATGCGGCGTCTGACCATGTACTGTATGAGCCCGTGCAGAGCCGGGCTTTCGCCGCGACATTCGACACTCAGGGCACGCCTTCTGCCGTTAGGGCCGCCGATGCTATCGCGGCGTTCCTCTCGCGTTAGGTGCGGGGAGGATACGGGTAACGCTGCCGCCAATCTGGTATACATTCTGGTGACAGCCAATTCAGAGGTGCCCAGAAGTGCCGAGCGTCGTGAATACATTCAAATCCCATCTTCGCGACAGCGGTTTGTTGAGCGCTATGCGCTGGCTGAACGGCACCGTGCCCTATCGCTTTTCGGCGATCTTCGGATTTGACGGCGACACCTTGACCAACGTCTGCCTGGTGGACAAAGGCGATCCCGCCGTCACGCAATGTTCGTCACAACCAATTACGGAATCGTACTGTGTGTACATTCAGCGCTCTGCCAAGCAGTTTGTCGTCGAGAACTCCTTGAATGACGACCGTGTGAGTGCGCACCCTAAGCAGTCCTCATTTCACAGCTACTACGGCGTGCCGCTTTTCTCGGAAAGCGGCAAGATGTTGGGAACCGTTTGCCATTTCGATTTCGCGGCGATGCGGCCCACCGCTGCCGTTGCCGAGATCTTGGACGAACTTGCTCCCATTATCGCGACGTCGGCCTTTTAGCGTCGGCGGCGGCTAGACCCGGGAAGAGAACTGCATGTCCGAGGCGCAAGTGCATCGACAGTCGATCGTCGTGGCGGCACTTTCGACCGTGGTGGAGTGGTACGATTTCACTTTGTACCTCTACTTCGCGACTGTGTTATCGCGCGTGTTCTTTGGCGGGGGCGAAGCGTCGCTCGCTGCGGCCTTGGGCGGTTTCGCCGTGGCGTATCTGATGCGGCCGGTGGGCGCTATCGTCTTCGGACACATCGGCGACAGGCGCGGCCGTCGGCCCATGCTGCTTTTGTCGATGGCCGTAATGTCGGTCGCGATGCTGCTGACGGCGTTGCTGCCGACGCACGCGCAAATCGGTCCGCTGGCGGCTTGGCTTTTGATCTTTCTGCGCTGCGTGATGGGCTTCTCCGTGGGCGGAGAATATACCGGTGTCGTCGCGTACCTCTTGGAAAGTGCGCCGGAAGGCAAACGCGGCCTAGTTGCTTCGATGGCCGCAGCCGCCAGCGAGATCGGTGCGTTGCTGGCGGTCGGCGTGTCGGCGCTGACGGTGAGTTTATTGCCGGAAGTGAGCTTGCAGAGCTGGGGCTGGCGCATTCCTTTTTTTGTCGGCGCAGCGCTGGCGGGTATTGTCTGGGTGGCCCGGTCCACGATGCAGGAATCGCCCGACTTCGAACGCCAGCGCACGGAAGGAACCATTCCGCGCAGCCCGTTCCTGCACACACTGTCGCAGCAGCGCGCCGGGGTGGCCCGGGGGTTCGCGATCTCGGCCTTGGGCTCGATCACATATTATGTTGGCATTACCTATGTACCCGCCTTTCTGAGCTCCGTAGGCGCGGCGAACGAGGCGGACTCGCTTGTATTGTCGACGGTGGCGGCTGTGGCGGTCATCCTGATTACGCCGCTGGTTGGATTTCTGTCGGACGGCGTGGGGCGAAGACCGGTTCTGCTGATCTTGGCGGTGCTGAGTGCCGTATTGCCGATCTCCCTGTTTTCGATCATGGCGACCAGCGTGCGCGGGCAGGCTTTGTTGAGCGCGGTCGTGCTCGCCCTCATCGCAGGTGGTGTCAGCGCGGTGGGCGCTGCGGCGACGGCCGAGCAGTTCAGGGGCGAAGGCCGTGTCACCGGGCTGGCCCTGGGGGCTACGGTCGCCACCGCGATCTTCGGCGGTTTGACGCCCTATGTCGCCCAGGTGCTCATAGGTTCAACGGGCTGGCCGGCCGTGCCGGGCCTGATGATCGCGATTGTCGCGCTCTTCGTGGCGCCGGTATTTATACTTATGCCGGAAACGGCGTGGACGAAGCGAAAACCCACCGTCCCATAGCTGTCCTGATGGCGCCGGGCTAAACTTGGGTTTGCATACAGTATGGAGCGTTCAATGCACTCGAAGCGGCATCTCGGGTTTACAGCCGCCGTGATCCTGGCCGTGGTGTGGCCGGGGCAAAGTCATGCGGACACTAAGGCGCCGATTAACGGCGCTGCCATCAGCCAGGCGGTTGGGAAAATCGCGGCTGAGATTCGCGCGGGCTATGTGTTCCCGGAAAAGGGCGAGCGCGCGGCCCTGGCCGTCGAGAAATCCCTAATGGCGAACGCATACAAGGACGTCACCGATTCTGACGCATTCGCAACGCGGATGACAGAGCAGCTGCAGGCGATAACCGGCGACGGCCATATACGCGTCGTCAACGGCTTGCCGCCCGCGCTGAAAGGTGCGCCACCCCCGCCCACGGAGACAGGGTTCGAGCGCGTCGAAAAGCTCGCGGGTAATATCGGCTACATCCGATTGAACCGCTTCGTGCCGCCGGAGACGTTCAAAGCGCCGGCGGATGACGCCATGCGCGTCGTGGCGGAGACCAAGGCGCTGATCATCGATATGCGCGGGAACAGAGGCGGTCATCCGGCCTCGGTGGCTTACCTCGCGGGTTTTCTTTTCAACCCGACGCAAACAATCCACATCAACAGCATTGTCTGGCGGAATAAAGGGACAGCGGACTTCAGGACCGAGGAATTTCGCACCGCACCGACTCCGACGCAGTATCTGAATAAGCCGGTCTACGTCTTGGTCGGTCCCGTGACGTATTCGGGCGGCGAGGAATTCGCCTACGACCTGCAGGTGCTCAAGCGTGCGACGATTGTGGGCGCGAAAACGGGCGGCGGCGCCAACCCGGGCGGATTGACGCCGATCGGTGGGGACCTTTTTGTCGTCGTGCCCTCGGGCCGCGCTGAAAACCCGCTGACCAAAACCAATTGGGAAGGGGTGGGGATTTTACCGGAGGTGGAGACGACGGCGGAGACGGCTTTGGATAGGGCGGTCACTTTGGCTTTGGCGGCCCCGGAGCGTTAGTGCCGCTTTCGCCGCGCGAGGAATTCCAAAATGAGCTTGGCGAGCACGGGATTGCTGTGTTTTCCGCAATCGATGCCTTCCCGATTGAGGAATTTCCCCAACGCGCGGGCCTCGCGATCGACCAAAGGCGTAGTATCGCGCCGTTCCGTGCGCAACTCCGCTAGGATTTTGGGCGTCATCTGTAGGGGGCTGCGTTTCTGCATCGCGCTCAGCAAACGCCTGGCGCGGTGCTTTGTTTCACCCTAAGAATGAATTGTACCTAGTACAATTACCTACTTCTTCGGCGGCGGGTCGCTTTTCACCAGCGTTTGCAGGCGGCATTCGCGGCCTTCGACCAGGATCGAGCTTTTGTCGTCGAATGAGCCGTCCGGCTCGGACTTGTAGCCGATACGGTTGGCGAAGCCGAGGCCGTCGCAGGGTGCGAACATCTCGGCTCTATACCATTGGCCCCCGCGGCTGCGCAGAAACAGCGTGCGGTCGTTGACCGAACGCCAATCGTCGATGCCGCCTTTGTCGGCAAAGGGGATGAACACGCGCTCGGCGGCGGACACCGGAGTAGCTGCGGCAAGGGCGAGCAGCAACACGACATTCTTCAACATGTGATCACCTATTTTGCGGCGGGTACTTCGGACGCCTCGACGCGCTTGATCGATGTGACGGTGCAGATGTGTCGGTCGACCACGACGGCATTTCTCCGCGCGTTGGTTTCTGGGTCGGTCTCGACGATGAAATTGATGCCCTTCTTGGTGTCGAGCGCCATGCAGCCTTCAACCATGTCGGCGCGGTACCACTGATCGTCCCTGTTCTTGATGAAGACGACCGTGTCGCCGCCGGCCTTCCAAGATTTAACGCCGCCCAAGTCCTTGAAGGTGAAGCTGAGCATCGCGGGCAATCCGCCCTTTGCGGGGCTGGCCGCGAGAACAGCAACGGGTGCGGCTAAGCAAAGAGCGGCGACCGCGGGCACCAGGATTCGCATTGCCTTTGCGCGCTTTGTCTTTTCAATCATGTAGGTCTCCTACGATAGCTCACGCCTATAGGAAAAGGTGGGGTTGTATGAGGCAAAAGTAAACACCTCAGATTTGGCAAAATTGAGGCGCTCAGGCGTTAGGAGCTGAGCTGTTCGCGTTGCAGAATCGTGACGCGGTGCGGTAGACGTTTGGTGTCTTCGCCGAGGGCCGGGCCGCCGACCTCGGCGATGCCTGCGTTGATGGCGCGTCGCAGATGAGCCTTGCTGGCCAGCCCGAGGATATATGTACCCCGGCGGCCGGTGCGCTGGCGGAACAACAGGAGATCCTGAAAAATCTGTTCTTCGCTGAGGCCGCCAGCATCCTTGCCGCTCGCGCCAAGCATGATGTGGTCCAACGCCAGGACCTGTTCGGAGGGCTGGAAAATGTCGACCATGAACGCGACCTCGCGTACATAGGGGCGGAACAACTCGCGGATGGGGACCAGCATGTCGGCGGTGACGTCGGCGGGGATTTGGACGATCTCAAGGCGAAGGCGCAAAAGACGTTCGCGCTGGCCGAGGCTGACGACCATGCGCTGAATCTCCTTCAGCGTTGCGCCCTGGAGCGCGCTGAAGGGGAGCGGAATCGCCATCTTGGCGTTCAGCCCGGCGCCGCACATGGCGGTGAAGGCGGCCGTGGCGGCGCGGGTCAAATCGAGGATGGTGGCGTCGTTCTGGGTCGGCGCATCCTCGGCGTAGATTTCGAGGCCGTCGGCGGCGCTGGCGCGAAAGAAGAAAATGTCGATGCTCTCGGTCTCAGCACACCAGGCCGGTTGAAAGAAGGTTTTCAGCTGCTCGGCGTCGGAGCGCATCAGTTTGCCTGCAGGCGCTGCAACGGGGCGTATAGCAGCCGCAGCTGCTGCGCGATTGCGTGCAACCGTTGATGTGATCTGCTTTTGGCGCACCTTGGTGATCGCGCGTTTCACCGCCTCCATATCGAGGCTGCCGTCGTCCTTCACTGCATCGCTGAGGTCGAGGCGCGCGGCAGCGGGCAACGGCAACTCATGGGCGGTGAACTGTGCACCCATCAGTTTATCGCCGATGCTGGCGGCGATGGCATCGGCGCGTTCCTGGGCCTTGTCTTCGGTCAAACTGGCGAACAGCAAAAGCCAGGCGTCGTCACCCTGGGCGATGTAGGTGTTGCCCTTGCCGATCATGCGCCCGATGGTGGACTCAGCGATGATCAGGATTTTGCTCTGATATCTTTCCCACAGCTCGCCGATGCTGGCGCGGAAGTCGGCGAGCGAAAGGATCTGTACCTTGCCGCTGGCGCGGGTCTCGGTCTCCTGAACCAGATCGGCAAGGGTTAGGGTGACGCTGTCGTCCCAATACACCGGCGGATGCACAACTTCGGCGGCCTCGTTGGCGAAGAGGCCTTTGAGACGTTTGCGAAGCGAGATCAGGAGCGACGGAATATTGGCCATGGCGCCGCGGAGTATAAGGCCGGGTGGCGCTATTTGCTGCGGCCGAAGGGGATGCGTTCGATGGTGATCATGGGCTCGTCGATGTCCTGCTGGCCGAAGACAACGATATCGCGAACCATGATCGCCTTGCCCAGAACAGGGGCAGCGAACTTATCGAGCGCCTTCATGACTTCCTTGCGCTCGGCGTCATTGTCGATGCGGTCGGTGACGGAGATGTGGAATCGGAACTCTTCCATCACATAGGGATATCCCCAGTGCTCGAGCATCTGCTCTTGGTGCACGGTCAGGCGATTGAGTTTGTAGCTGACCATCTGGTCGTCGGTGAGCGGCACGCGGAAGGCCTCGAAGGCCCGCACACAGGCAGCGGCGAGCTTTTCCAGGGCCGCTGACTGGGTGGTCGGCGTGAGGGCGATGAACTTGCCGATAATTGCCAGCTCCAGCGGTGGGATTTCCACCGGCGACAGGGTGCGGGCGAAGACGCGCGCGGCTTGCAGCAGGCTCTCTAAGCCGTTGGCGGGGTTGAGGGCGAAGGGAGGCTTAAGCGTTCCGTGGAAGCCATAGCGGCGGGAGCTTTCGCTGAGTTCGGCGATGCGCGCGGCGGTCAGCTTGCCGGTGGCTTTCGCCGCGGTTTCCGGTCCGAACCAGCTGCGGCCAAAGGCGTCGAGCGGGCTGCCCGGCTCGGGCGCGTAGTAGATCGCGTAGCGCGGATTTCGATCAGATGTCATACCAAACCAATGTCCGAACCGGCGCCGGGAAGAAACAGGACGTAGGCCGCGCTTCGGAGTCCCCCCCTGATACTCTTGTCAGTCGCACAAACCCCATTCTGCGGCAAGAGGTTGAATCTCCTCACGATTGGCAAGGTTGACGGCAGATGAACGCCCTCCGGGCTGGTCGTTGTGAGACGGCGTGGTCCCCAAAAATATTCCCCAAAGATTCAACACTGTAGCAGGTTTTAGGCCGCCAGAGCGGTTTGGCCTTCGAGGGTGCGGGCAAGGACGTTGATCTCCTCGAGATTTCCGCCCTCTTGGCCGAGGCGGGTGAGGGTCTGGCGCCAGAGCCGGGCGTTGGGCCGGCCATGAAACAGGCCGACGGCATGGCGCAGAACATGATGGGGGCGGACATAGCCGCCGATGGCCCGCCGGGCATAGTCGATATAGGCCTCCGTCACCAGGGCGCGGGAGGCGGGCGGCGCCTGATCGGCAAAGAAAAGCTGGTCGACCTCCGCCAGCATGTAGGGCTCGTCGTAGGGCACGCGGCCGAGCATGACGCCGTCCAGCGCGGTGCCGTCCGTGTCAGTGAGGGCGCGCCGGGCTGCGTCGCAGGTCTTGAGCCCGCCGTTGAGGACGATGCGAAGCTGCGGGAAGGTCCGCTTCAACGCGTAGACACGCTCGTAGCGCAGCGGCGGGATCTCGCGGTTTTGCTTGGGGCTCAGGCCCTGCAGCCAGGCCTTGCGGGCGTGGATGATGAAGGTATCGCAGCCAGCCGCCGCGACCGTGGCGATGAAGGCGTCGAGATGGGCGTCGCTATCGAGGTCGTCGATGCCAATGCGGGTCTTGACGGTAATCGGGATACGCACGGCGTTCCCCATGGCGGCAACGCACTCTGCCACTAGGTTTGGCTCGGCCATCAGGCAGGCGCCGAACCGGCCTGAGGTAACGCGGTCGCTGGGGCAGCCGACGTTCAGGTTGACCTCGGCGAAGCCACGGTCCTCCGCCATGCGGGCGGCCTCTTTGAGCTGTGCAGGGTCGCTGCCGCCCAATTGCAGGGCCAAGGGCTGCTCGGCGGCGTCAAAGGCGAGGAAGCGCGCTGGGTCGCGGCCGCGCACCAGGGCGTTGGAGGTCACCATTTCGGTGTAAAGGCGCGCTCGGCGGGAGATCAGGCGCATCAGGTACCGGCAATGCCGGTCCGTGCAGTCCATCATCGGGGCGATGTTGAAGGCGTGGGAGAGGTCCATGGGCCCTGCCTAGAAGTTTTTGGCGGGCTTGACAATGTTGGAGACTCTCGCTGTCCCTTGACACGAAGTTCCGCATTTGTTCTTATCGGGGATGAGAACATAATATGAACAGTAAAAAAGGGAACCCCGCCATGTCCGCCAGTCATTTCCTCAAGGAAACCTCTGCCCTCCTTGGCATTTTCGTCACCTTGTACTTGTGGTCGCTGCTTGCGCTCGCTTTGCAAAGCTGACCTGCATCGCAATCGTTAATAACCTCTTAATATTTGAAATATCAGGGTTTTCTGGAATAATTACGACCTAGAGCAGCGGTCGTTATGTTTGACTTGGGAACATGCCAGGTCCATAAATGTTGTAACGCGTGATGAATAACAACTGCTGCGCATAGGTTACCAACCAGCCATGAGCACCGCTCAGGTTGCCAATTCCGGAATGATCGGGCCGGCGGCGCGAATTTCGCAGCCGCGCCACGCGGTGGCGTCGTCGATGGATTTCGTCGATCCGTTGGCCGGTGCCTATGCCCCGCCAGCCCGCGACCAGACGCGCGGTTTCGAGGACGACGGGGAAGAGTTCAATACCCCGCGCCGTCGCCGCCGCCAGGGCGGTCCTTTCCAGGACCATGTCATCAGTTTTGGCGGTGTGCTGGTGTCGCGCGAAGTCGGCGCCGCGATCATGCAGGCGCAAGCCGCCCGCACGGCGCGAACAGCGTCGCCGGCGGCTGTTGAAGCCGAGCGCGGCATCGCCATCTATGAATTCAACCAGGCCCTGATGGGCGTGGCCGAAATCTCGACTGACGTCGGCATCTTGCGCTGAGATAATTTGAAATGCGCCCGACGGCGGTTGAGTCCTGTTTCGAGGTCGCCTGCTGGTTCCTCGACCGTGCCGTTGACGATGGCGAATACCTCCAACCGCAAAAGCTCCACCGCCTGATGTACCTGGCCCAGGCTTATTTCGGCGTGCTGCAAGGCGGCGCCAAGCTGATGCCGGCAACATTCATTGCCTCCGACGACGGTCCCATCGAGCCGACGATTTTCCGTGCCTTCGCGCGCGGCCGGCCGGCGGTGGACTTGAAGCCCGTCGAGGAGACTCCGCGGCACATTCTCGACAGCATCTGGCGCCAATTCGGCGCGCATTCGACCGAGCACCTTAACAAGCTAATCAAGCGTCACCCGCCCTACGCTGATGCTTATGGCGCGGCACCGGGCACCGAGATCATGTTCGAAGGCATGGTCGAGTTTTATGGAACGCAGGGTCTGGGTCGCAAACCGCAGGCGGCGACCGTGGATGCGCCGGCGGCAGGCAAAGTGCTGCGCCCAAAGGTCATGCGCAATCACAGCGGCAAGCCGGTAACCGCCCATCGTTGGACGCCCAAACGTGCACCATAAAAACGTGCGCCGGAGGTGGTTCCTGATCCTCGCGGCGATTGTCGCCGCCCATCTCGCCGTCACGCCGGTCTATGCCCAGAGGCTGCGCCCGCATGAACCGCTCGATCCGGCCAAGGCGCAGACGCTTCCGACGTCGATGCTGACCATCGTTGGCGACGGCAAGACGCACACCTTCACCGTCGAACTCGCCGACTCTCCGGACGAGCGCAACATTGGACTGATGCATCGCAATGTCCTGGCGCCTGACCACGGCATGCTGTTTAACTTTTTCATGGAGCAGCGTGAGCAGTTCTGGATGCGCAATACGTTCATCCCGCTCGACATGTTGTTCGTCCACGCCGATGGCAGGATCGAGTTCATCGCCGAGAATACCCGCCCGCATGACGAAACGCCGGTGGGACCACGCGCGCCGATCATGGCCGTACTGGAACTCGCCGGTGGGACGGCCAAGCGTTTAGGGATCGAGCGCGGCGACGTCGTGCATCACGAGATCTTCAAGAACGCAAAATAGCGTCAACGTTTCCGGGCGAGTGTTAGCCCATCGCCTATGGGTACCAGGCACATCGTCACGCGTTCGTCGCCGACGACCTTCTGGTTGAGGGCGCGTAGTGCCTTGGTGTCGTCCGAACTATCCGAGGGATCGGCCACTTTGCCGCTCCATAAGACGTTGTCAACGGCGATGAGACCGCCGGGGCGCAGCAGTTTCAGGGCGTATTCGTAGTAGGCGTCGTAGCCGGTCTTGTCCGCGTCGATGAAGGCGAAGTCATAGGTGCTGTTTTCGCCTGTGGCCACCATGCGCGCGAGACTTTCGGCGGCGGGAGCAAGACGTAGATCAATGCGATCCGTGATTTTTGCCTTGGCCCAATGCTTGCGGGCGACGGCAGTGAATTCATCGCTGATATCGAGGGCGACGACGCGGCCGGTGGGCCCCATTGCCTTTGCGACTGCCATCGCGCTGTAGCCCGTGAAGGTGCCCACCTCGAAGGATTTACGCGCGCCGATCAATTCGACAAGAAGGGCCATGAACTGCCCCTGTTCCGGCGAGATCTGCATGCGCGCCATAGGGTGTGCCGCGGTTTCCTTGCGCAGCGCCCTAAGGTCGGCATCCTCACGAAAGCCGACCTTGCGGACGTAGGCCAGGAGAGTTTCGCTGAGTCCCAGTGTTTCGCGCGACATAGAACTAAGGCGACTTGGTCGCGTTGATCTGTGCCTTCTGACCGCCGCCCATGTCCATGGTTCCGGTCAACATGTTGCCGGTGACTTTGCCGACAAAGCTGACGGTGGCCGGTACGCCGCCGCGCGGAACACTGACCTCGAAGCGCAGATCTTCGCCCTTCAGCACCACGTTGCGCAGATTGGACTCGCCGTTGGGTCCGCGCAGGGTTCCCGTGATGACCTGGAATTGTTGGCTAAGATCCACATGGTAGGGCGTGTTCTCGATGCGCCAGTCCCAACCGCCGGCGACCTTCGCGGGCACCATCCAGTAATACAGCGCTTCGCCCTCGACCACCTCCTGGCTGTCGGGGCGCCAGTCGCCCATGGTGAAGGCGTGGGAGACGACGCGTGTGCCGGGTTTCATCTTGTCGAGGATGATCGGGCGTAGCATGAGATTGACGTCGGGCAGCAGGTAGAGCGTCAAAACGTTGGCTTCGGTGAAATCGAACTTGAAGAGGTCGGTCTGCATGAAGGTGACGCGGTCCGTGACTCCCGCCGCCTTGGCATTGGCATTGGCTTCGCGGATACGCACTGGGTCGATATCGATACCAACACCTTTCTTGACCTTGAAGTCGCGGGCGGCGGTGACGACGATACGGCCATCGCCGGAGCCGAGGTCGTAGTGGATGTCGTTGGCTGTGGCTTGCCCCATCTGCAGCATGCGGTTGACGACCGGCTGCGGAGTGGGGACGTAAGGCACGTCGAGGTTGACGTTGCCGTCCCCCGGGAATTTGACTTGGGCCCATACGTCGCTGTTGGAGACGCTGCCGACCAAGAGCAGGGCTGTCGCCGCCACTACACCGAAATACCTGCGCATCATCATGATTTATCTCCCTCTGCCGCGATCGGTGAAATCTTACGTCCTGCGGCGAAATAAAGGAACGGCAGTCCCAACGCCAGCACGCCAAGGCCGGCCAGCGCGCCCGTGGCGGCGTAGCTGACGCTCGAATAAAGCATATAGGCGCAGGTCAGGCAAAACAGCGCAGGGACTACCGGATAAAGCGGGGTGCGAAAACCGTCCTGTGTCGGTGCGCCGCGCCGGCGCAGCACAAAGAGGGCTACGCCGGTGAGCAGGAAGAATAGCCAGAACACCGGCGACAGGTAGTCGACGGCGGTCTGGACGCCCTTTTGGCTGGCGAAGACGATCAGCCCGAGGGCGACGGCGCTTTGGAACACGAGGGCCGCGACCGGCGCGCCGCGGGCACTCCACTGGTGCAGGAAGCGGAAGGGCGGGAAGTCGCGCCCCAAGGCATAGTTGGTGCGGGCGCCGGTGAAGATCGTAACGTTCATCGACGCCATCGCCTTGATGAGGATCAGGGCTGTAATGAAGGCGGCGCCGCCGGGGCCGACCACCGCCCGCATGAGGTCAGCGGCAACGGCTTGCGAGTTGGCCACGCCCTGGACACCCAGCACTTTGATGTAGGCTACATTCACCGTGACGTAGATCACGGTGATGAGCCCAATGCTGAACAGGAGCGCGCGTACGATGTTGTGCCGGCCATCCTTGACCTCGGCCGATACGTAAGCCGCTTCGTTCCAGCCGCCATAGGTCAGCAGGACAAAGATCAGTGATGAGCCGAGCACGGCGGAAGAAAAGTTCCACTCGGCTGGCGCGGCTGTTGCCGGGACCTCGGCGGGCGCGCCGGCGGCGAGGCCGACGATGATCACCATTACCAACCCAAAGATCGCGACGGATGCCAGGACTTTTTGCACGCTGCGGGTCGAGTGGATGCCGATGATGTTGAGCGCGGTGAGCGCGATGACGGCAAGCACGGCGTAAATCATCGCCCCGGAGGATCCTAGCGGCAGCATCTGGTTGGCGTAGTCGCCGAAAACATAACCGAGCAGCGCGATGCTGCCGGTTTGGATGACGGTCATACGTGCCCAGGCGAACATGAAGCCCACACTTTTCCCATAAGCAAGCGTGAGAAAGTGATACTCGCCACCGGTTGAAGGGTAGGTGGTTGATAGTTCGGCATAACACAAGGCGCCGACGAAGGAGATCACCCCACCCAAGAGCCAGACCGCGACGATCAGGCTTTCATTGCCGGCGATGCTGGCGACGAGGGAGGGGAGCCGAAAGATGCCCACGCCGATGACCAACCCGGCGACGATGGCGATGACATCGAAGAGCGACAACACCTGACGCGGCGCTGACGCGTGTTGCTCGATCGCCTCACCCATGGTTTCCCCCACCTGAAGAGCTGTCCCGGAATATATCAGTCAATGCAAGGGGATGGCGTCAACAATTGTAACAGCGGACGGACTGGTCCCCGCCGATCGGTGTGCGAGGCGCAGACTGGCTGCTTACACCGCGGTTGCTGTGACGAAACGCAAAACCTGATCAACCGCGGGATGTACGGGGACCTCGGAGACCATCTGCCTCATCATGGCTTCTTGCGGATCGTACCGGTCGCGACGTTTGTAAATCATGAAACCGACGAAATCCACCAGGCCGTCCATGATTTGCTTGCGGTTATCGGGATTGCCCACGTCCACGCCAACAGATTCGAGCAGTCTGAAAACTTGCCCTTCAAAAAATTTGTAGGACGAGGAAAAGTCAGGCGACAGGATCATGTAGGGCGGCATCTTGTGACTTAAATTGGCGCGCAACGTTTTAGAAGTGTTGTCTTCGTGCATGCCCTTTACAAAAAAAATCTCGTCCAGAATGGCGAACTTGCCTTTGATGACGGTGTACATCTCACCCATATATTCGAAGAGCACTTCATCTCTGGTGTTGGCCTTGGTTTCGTCCATCCATGTCATGCGCTCGATGAACTGGGGACGCCTATAGACGCCATGAAAGGTCGTGCCAAAGTGTTTCATGTAGGAGCTAAATCTCGGCAAGGCTTCTTCCTCCAGCGCCTGCCAGAGAGGAAAATAATTGATCCTGTAGGAGGGATACGATGATGTCGGGTCGAGGAGGATGAATCGGCCCTGCGCGCAGCACACGCTTGGGTCTCTCGCCAGCAACGACGCGGCGTTGTTGACCGCGCCTGGGATAATAAAGTCGTCGTCGCCCTGCGCAACGGCGTATTCTCCGGACGCCAATTGCGCTAGCTCAACCATGCGTGTGGTGAACCGAGTGGCGCCGTCTTGCGAAACGACCCGTATATTGGGTGACAGGATCCGGCAAAAGTTCCGCAAATCTTCAATGCGATCTTGACCGCCCCAGACGCCCACCACGACTTCATCCGTATAGCCAAGTTTATATAGGAAATTGAGGCGGTGCTTTAACCAGTCAAATCGTTGGCCGAGATGGGAAGGGATGAGGACAGAGACGTTCATTCTTGCGTACTTCTCGTGGCAGTGGGCGCGACGACAGTCGCAGCCCGCGATCTCGTACTCGCCGCCCTCCTTTTATATCGGTTTATATCGGTCGAAAAGCTTTGTGCAGTTACGTTGGCCGGCGCGGTCGATTATAAAGAGCGGTCTTGCGGATAAGCAAGCAACGCCAACTACCAACCGCTTTATGTCCTTGGACCCAATGCATGGCTTTTCCGACCTCAAGATCCACGAAGTATCAACTGAACCGCGTGCATACGCTGCTGGAGATGATTTTGCGCCGGCCGTCACCGACAAATGTGCCGCTCTATTGCATGCATGAGCCCACCACGGGATGTAACCTCAAATGCCCGGCGTGCCCCACGGGCGTAGGTGTGGCAAATGTCCGGGAAACCGCGGATGCGGAGGACTACGAGGTCGTCTGCCGGGAGTTCGGCAACTACCTCGATATCTACTATCTGTTCAATTGGGGCGAGCCGACGATGGCTAAGAGCTTCGCAGCCATCGCGCGCCGGCTACGCGATGAGCCCTTCTTGGTGAAGGTGTCCTCAAACTTCTCATTGCCAATCAAGGATGACGTGATCGATGCGCTTGCTACGATGCCGAACCTAGAACTCCGTATCAGTATCGATGGCGCCACGCAGGAGTCACATCAGAAATACCGCGTCAACTCGAAGCTTGCGACGGTTCTCGACAATGCTCGTCGTCTTTCTCAGGCTATTAAAGCCAGCTCCACACCACCGCATCGTGTGTTTATCGGATTCTTGGCATTTTCCTACAATAGTAGCGAAGCGGTGGCGGTCGAAAAAATGGCAACGGATATTGGTCTGGGGTTCCAGAGGTACGACGATCCGTTGGTGGCGGGTGAACCAATGCCGACAGGCGGGCTTAACGTCCAGGAAGCGTTTGGCTGCTCGTGGCTATATTCGACCATATGTCCCACTCCGAAGCTCACGCGGTTGGCGCCGTGTTGCGGCGTTTGGGATGCCGAGATGTTGTCGCCGCGGCTTGAGGGCCGCTCGTTGCATGAGGCCTTCATGCACGAGCAACGTTTCCGCGATCGCCGCACGACTGACTCCGAATTTGCGAGACTGCCGGTCGAAACACGCGTCGGGCACCTCAGAGAAAATATGATGCGCGACGAAGGCATGGGCTTGCATCAAAAGGAATCAAAAGTGGATGCCTGCGTCGGTTGCACGATGGGCAACGCCTATCAAAATAAGCTGACTAACCTTGTCAACGGCGGCGTCCAGAGTTTTGCCGGCCTGACCAGCGTCGATGAGGCAATCGCCCGTGGCCGTCTGTTCGCGGTGCTATCGCAACTCGTTCCCGGCCTGAGTACCGACCTCACGCTGCGTCGCCAGCTGGAAGACGTCCTCGATATGCCGCCCGTAGGCTCGCGCACCATCAAGCACTACGAGAAATTTGGTTCGTTTTTGGCGGGCTTACACTGAAGCGCGCGGCGAATCGCAGAGCATGGAAGTATGACGGACCTTCGTAAGGCACCTATTCGCTAGTTGCAGCAGAACCCAGAAACGCTCATGCCAAATTGCGGACCCATACACGTTTATGGTTTGCTCGCTCCTCACGGCGGCGCAACAATCAAGCAGTTCAGGTAAGTGAGGGCTCACGATGAAATTGGTGTCGTATCAATACGTCGGAGTCAGGGACTGGTGCAGATCGGTAGAGGCCA
>CANKHC010000039.1 GCA_947481595.1 Fidelibacterota bacterium
CGCCAGTTTGTGCGAGAAGCGCGCCTTGACGCCCATTTCCTCGGCGTCGGGGCACGAGCCGCGCTCTTCGGCCAGCGCCACCGAGGCGGCATCGGCGTGACGGCGGATATGCTTGAACATCTTGATGTTCCAGCTCTTGGCCATGGCGCTCTCGAAGGGAATGCCCTTCTGCTGCAGGAACGAGTGAAAGCCCATGATGCCGAGGCCGACGGAGCGTTCGCGCTTGGCGGAATACACCGCGCGTTCCATGGCTTCGGGGGCGCGCTTGATGAAGTCTTCGAGCACGTTGTCGAGGAAGCGCATAACGTCGGGGATGAATTGCTCGTCGTCCTTCCACTCGTCCCAGGTTTCGACATTGAGCGAGGACAGGCAGCAAACAGCGGTACGGTCGACGCCCTTATGGTCGGGGCCGGTGTGCAGCATGATCTCGCTGCACAGGTTCGACGTGGTGACCTTCAGGCCGAGGTCGCGCTGATGCTTGGGCATCTGGCGGTTTACGGTGTCGGAGAAGATCAGGTAAGGCTCGCCGGTGTTGAGGCGGGTCTCGAGGATTTTCTGCCACAGCTCGCGGGCATTGACGGTCTTCAAGACTTCGCCCGTCTTGGGGCTGCGCAGGCCGAAGGACGCGTCGTCGCGCACCGCTTCCATGAACTCGTCGGTGATGTTGAGGCCGTGGTGCAGGTTCAGGCTCTTGCGGTTGAAGTCGCCTGAGGGCTTACGGATCTCAAGGAATTCTTCGATCTCGGGGTGATGCACGTCGAGATACACCGCGGCCGAGCCGCGGCGGAGCGAACCCTGGGAGATGGCGAGCGTGAGGCTGTCCATCACGCGCACGAAAGGGATGATGCCGGAGGTATGACCGCAGTTTTTCACCTTCTCGCCGATGGAGCGCACCTTGCCCCAATAGGTGCCGATGCCGCCGCCATTGGAGGCGAGCCAGACGTTCTCGGTCCAGGTGCCGACGATGCCGCCGAGGTCGTCGTTGACCGCGTTGAGGAAGCAGGAGATCGGCAGGCCGCGTTCCGCGCCGCCGTTGGACAGCACCGGGGTCGCCGGCATGAACCACAGCTTGGACATGTAGTCGTAGATGCGCTGGGCGTGTTCCATGTCGTCGCTGTAGACGCGGGCCACGCGCGCGAACATGTCCTGGTAGGATTCGCCGGGCAGCAGGTAGCGGTCGTTCAGGGTGTCTTTGCCGAATTCGGTCAGCAGGGCATCGCGCGCATGGTCGATGCGAATCGACGGCACCACCTCCAGAGCGGTGGTATCTCTCGATTTGGCGGCAGGCGTGGGCTGTGTGGTGAGCGGAGTGGCGACGGCAGCATTGGCATCGACGGCAAAGTTCATTCCCAGTACCCCTCAAAAAGCCCCGCAACAGCCATCGCGGGCCCCTTGTGGGCCACGGGTTCGAGGAGTGAATCAGGCTCTATCCCTAGGACGGTAATCCTTGAAATACCAAGGAGTTACCCTCTCTTGAGTCTGCGGCGTGCATAGATCGCCGCGGCCTTGTTCTAGATGGTTATCGGTCGCAGGTTAGGCCCCGCGTACCCTCTCCAGCCCCTCGTTCCGTTTTCACCCCAGATTGTGTAGACCCAGGGTGTCCGCGATACGAGATATGGTGGTCCCATCGTTCCCACGGGTCAACGCGAGGAATTTGCTGAACCACAAGATTTAGCGCTTGACGGTCGTTGTGAAACTATATCTAGATTTTCTTCGCAATGCACACGAGGATAACTCTCTATCCCACTGATATTGGCCCCTAAAAACCACATGACTGCGGCGTGACAGCCGGCGGTTTTTCCACAGATTTTGGCCATCAACTCACATTTTCCCCGCTTTTCGCCTTCCAAGGGTCCTTATGCACCCAAGGCAATGCTGCATTGCGATAATGGTCTTTGCCACGTAGCAACAGATCCGTCATAGAAGCCCAGCGCCGCCGGGGAGCCCCCTCGCCCGCGGCCCTTCGACACCAGATTGGGATGGTAGAAATGTTGACCCTGACGCACGATCAGCGCGGTTTGCTCGAGTATCTCGCCAACCGCGTGCACGAACTGTCGATCGCCGCCACCACGGCGCCCGACCAGACTGTCGCTCTGCAAGCCGAAGCCGACGAGCTCCGCGCGATTCGCGCCCGCATCGTCAGCCGTTTTGAAGCCGCCGAAGCCGCGCTGCAGTTGCAACTGCCCCTCGACGCTAAACGGGCCGCGTAACAACGCACTGAAAAACAAGAAGACGCGAAAAGCGCGAAAAACCCGGCCTCAACCGCCGGGTTTTTTATTGGTTCGGCACAAGGACTTGCAAAGGCTGCATAGCCACGCGCGCGCCGCGCTACATCCAATGCGCGAAATTAAGGAAGATTCACGGTTCGTTAATTCCTCCCGCGCAGGATGCAGCCATTGGTTCTTAAGCCCTGGGCTCTGGGACCACTGGTCTCCCTGCCATTTCGTTTTGGGAATTAACGCTAGGGCTTTTCTTTCTCCCTCCCCACCCCACGACCCTAGCAAACTTAACGGCGGGTCTCTTTTGAGACCCGCCGCTTTCTTTTCAGGACGCCGCACCTCTACAGTCGCCGATGCTCTATTTCGCCTACGGCGCCAATTTGAATCTACGCGGCATGAAGCGCCGCTGTCCGCGCGCCACGGCACTCTCCGTCGCCACGCTCAAAGGCTATCGCTTGGAGTTCCGCGGCTTTGTGACGATCGCCGCCGATGTGTCGGGAGCGGTTCCTGGCGCGCTCTTTGAGCTCACACCCGCCTGCTGGCGGGCGCTCGAGAACTACGAGGGCCCAGACTACGAGAAAATCGACGTCACCGTCGAAACGGCGGAAGGTCCCCGTGTGGCCGCCGCCTACATCATGAGTGGCGGCACGCGCGCAAGCCCTACGCTGGCGTATTTCAGCGAGATCGCGCGCGGGTATAGCGATTGGAAACTCGACCACGGCCCCTTGCGCCGGGCGCGCATCGCCACCTTGCACCCGGAGAAACCAAACCGGATATCAGCCAAGCCGGCGCCGTAGCTGCTTGACGGTCATGGCGGTCAGCGCCACGAAACTCGCGAACGCTGCCGCGACGGAAGCGATCGCCGCACCGGTGGGGCCCATGGACTTGGTCAGCACGAATATCACCGGCAGATAGATCACGAGCACCACCACCGTCTCGATGCGCAGCGGAATGCTCGGGCGGCCCATGGCGTAGAGGGCCGGTTCCATGGGGAAGGCCACCAGCGTCAATCCGGCGGTGGCCACCAGCAGCACCAAAGGCACATACGCGCCCACGAAGGCGTCGCCGAAGAAGAAGTCGATGAAGAACGGTCCGCCGAAGATCGACAGCGCCAGCATGGCCAAGGCGCCGCTGCCCGCCACCGCTTCGCCCCTGAAGATCAGCCCTTTGAACTTGGGCCACTCGCCGCGGCTGCCGAGGCGTGCGAACTCGGGATAGATCGACTGGTTGAGCAGTTCCGCCGGCTTCGAGATGCCCGTCGCCACGTCGCGGCCGATCTTGAACAACCCCGCCGCCGCAGGCCCCGCCAGCCAGCCGCACAGGAACGTGCTGGCCTGCTGGGTGACGAGCTGCAGCGAGGCATGCAGATTGGAGAAGATCGAGAACTTCCAGATGCCGCCGTGCGGCGCCGTGATGCCCGCCAGCGACCAGGTCATGCCGTCGAGCCAGCCGCGCTTGGACGCCTCGCGCCAGCCGATGATCATCAAGGCGACCGAGCCGACAATGCCGGCGATGAACCAGGCGACAAGGTAGGCCCACAACTCCGCGCCCACGTAAACGCAGATGCCCACACCGACGAGGCGGAGCAGCGGCGTGATCACCGCCTGTCCTGCCAGCAGGTCGAAGCGGTCGAACAGGCGCAGGAGACCGATGGGGGTGGCCAGCACCGCCACCAGGATCTGCAGGCTGAAGATCTGCGCGTAGGTTATGACTTGAGGATTCCAGTCCACCGAGGGACCGACGAAGGGCGCGGCCAGCACGCCGATGGCCGCCGCCAGCAAGCAGCCCGCCACATCCAACATGCTGGTGAACTTCACCAGGCTCTGGAAGGAATGGACGTTCTTAGTCTCCATGCAGATGGCGCCGTAGCGGATCACGGCCTGCCACGACTGGAACGTGGCCAGCGCGGCAATCACCTGCACATAGGTTTGCAGCAGCACGAAGATGCCGAATTCCTCGAGGCCCAGCCCGCGCGCCGACAAGCTCAAGGTCGCTAACCCTAAAAGCCCATTGGTCGCGCGGCCCGAGAGCAACAGGGCGGCGTTCTTGATGATGCGTTTGAAAATATTGTCAGCGAACCAGTGGCGCGCCCAACCCAGCACGCCGGCCCGCTGACCAGCAGGGGGCGCACTTTCAGATGGTGGAACAGTGTCGGGAGGAGCAGCGTCAGGCGTGCTCATGGCTGCCTAGCCCTCACGCAATAACCCTTTCCGATGCACCAACTTTCGTCACCATAGCCCCTCAACGCCCCGTTTCATGACGCAACCTGCCCCGCGCCCACGGCGTTGGTGATATTGTAATGCAATAAAGTGCTGCGCGCGTCTGTTAAAAGAAATTCTCTGACAGGTTCGGGGCAACCTCCGCATGCAACCCTACTATCCGCTGCTGACGCTGTTCTCGATCGTGCTGTTTGTCTGGCTCGGTCGGCGCATGGCCGCGACGCGCCACCGCAACCGCATGGCGTGGGGCTTGGCGGGTGCGGTGCTACCGCCCGCGCTCCTGATCCTCCTCATGTTGCGTCCGCTGACGCCCGAGGAAGCCGACGAAGATGAGGAAACCGCCGACGCTTAGGTCCCTGCTTAGACCAGCGACAGATAGCGGCTCAAATGCACGTCTGCCGCGTTGTCCTTCCAGCCCGCGACGCGCCGCGCCACCAGGTTCTTCGACACGCCGTAATAGAGCGGGATGATCGGCTGATCGGTCAGGACGAGGGCTTCGGCATCGCGCAGGAGTCCGGCGCGCGCGGCGGCGTTGTCGCTGGCGCCGGCCTCACGCAGCAGTGCGTCATAGGCGGGGTTGTGATAGCGCGCATAGTTCGAGGGATTGGGGGCTGACTCCAGCACCGTCAGGAAACCGGCCGCGTCGTTGAAATCCGCCTGCCAGCCGACGAAGGCCGCCTCGAAGCTGCCTTGCCTCAGGTTGGAAAAATGTACGCGGCCTTCGGTGTTGCCCAGCGTCGTCACGACACCGACCCGCTTCCACATGCCGGCGATGATGACGGCGATGCGCCGCAGCTCCAGGTTCGAGGAGTGGGCGTAGGAGATGGTGAAGGGTTTGCCCGCGCCGTAGCCAGCCTCGCCCAGGAGCCGGCGCGCTTCGAGCAGCCGCGCCTCGGTCTCCTTCTCCGCGAAATCCATGCGTGCCGGGGTGTAGCCCGCGACCAGCGGCGGCACGAAGCTGAAGGCCGGCTGCTCGCCACCGCGCAGCACCTTGGCCGTCAGGATGTCGCGGTCGATGGCCAGCGACAGCGCCCGGCGCACGCGCTTGTCGGCGAGCTTCGGCACAGATGTGTTCAGCGCGAGGTAGTAGGTCAGAAGGGAAGGCGTGAGGTGCGTCTCGGCCGGCAGATCCGTCTTGAGTTTTTCGAGCTGGCTCGGCGGCAGATCGAGCTGGGTGTCGAGATCGCCGGCGCGGAAACGCGTCAGCCCGGCGTTGACGTCCTCCGTCGGCACGTAATCGACGCGGGCCAGCTTCACACTTGCAGCCGCGTGGTAGCGGGGGTTTTTAGCCAGACTGATAACTTCGTTCGGGCGCCAGGCTTCCAGCGTGAAGGCGCCGCTGCTGACCATATTGCCCGGCTTGGCCCAGGCGTCGCCGTGCTGGGTGATGGCGTGTTGCGGCAAGATGACGGACGCCGGGCTTGCGAGAAGCTGCGGCAGATAGGGCACCGGCGCTTCGAGATTGATCATTAGATCGGCGCCCTCGGCCGTCAGCACGCCGAGTTTTTCCGGCGGCATCTCGCCTTTGTTGACCGCGCGCGCGTTCTTGATGCCGTAGAAAAGCTGTGCCGCCGGCGATGCGGTCTTCGGATCCAAGAGCCGGCGGAATGACTCGATGAAGTCATAAGCGGTCATCTCTTTGCCGTCGGACCAGGTCAGCTTGTCGCGCAGAAAGAAGGTGTAGAGCTTGCCATCGGGGCTCACGCTCCAGGAGACGGCGAGGCCCGGCACGGCAAGGCCATCGGCGTTGAAAGCCACCAAGCCCTCGAACAGGTCGAGGATGATAGCGCCTTCATAGGTCGTGTTGATCTTGTGCGGATCGAGCGAACCCGGCTCATAGCGGTTGCCGCGGCGGAGCACGCCGGTGTCGGCGGCGAAGGCGCGCGGGAGAAGCGCGAGTGTGCTGGCGGCGAGCAATGCGCGGCGCGAGATCATGTGGTGTACAGCGTGATCAGCATCACGGCGAAGCGATAGGTCAGGAAAATCATCGCCTCCGCGAAGGCCAACACGCCCGCTTGCAGCACGCGCGCTGGCCCGCGCACGCCGTACACCCGTCCAATCGCGATGTAGAGATAGACGAAACACGAAACCAACAGTCCGACGGACGCGGCATCATCGGCCAATCCCAACGCCTCCGCCGGGCCTCCCAGAAGCGCGCTGACTTCCATGATGCCGAGCGGCACGCATAGAAGCAGCAGCACGAAGGCATGGAAGTGCAGCGAGAATACAAAGTTCACGGCCAGCGGTTGCGGACGGCGCAGAAACACCAGCGGCAGCAATAGCGCGAAGGGCGGCACCATCAAACCGATCAGGGACTTGGCGTTGACGTCCACCGCCTGATCGAAGACCGGGGCGTATTCGGCAACGGTTTTGCCGATCTCGGCGAGACGCGCATCGATCACGGCCTTGCTGGTGTCGGGCCAGAGCCCGAGCGGACTCATCCGATAGAGAAGGGGCTGCGAGAAAATCTTCATCGTCCCCGCCGACTGCACGGCGAAGAACAGCACGTTGAGAATCAGGAACAGCTGAAACGGCCCCAGATACGGGATGCGCTGGGCGTGTTGGAAGGCGACCGTCAGCGCGCCGGGACGTCGCAGTAAGGTGATGACGCTGCGCAGTACCTTGCCGTCCACCGGGCTGAAAGCGCCGTAAGCCATCGCCGCGAGGCCGGCGATGGTGAACTCGCGCGGGTTCTTATGCTTCTCGCCGCAGGTGGAGCAGAACACCGTCGCCACCTCGATGTGGCAGGTGGGGCAGGTCCAGGGTGCTGACGCCGCAGCGCTCATCCCTTCTTCTGCATCTGCGCGTCCACCGCCGCGATGGCGGCGAGGTTGACCAGGCCGCGCGCGGTCACGGAGGTGGTGGTGATGTGCGCCGGCTTGGCGATGCCGAGAAGGATTGGGCCCACCGGCAGCCCGCGCGCGAGACTGCGCACGAGATTGAGCGCGATGTTGCCGGCTTCGAGCGTCGGCATGACGAGCAGGTTCGCCGCCCCCTTCAGCCGCGAATTCGGGAACAGGCGCAGACGCAGCGCTTCATCGAGAGCCGCGTCGGGCTGCATCTCGCCCTCGGCTTCCAGTTCGGGATGCTCCTCGATCAAGAGCTTCAGGGCCCGGCGCATTTTGCGCGAGGCCGGCGTCGAGCGTGAGCCGAAGTTGGAGGTGGCGATGAGGGCGATCTTAGGCACGATGCCGAAGTCGCTGACCTTCTGCGCCGCGCGCGCGGTTTCCTGGGCGATCTCCTCGGCGCTGGGGTCCTCGGTGACGAAGGTGTCGCAGAGAAACACCGGGCCCTCGTCGAGCACCAGCAAACTGAGCGCCGAGGTGCGGTGGGCGCCCTTGGCCAGGCCGAGAATGTCGATGAGGTGTTTCAGGTGCCCGTGATAGTCGCCGGTGGCGCCGCAGATCATGGCGTCGGCATCGCCGCGCTCCACAGCCAGGACGGCGATGACGGTGTTGTTGGTGCGCACCTTGGTGCGGGCACCGTCGGGAGTGACACCCTTGCGTTCCATGGTGGCGTGATACTGCCGCCAGTAGTCGCCGAAGCGCGGATCGTCTTCCGGGTTAATGACCTCGCAATGCTGGCCGGGCACAAAGCCCAATCCCAGCTTGCGCACCCGCTGCGAGATCACCGCCGGGCGTCCGACCAGAATCGGCTTGGCCAGGCCGTCGTCGAGCAAGGCTTTCACGGCAAACAGCACGCGCTGGTCTTCACCTTCGGCGAAGGCCACGCGCTTGGGGTTGGCGCGCGCCTGGTCGAACACCGGCTTCATCACGAAGGCCGAGCGGTAGACGAACTGCGACAGCCGCTCTCTGTAAGCTTCGAGATCCTTGATGGGCCGCGTCGCCACACCTGAATCCATCGCCGCTTTCGCAACTGCCGGCGCGATCTCGGAGACCAGGCGCGGATCGAAGGGCTTGGGGATCAGGTAGTCGGCGCCGAAGCGCATCTGGTCGCCGCCGTAGGCAGCAGCGGCCACGTCCGAGACTGCGCCGCGCGCGAGTTTGGCGATGGCCTCGACGCAAGCCACCTTCATGGCGTCGTTGATGATCGTCGCCCCGCAATCGAGGGCACCCCTGAAGATGTAGGGGAAACACAGAACGTTGTTCACTTGATTGGGAAAGTCGGAACGTCCCGTGGCGATGATCGCGTCAGGGGCGGCTTCGCGCGCCTGGCTCGGCAAAATCTCAGGCTCGGGATTGGCCAGCGCCAGAATGAACGGCCGCTTGGCCATGCTCTTGACCATGTCCTTGGTCAGCACGCGCGGCGCCGAAAGACCCAGGAAGATATCCGCGCCGGGAATCGCCTCGGCCAGCGTGCGCGCCTTGGTGTCGGCGGCGTAATCCTTCTTCTGGTCGGTCATCTCCTCGGTGCGGCCTTTGAAGACCACGCCCTTATGGTCGCAGAGGATGACGTTCTCGCGCTTGAGGCCCAGGTCGATCAGCTGGTTGAGGCAGGCAATGCCCGCCGCCCCGCCGCCGGTCGAGACCAGCTTCACCTTGGCGATGTCCTTGCCGAGGAACGACAGGCCGTTGATCACCGCCGCCGCGACGACGATGGCGGTGCCGTGCTGGTCGTCGTGGAAGACCGGGATCTTCATGCGCTTGCGCAGTTCGCTCTCGACGATGAAGCAGTCCGGCGCCTTGATATCTTCGAGGTTGATGGCGCCGAAGGTCGGCTCAAGCGACGCGATGATGTCGACGAGTTTGTAGGGATCCAATTCCGCGATCTCGATGTCGAAGACATCGATGTTGGCGAATTTCTTGAAGAGCACCGCCTTGCCCTCCATTACCGGCTTGGCGGCCAGGGGCCCGATGTTGCCCAGGCCCAGCACCGCCGTGCCGTTGGTCACCACACCGACGAGGTTGGCGCGCCCCGTGACGGTATCGACCTCGGCGGGATCGGCGACGATGACGTCACAGGCGGCAGCCACGCCCGGCGAATAGGCGAGCGCCAGATCGCGCTGGTTGGCCAAGGGTTTCTTGGCGATGACCGAGAGCTTCCCGGGCGTGGGAAAGCGGTGATAGTGCAGCGCCGCGTCGCGCAGCTCGGCCCGGGCAGCGTTGTCACCGGGCGGCATCGCGTCGTCGTCTTTATCTTTCATGTCCCACCTAACCCCTTGCGAAGTCCCTAACTTAGCACGCCGATGGATGCCATGGCATGGGCGGCGACTTTGGCCATGACGCTGGGCAGCCCCGCCTCGCCCACCTCGTCCAGCGGCGTCCAGATCACGTCCGGGCCTAGTTTTTTGACCTGGGCGGCTGTCAGATCGGCCGCCTCCACCGCAAGTTCCAGTCGGAAGTGGGTAAACGTGTGCATGACGATCCCCGGCAGCGCGCGCCATTTGGCCTGCACCGGCGGAGTGCTGTGTGCCGTCTGTTTGAGCCATGCGCTCGAAGGGATTTCCAGCATGCCGCCGAGCAATCCCTTCGGCGGGCGCCGGGTCAGGGCCACACAGCCGTCGGCGCGGACCATCCAATAGGCGATGCCGCGCTTCAGCGGCACGTCGGCCTTTTTGATTTTGCGCGGAAGAGTCTCGGCGATGCCGGCCTTGCGCGCTTTGCAAGCGTGGCTCCAGGGGCAGATCACACAGGCCGGCGACTTTGGCGTGCATACGGTGGCGCCCAGGTCCATCACCGCCTGGGCGTAGTCACCCGCGCGTTGCTCCGGCGTCAGGTCCGCGGCGTGCGCGCGCAAGGTCTCTTTGCATCCCGGCAGGGGTTCGGTGACCTTGAACATGCGCGCCATCACGCGCTCGACATTGCCGTCGACCACCACCGCCCGCTTGCCAAACGCGATCGCGGTGATCGCGGCGGCCGTGTAAGGCCCGATGCCCGGCAGGGCCCGCAGGCCGTCTTCGGTTTCAGGAAACACACCGCCGTGTTCCGCCGCCACAACACCGGCGCATTTGTGCAAATTTCGCGCGCGCGCGTAGTAGCCCAAACCTGCCCATTCACGCATCACATCAGTCACGGGAGCCGCGGCGAGGTCCTCGACCGTCGGCCAAAGACCTAGAAACTTCTCGAAGTAGGGTTTGACCGCCGTCACGGTGGTCTGCTGCAGCATGATCTCCGACAGCCAGACGGCATAAGGCGGCACATGCCCGCCCGGCAGCGCCCGCCACGGCAGGCGGCGGCGGTGGCGGTCGTACCAGTGCAATAAATCTTGCCCCAATTGGTCATGGGGATTGGCGGCGGTCTTGCGGGAAGGACGGGATTTGGCGGGTGGCATGGTGTTCTGCCACCTTGCGCCAGCGCGGCCGTTCCGTTCAAGTGGAGCAATGGCGAAAGACAGCCCCTCTTCTAAGACCCCGGGTCAGCCTCCTGAAAGGCACGTTGAAAAGCCTCGGCGCTGGCGCCAGGGCCCGGTCAACGTCGGATCCCTGACGGGCAGGGTCACGCGCCCGGCCTTGGGCAAACGCGGCTTCGCCGGGGCCGACATCCTCACCCATTGGGCGACCATCGTCGGCGCGGATCTCGCGGCCTTCGCCGCACCGCTGGAAGTCAAATACCCCAAGGGCCGCAACGCAGGCGCCACCTTGCACCTGCGCGTTGCGCACGGTGCGGCGGCTGCCATGCTGCAAATGAAGCTTCCCCAGGTCATGGAGCGCATCAACCGCTTCTTTGGATATCAGGCGGTCGTCCAGGTCCAGGCGGCGCAAGGCCCCCTGCCGGTCAGGCGCCGGGTCAAGGTCCAGGAGCCTCCGCCCCTCGACGCCGAGGGGGCTGCCCGCCTGGAGGAAAAGATCAAGGATATCGCCTCGGAACCCTTGAAGGAGTCGTTGCGGAAACTCGGCAAGGCGGTGCAACAGCGCAGCCGATAGGGCGTTGTAAGAGGGCGCGTTTACCCGTTTACTAGAGCGCGCCCAGGAAAAGTGGGCTTCCGGTTTTCCGTCCGGGCGCGCGACCAAGTAAACTCTACGCGCCCTTTGGGGACTTGCACCGAGACCATTCAAGCAAGACCACAACAAGGACTTTGCTCATGACGCGCACTTCGCTGCTCCGGTTTTCTGCCGCCCTGCTCGCTCTCGCCCCCCTTCCGGCTGCGGCGCAAAACCTCGACCGCATGGCCAATGCGCTCACCGACACCTTGCAGACCGCCGTCGACCTGTTGCCGTCCAACGTCACCAACGTGCGCTTAGGTCTGGGTCCTGTCATCAGCCCCGACTATGAAGGCAGCAACGATTACAACGTCAGTCCCGTGCCGGCGGTCTCACTGCGCTACGGCAACTTCCTTGAAGTCGACAACAACGAAGTCAAACTCACCGCCTTCCGCCGTCTGTTCACCACCAGCACCAACACAGGCAACGGCAGCAATCTGCGCGTCGGTCCCTTGATCAGCATCAACTTCGGGCGCAGCGCGGGCGATAGCCCGGATCTCACCGGCATGGGCAAAGTCGGCACCTCGCTCGAGCTCGGCGCTTTCGTCGCCTACAACCTCGCCAACGGCTCGCGTGCGCGCCTCCGGGCGCGCCACGACGTCATCAGCGGCCACGGCGGCGGGACGTTGGTCGCCGACTACACCCAAGTTATCATGCGCGGAGATCGTTTCGTCCTCGGTGGCATCGTCCAGGGCACCTGGGCCACCGGCCACTACATGCGCTCGTTCTTCGGCGTGAACGCGGCCCAGGCGGCGGCAAGCGGTTATCCGGTCTACACACCGGGCGCGGGTTTCAAGGACGTCAACGCCGGCCTCAACGCCAGCTACCAGATCGCCACGCAGTGGTCGGTCGTCGCCGACGTGAACTACAAGCGCCTGCTCGGCGGCGCCGCCGACAGCCCGATCGTGGCGCTCAAGGGCTCGGCCAACCAGATGAACTACAGCGCGTTCCTGGTTTACACGTTCTAAGGCGCGGCCCGCGTTCGGATGACGCAGAAGATCGGCTTCGTAACGCTCCTCGTCCACGACTATGACGAAGCGATCCGGTACTACACGCAGATCTTGGGCTTTGATCTCATCAGCGACACGGCGCTGAACGAAGACGAAAAGGGCAAACGCTGGGTGCTCATCGCCCCTCCGGGTTCAAGCGAAACCCGACTCTTGTTGATGTGCGCCAAATCGCCTGAGCAGAAAGCACGCGTCGGCGATCAGACCGGCGCCCGCGTGTTCCTCTTCCTGCATACCGACAATTTTCAGCGGGACTTTGAGCTTTTCCGTCAACGCGGCGTGAAGTTCACAGAGGAACCGCGCCATGAAACTTACGGCACCGTTGCCGTGTTCGAGGACTTCCTCGGAAACATGTGGGACCTGCTGGAACTCAAGCCGGAATATCGGCGATAGTTTCACTATGACCGATTTCCAGCCCACGCTTCACGGCCAAACCGTAATCATCCGGCCGCTGCATGCCAATGACTGGCCGGCGATGTTTGCCGCCGCTGCCGATCCCTTGATCTGGGAACTCCATCCCGCGCACGACCGCTACACCGAGCCGGTATTCCGGACGTACTTCGAAAACGGTCTTGCCTCACAGATGGCGTTCGCCTTTGTCGCACGCGGCGACGGGGCGATCATCGGCAGCAGCCGCTACCACGGCTATGATTCGGCGCTCAGCGAGATTGAGATCGGCTGGACATTTCTCACGCGCGCGTATTGGGGCGGGCGCATCAACGCGGAGATCAAGCGGCTGATGATCGATCACGCGTTCACGTTCGCAGACACGGTGATCTTCTGGGTGGGCGAGAAGAATTGGCGCTCGCAGCGCGCTATGGAGAAGATCGGCGGCGTTCGTAGACCCGGCATCCATACGCGCGCGATCTCGCGCAACGCCGACGGTACGCTCCAACCCCATGTGATTTTCGAGATCAAGAAGGGCTGAAGGATGTTGAGGTGCGCGGCCCTCAGCCTCCCCTCATCTACTTAACCACCCTTTAAGTCGACACACGTTTGAGGTGCGCCGAAGCTATGCGCGCTGCATCACTGCCGTGCCCACGTGTTCTTGGCTTTGCGCCTCATTCCCTGAGCCCTCTCTCCGAGGCAAAGGTTTCGGCACATCCGGGCACATCCCACGGCGCCGCCGGCACCCGCGCACTTGCGGTGCGTGTGCCATCCGCAGGCCAGGTCCTCCCGACCTCCCGCGGCAGTTACGGTGGCGGTTGCCGTGGGCTCTTTTCCCTATCTTATTATTTATGTTTTCCGGGCGAGGAAGCGTTCCGGCCTGACGCCCGGCTGACGTAGAATGCCCCCCAATGACCACGCGTGTTCTTGTCATCGAGGACGACCCCGAAACCGCCGGCGAGATCGTCGCCGAGCTGTCTTCGCACGGCTTTGAGGTGGATTGGGCCGCCAACGGCACCGACGGCCTGGCGCGGGCGGGGTCCGGCGGCTACGACGTCATGACCGTCGACCGCCTGCTGCCCGAGATCGACGGCCTGACCATCGTCGAGAATATCCGCAAAGGCGGCATCAAGACGCCGGTGCTGGTGCTCTCGGCGCTGGGCGAAGTCGATGACCGCGTGCGCGGGCTCAAGGCTGGCGGCGATGACTACCTCACCAAGCCCTTTGCCCTCGTCGAGCTCGCCGCACGCGTGGACGCGCTTCTGCGCCGTCCCGCCGACCCGCGCGAGACGACGCTCCGCGTGGGTCCCCTGACGCTGGATCTCATCGAACGCACGGCCAAGCGCGGCGGCCGCGCGCTCGAGGTCCTGCCGCGCGAGTTCCAACTGCTCGAATACCTGATGCGCCACAACGGCCAGGTGGTCACGCGCGCCATGCTGTTCGAGGAAGTTTGGCACTACCGCTTCGATCCGCGCACCAACCTGGTCGACGTGCACATCGGCCGCCTGCGCCGCAAGGTCGACGGTGCGGGCGATGCAGCCATGATCCATTCCGTGCGCGGCACCGGCTTCGTGTTGAGGGCGCCCATATGACCATGCGGTTTCCCGAATTCCTGCGCACGACGACGTTCCGCTGGACGCTAACGATCTCGGCGGTCTTCGTCGCGGCGATGCTGGTGCTGGTGGCGGCGATCTATCACGAGACCGTCGCCTCGAACGAAGCGCGCATCGATGAGACGATGATCCAGGACGTCGGGCGCACAATTGCCGAAGATTCAGAGGCGGCGGCGACGCGCGTGCACGCACGCCTGATGGAAGATCCGCGCCGCGTCCGCCTTGGCGGCCTCTTCGACGCCGACCGTAAGCCTGTCGCAGGAAACATGCATTCCTTCCCCGAGGGCTTTAAGGCCGACGGCAAGGTCTGGGACATCGTCGTCGAACGCGAGGACTCGCAAGGCCTCGAAGTGCAGACCGCGCGCGCTGTGGGCGGGGTCTTGCGCGACGGCTCGACTTATATTGTCGGGCGGAATTTCGACGACTTCGCGCCGTTGCAGGAAAGCATGGTGCAGACCCTGGTGCTGGGTCTTGCCCCTGCAATTGGTCTCGCATTGTTCTGCGGCATCGTCCTGTCCATGCGCACCCAGCGGCGCATCGAGGAAATCCACCGCATGGCTCAGCGCATCATGGCCGGCCATCTCAATGAACGCTTGCCGGGGCGCGGCAAGAACGACGACTTCGATAAACTCGTCGATATCATCAACGCCATGCTCGGCCAGATTGAGCACCTGATCAGCGAGGTCAAAGGTGTGGGCGACGACATCGCCCACGATCTGCGCACGCCGCTCACGCGTGTCCGCGCCGCCCTTGAGCGCGGCCGCGACAACGCCACCTCGCTCGAGGACCTGCGCGGCGCGGTCGACAAGGGCTTGAACGGCATCGACCAGGCCCTCGGCGTGACCACGGCCCTCTTGCGCATCGCCGCCATTGAGCACGGCCAACGTAATGCCGGCTTCGGCGAGGTCGATCTGGGAACGATCGTCGCCGCCGCCATCGAGCTTTATGAACCCGCGGCCGAGGATAAGGGCATCAGGCTGCGCACCGGCGGCGTCGCACATTCCATGATGCACGGCGATCGCGATCTCCTGTTCGAAGCGATTTCGAACCTGGTCGATAACGCCATCAAGTTCACCCCGGCCGGCGGGAGCGTCTCGGTCGACCTGATCCACGCCGGCGAACGTGTGCTTTTGCGCGTCTCCGACAGCGGCCCCGGCATCCCTGTGCCCGAACGCGAGGCGGTCTTCCGCCGCTTCTACCAGTCGGACAAAAGCCGCACCGCCGGCGGCATGGGGCTTGGCTTGAGCCTCGTCGCGGCGATCTCGCGCCTGCACGGCTTTACGGTACGTGTGGCCGACACCCTGTCGGGCTGCACCATCGAGATGGTTTGCGAGCCTCAGGCCGCCTAAAAACGCCCGTTACACGAAGGTGTGAGGTCGCGACAACCGCCGGATTATGGCGGTTTTTGCCACATAAATAATGCTATGGATGTGGGGTGTACTCACTCTAGGGAGGCCCCTTTGGCCAATTTTGCAACGATCTCGCGCCGCGCCGCGATGGCCCTGACCATTGCCGCAACTTTCGCAACATCCGCGGCCTTCGCCGCCGACGCGACTTACCGGGA
Organism: Fidelibacterota bacterium; assembly: GCA_947481595.1. Classification (GTDB taxonomy): domain Bacteria; phylum Pseudomonadota; class Alphaproteobacteria; order Rhodospirillales; family Rhodospirillaceae; genus SHVO01. The sequence continues at coordinate 15,890 of CANKHC010000039.1, forward strand.
ATTTGTCCAAGGCAACCCGAAAGCCAAAGTGACCGTGATCGAGTACGCCTCGCTCACCTGTCCGCACTGCGCGCACTTCCAGGCCGACGAGTATCCCATCCTGAAGAAGGAATACATCGACACCGGCAAGATCAAGTTCGTCTACCGCGACTTTCCGCTGGATGGCTTGGGGATGGGTGCTGCCCTGATCGCGCGCTGCGTGCCGGGCACTCGTGGTTACGAGATGATCCAGATGATGCTGGGCAACCAGCTTGAATGGATGCGCGCGGACCAACCGGTCAATGTCTTGAAGGGCTATGCCGAAAAGGTCGGCCTGAATGCCGCCGGCTTCGATGCCTGCCTGATGAACGACACCGTCCTCAAGAAGATCCAGGAAGTGCAGACCAGCGCGCTCACGACCTACAAGGTGCCCGGCACCCCGACGTTCGTCGTCAACGAGACCATCGTCCCCGGCATCGAATACGGCATCCTGAAAGACGCCATCGAAGCCGCTTTAAAGTAGGGCGCGGCACGCGCACAAAATAGCGCCTTCCGAGTCTCCAAAAACCGCGCCGCGCCACGCCTGTGAGGATTCATCCACAGGCGAAAAACTGAGCTTTTCCAAAGCCTAAGGGCAGGCGTCTAAAATTCTCCACAAATGGTATGGATGGTGGTACGCAACCCCATCATCTGGTGTCGTCATTCCAGATTGTCCTGAGGAGGAAGCCTTGAACGATGTCGTGAAAATCGGCCGCCGCACCGCGGTTCTGATGGCTGGAACAGCGCTGCTTGCCGGGACTGTGCCGCTGGCCCCGGTGATCGCTGCCGAGGCTGAGCCGGTCTACAAAGAATTCGTTCAGGGCGACCTGAAGGCCAAAATCACGGTGATCGAATACGCCTCGCTGACGTGCCCGCACTGCGCGCAGTTCATGACCGAGGGCTATCCGCAGCTGAAGAAAGAATACATCGATACCGGCAAGATCCGCTTCATCTACCGCGACTTCCCGCTCGATGGTCTGGCGACAGGTGCGGCCCTGCTGGCGCGCTGCGTTCCCAACGATCGCGGCCACGTCATGGTCGAGATGATGTTCCAAAATCAGGCCGAATGGATCCGCGCGGAAAAGCCGCTCGACGTCTTGCGCGGCTACGCCCAGCTCGCGGGGATGAACTCCGCCGGCGTCGATGCCTGCCTCAAGAACCAAAAGATCCTCAAGGACATCCAAGACGTCCAGGAACGCGCCGTGAGTCTCTACAAGGTGCAGTCGACCCCGACCTTCTTCGTCGGCGAGAAACAGGTGCAGGGCAACGATTTCGCGACGCTGAAGAAGGCGATCGACGCGCAGCTCTAAAGCGGCGCGAGAAGGGGAGCCCGGGACCTCCAACAACGCAGGTCCGGGAGTGCGACGATCATACGAGGGGAAGTTTCTTTGGTTGCCTTTTCAAAACTGCGCCTTTCCGGTTTCAAATCCTTCGTCGATGCGACGGAACTTCTGATCGAGCCAGGCCTGACAGGCATTGTCGGCCCCAACGGCTGCGGCAAATCCAACCTGGTCGAAGCCTTGCGCTGGGCCATGGGCGAAACCTCGGCCAAGCAGCTGCGCGGCGGCGAAATGGACGAGGTGATCTTCGGCGGCACGCGCGACCGCCCAGCCCGCAACATCGCCGAAGTCGCGATCTTCCTCGACAACTCCTCGCGCAAAGCCACCGCGCAGTTCAACGACACCGACGATCTCGAGATCACGCGCCGCATCGAGCGCGAGAAGGGTTCGCTCTATCGCGTCAACGGCCGCGACGTGCGCGCCAAGGACGTCCAACTCCTGTTCGCCGACGTCGCCACCGGCGCGCGCTCGACCGCCATCGTCAGCCAGGGCCGCATCGGCGCGATCATCAATTCGAAGCCGTCAGCCCGCCGCAACCTGCTGGAAGAAGCGGCCGGGATCACGGGTCTGCACAGCCGCCGCCATGAAGCCGAGCTGCGCCTGCAGGCCGCCGAGACCAACCTCAACCGTTTGAACGACGTCATCGTCGCCCTCGAAGCCCAGCTTGAAGGGCTGAAGAAACAGGCGCGCCAGGCGGTGCGTTACCGCACGATCTCCGAAAGCATCCGCGCCGCCGATGCTTTGGTCCTGATGATCAAGCGCCAAGAGTCCCTGGCACAGTTGGAAGCCGCGCGCACGGCGCTGGGCGCCATCGAAGGCGTGGTCGCGGAACGCACGGGCGAAGCCGCGCACGCGGCCACCGCGCAAGCGGACGCCGCTTCGGCCATGCCGGAACTGCGCCGGTCGGAAGCCGAAGCCGCCGCGCGCCTGCAGCACCTCGTCATCGCCCGCGACAAGCTCGACGAAGAACTCGAGCGCATCGCCCGCGCCCGTGAGGCCGTGGAAATGCGCCTGGCGCAGATCCGCGACGACCTCGAGCGCGAAGGTGCGCGCATGTCGGACGCCAGCTCGAACCTCGCCCGCGTGGTGGCCGAGCAGAACGAACTCAACGCCGCCGCCGCTGCCGAAGCCTCCGAGCGCGAACGTTCGCGCGAGGCTTTGATGGCCGCCGCCAAGGCCGTCGAGGTGGTGGAAGAAGAACTCACCCTGCTGGGCAAACAACTCTCGGAAGCGGATTCCGCGCGGGCCGCGGCGCGCCAGCAGCTGTCCGAAGCCGACATGCGCCGCCAGCGCGCCGAGCGCCGCCTGACGGAAGTTCTCACCCAGCTCGAAACCGTGCGCCAGAATGCGCTCGCTCCGGAAGTGATCGCCGCCGAGGAAGCCAGCGCCGCCGCCGCGGAAGCGGCGCTCGTTGAAGCGCGCAGCACCTGGGAACAGGCCGAAGGGGCCCGCGTCGCGGCGCAGACGGCCTACGAACAGGCGCGCGACGTGGCGCAGACCAAGGCCGCCGAGCACACCAAGCTGCAGGCTGAAGCCGTGGCCTTGGAAGAACTGTTGGCCGAACCGAAGACCGCTGGTGCTTGGAGCCCGATCATTGATTCCGTGTCGGTGGATCCGGGCTTTGAAGCCGCGCTTGGCGCGGCCATGGGCGATGACCTTTCCGCCGCCGGCGACGACAGCTCGCCGATGCGCTGGCAGCTGCTGCCGCCGTTCCTCGAGCACGGTGCGCTGCCGGAAGGTGCGCGCCCGTTGGCCGAAATGGTGCGCGCGCCGGACCGCCTGGCGCGGCGCCTGACGCAGGTCGGCCTCGTTGCCGATGCCGCGACGGCGCTGTCGTTGCAAGGGCAGTTGAAGCCGGGTCAGCGCCTGGTCACGGCGACGGGCGATTTGTGGCGCTGGGACGGGTTCATCGCCGCGGCGGGTGCAGCGAATGCAGCCGCAACAAGATTGAAGCAGCGCAACCGTTTGAAGGAACTGCGTGGGATCCTTGAGACGTCGTCGGATGCTTTGGGTGCTGCGGAGCGGGCGGTCGATGCGGCGCGGGCGGCGCAGCTGGCGGCACAGCAGGCCGAGCAGACGACGCGGGCGGCCATTCGGCAAAAAGAACAGGACAACAACAGGGCGCGCGACGCTCTGGCTGTAGTTCGCCAAAAGCTCGCGGCATCGATGAACCGCATCGCGAGCTTGGATGACCAGCGCAAGGAGCTGGAGGCGGAACGGGATGAGGCCAATGGGCAAATCGCGTTTGCGCAGAACAGGTTGACGGAGCTGGGCGACGGATCGGCGCTGCGCCAAGAGGTCGAGAGCAAGTCAGCGGGCTTGGGCGGACTTCGGAGCGAGCTGATGGAAGCGCGCGCGGTCTACGACAGCCTGGCGCGGCAAGCGGAAGAGCGTGCGCGGCGCCTCGCGGGGCTGCACAACGAAGCCAAGTCTTGGGAGAGCCGCAAGGGCGAAGCCGAGCGCCAGATCGAGGAACTCAATCTGCGCCAGCGGCGTGCGGGCGAAGAGCTGGAAGCCCTCGCGGCGCGCCCGGCGGAGATCGCGCAGCAGCGCAACGCGCTGATGGATCAACTCAACATCGCCGAAGCGGCGCGCAATGAGGCGGGTGATGCCTTGGCGCGCGGCGAGAAGGCCTTGTCGGTGGCGGACAAGGGCCTGCGCGATGCTGAACACGCCCTGTCGGAAGCGCGCGAAGACCGCGTGCGCCGCGAAGGTGCGGTGACGCAGAGCGAGCAGACCCTGGCTGTGATTGACGGGAACATCCGCGAGCGCATTAGTTGCGAACCGGACGCCATCCGCCAGTTCACCAAGTTCGACGAAGGCGAGGAATTGCCGCCGCTGGAGAAGGCGGAGAAGTCGCTGCAACGCCTGGTCTCCGAGCGCGACAACCTGGGCGCCATCAACCTGCGCGCCGAACAGGAGGCCGAAGAGCTGACGCAGCAGATCTCGGGCCTGACCACTGAGCGCGACGACCTGGTCGCGGCCATCGCGCGCCTGCGTGAAGGCATCGCCATGCTGAACAAGGAAGGGCGCGAGCGCCTGCTGACCTCGTTCAAGGAAGTCGACGGCCACTTCCGCAACCTGTTCACCAAGCTGTTCGGCGGCGGACGCGCACACCTGGAGCTGACCGAAGCCGAAGATCCGCTGGACGCCGGCTTGGAGATCATGGCGAGCCCGCCGGGCAAGCGCCTGGGCAACTTGGGCTTGATGTCGGGCGGCGAACAGGCGCTGACGGCGCTCGCTCTCCTGTTCGCGGTGTTCATGACCAATCCGGCGCCGATCTGTGTGCTGGACGAAGTGGACGCGCCGCTGGACGACGCCAACGTCGACCGCTTCTGCAGCCTGGTGACCGAGATCATCAAGGTGACGGGCACGCGCGTGCTGTGCGTCACCCACCACCGCATGACCATGGCGCGCATGGACCGCCTGTTCGGCGTGACCATGGCCGAGCGCGGCGTCAGCCGCCTGGTGTCGGTGGACCTGAAGGCCGCCGAAGTGATGGCGGAGAAAGCCGCTTAAAACGGGGCTTTTCTCAATCTGGGCCGAGACTTAGGCCCGCTTTCACCAAACCTTATCTTCGAATTTAAAGTCGCAAGCGCAGTATTCCGCCACCCTCACGCGTCTCTGGAGCATTGGGGCCCCGCCCACTTGGCATTTAAGTGGGGCGGGGAGCGGGCGTGTTGGGGTCGTTTTGCGCATCGCCTATTTGATCAATTCCTTAGACGGCTACGGCGCAGGCTTGCCGGTGCCGATGGTGACGCAGTTCATGAAGGACTCCGGCGCGGACGTGCGGCTGTTCGCGCTTTCAAAGCGTGACGGGCGCCTGGCGCCGGTGCTGGCCGATGCCGGCCTTTCCGTCGAGAGCGGGCCGGAGTGGAACGACCTCAGGGGCTCGCTGCCGGCCATGGCGTGGCTGAAAGATAAACTGGCGGCCTACAAACCGACATTGCTGTGGACCTCGCTGGTGCGCGCCACGCTGGCCGGGCGCGCCATGGGGCTGATGCTCAAAACGCCGGTGGTGAGCTGGCAGCACAATACTTTCCTCAAGCCGGGCAACGTCGCGGCCTTGGCGCTGACGCGCAAACTCACACAGCTGTGGGTCGCGGATTCACAGTCGGTGGCCAGCGTCACCAAGCAGCGCTTTCACCTCCTTGATAAGGACGTGGCGGTGTGGCCGCTGTTCAGCGCCGACGGTGCGGCGCCGCTGGCGGGACACGCGAAACCCGGTGCGCCGTTTCGGTTGGGGAGTCTTGGACGTCTTCATCCGCACAAAGGCTATGACCTGTTGATCAAGGCGATGGCGGAGCTCGC
>CANKHC010000040.1 GCA_947481595.1 Fidelibacterota bacterium
GGCGATGCGCGACGGATGGAAGGTCTCGAGTGCGTCGGTCTTTTCGCCGACACCCATCAGCTTGATGGGACGGCCGGTGACGGCACGCATCGATAAGGCCGCACCGCCGCGCGCATCGCCGTCGACGCGCGTCAGCACGATGCCGGTGATGCCGACTTTCTCATTGAACGATTGCGCCGTGACGACGGCGTCTTGGCCGATCATCGCGTCGGTGACGAGCAGGGTTTCATGCGGCTTGACGATTTCGCGCACGCCGGCGACTTCGGCCATCATCGCTTCGTCGATGGTCAGGCGGCCGGCGGTGTCGAAGATCACCACGTCGAAGACACCATTACGCGCTTCGATCATGCCGCGTTTAGCGATGTCGAGCGGCTGCTGACCGGCGACGATGGGCAGCGTCACCACGCCGACCTGCTGGCCGAGGATCGCAAGCTGCTCCTGCGCAGCGGGGCGGTAGGTGTCGAGCGACACCATCAGCACGCGCTTCTTTTCTTTGCTCTGAAGGCGGAGTGCGATCTTGGCGGTGGTGGTGGTTTTGCCCGAGCCCTGCAGACCGACCATCAGCACCGGCACCGGCGAAGGTGCGGCGAGGTCGATGCCCGCGGATTCAAAATCGATCGGCCCGGGGTTTTCCGGATCTCCGCCCAGCGTGCGCACCAGCTCGTCGTGCACGATCTTGACGACCATCTGGCCGGGGGTGACCGATTTGACGACCTGTTCGCCGACGGCTTGTTCGCTGACCTTGGCGATGAAGTCCTTGACCACCGGCAACGCGACGTCGGCTTCCAGCAGCGCCACGCGCACTTCGCGCATGGCCGCTTGCACGTCAGCCTCGGTGAGGGCGCCGCGCCGGGTCAATTTGCTGAGGACGGAGCCCAGCTTGTCGGTCAACGTATCGAACATCTAAAGTCCGTAGCCAAAAGCACAAATGCACCAGTGCGCGTAATCGCGGACTGGTGGACCCCCTTGGGGGCATAGGGCCCAAAATTTGGGACGAATGCGGGGGTTTTCTACGCGCGGGGCCCTATTGAGTCAAGGCAAGGTCGCGGGAAATATGATATCTGGCTATGTTTTTGGGCGAAGGGAGGCCCAAATAATAAAATAGCCGACTATCCCTGAAATCAGCGACCCGCCCAGAACCCCGGCTTTGACCTCCAGGAGGCGGACGGCGTTCTCGTCAAAGGCCAGGTTGCCGATGAACAGGCTCATGGTAAAGCCGACGCCGCACAAAAGGGCCGTGCCGTAATACTGGGCCGCCGTGACCCCGGACGGGAGCTGCACCCAACCGGCAGCGCGGGCCACATAAGTAATCGCTAGCACGCCCACCTGCTTGCCCGCGAAAAGACCGAGCGCGATGCCCACCGTCACCGGATGCAACAGTACTTCGGCAGAAAGGTCCGAGATCCCGACACCCGCATTGGCGAAAGCGAACAGCGGCAGAATGAAAAACGTCACCGCCGGATGCAGCGCGTGTTCGAGTGTGGTGAGCGGCGCGCGTCCTTTGGCGTCTTCGCCCGCGGGCACGGCGAGTGCCGTGATCACGCCGGCCATGGTGGCATGAACCCCCGAATTCAGCACACAAACCCACAGGATCAGGCCCACGACGACATAAGCGGCGATGGCGCGCACACCGGAGCGATTGAGTGCGATCAGCACGGCGATGGCGGCACCTGCCGCAGCCAGTGCCACACCGGAGAGTTCCGCTGTGTAGAACACCGCGATGATCAGGATGGCGCCCAAATCATCAATCACCGCCAGCGCGGTGAGAAACACTTTGAGCGCCGGCGGCACGCGGCTTCCCAGCAATGCCAGAATCCCCAGCGCGAAAGCGATGTCGGTGGCGGTGGGGATCGCCCAGCCGCGCAGATCTTCACCTTCGTTGAGCAGCACATAGATCAGCGCCGGGCCAATCATCCCCCCCGCGGCGGCCAGGACCGGCAGCGCCGCCTTGGCCCGGGTCGAGAGCTCGCCCACAACCACCTCGCGCTTGATCTCGAGGCCGACGAGGAAAAAGAACACCGCCATGAGGCCGTCGTTGACCCAATGCAGCAGGGTCTTACCAAGGATGACGTGGGCGAAGACCTCGGCGTGCAGCGGGGCCAACGGCGAGTTGGCGGCCAAGAGCGCCATGGCGGCAGCCGCCATGAGCACGCCGGCAGCCGCCACGCCGGGGTCCGGGAACGCGTCTTTGTCCGAAAAAAGATTATCTGCCAAAGGGGTAGCACCTTTCTTCCGGCACCTTAAATAGGGCCGATCCCTGGACAGGCCAGACCCCCCACCCTATAACCCGGCCCATGGCGACACGCACAGCAAAAGCGAAATCCGGCAAGGGACTCGCCTTCCGCAAGATGCACGGCCTCGGCAACGATGTCGTGGTTCTCGACGCGCGCGCGGCCAACCTCATGCTCACCCCGAAGTCGGCGCGCGCCATCGCCGATCGCCGGCTTGGTGTGGGCTGCGATCAGATCATGATCATCGAGCCGCCGCGCACCGGCGGCGACGCCTACATCGCAATCCGCAATGCCGACGGCGGGGTGGTGGAGGCCTGCGGCAACGGTTTCCGCTGCGTCGCCAGCTTGCTGATGGCTGAGAGCGGCAAGGACAAGCTGACGATGGAGACCTTGGCAGGACCTGTCATCGCCACGCGCGCGGAGAAGGGACTGATCTCCGTCGACATGGGACCGGCGCGCCTCGAAGCGAAAGACATTCCCCTCGCCCAACAGGTCGACACGCTGCACCTGCCGATCAATCAGAGCCCGCTCAGCGACGGCGTCGGCGTCAACATGGGCAATCCGCACGCCGTCTTCTTTGTGCCCGATGCCGAGGCCATCGACCTCGCCTTTCTGGGACCGAAGATCGAACACGACAAGCTGTTCCCGGAACGCACCAATGTCGAAGTGGTGCAAGTTCTCACGCGCAAACATCTGCGCATGCGCGTCTGGGAGCGCGGTGCGGGCATCACCATGGCCTGCGGTACGGGCGCTTGCGCCACGCTGGTGGCCGCGGTGCGCCGCGACCTCGCCGACCGCAAAGCCATTGTCACCGTCGACGGCGGCGATTTGGAAATCGAGTGGCGCACCGACAATCACGTCATCATGACCGGCCCAGTCGCCGAGACCGCCGTCGGCATCCTTGATGCGAGTCTGCTCGCATGACGGCGCTCAAGCCCAGCGACCAGGCCCCACAGGTCGTCAGCTTGGGCTGCCGCCTCAATGCCTATGAATCCGAAGTGATGCGCGCCCATGCCCGCGACGCGGGCTTAGGCAACGCCATCATCGTCAATACCTGCGCTGTGACCAAAGAAGCTGAACGGCAGAGTGTGCAGGCCTTGCGCAAACTTCGTCGCGAAAACCCCGCCGCGCATATCATCGCGACCGGCTGTTCCGTCCAGCTCGACCCCGCGCGCTATGCCGCCATGCCAGAGGTCGACCGCGTGCTCGGCAACGAACACAAGATGAAAGCCGAGAGTTTTCTGCCGCAGATCAACGAACGCGTGCTGGTCACCGACATCATGGAAGTGCGCGAGACCGCCGAGCACCTGGTGGAAGGCTTCGACGGCCGTGCGCGCGCTTTCGTCCAGGTGCAGCAGGGCTGCGACCACCGCTGCACCTTCTGCATCATCCCTTTCGCGCGCGGCAATAACCGCAGCGTGCCCATGGGCCGCATCGTCCAGGAAGTGCGGGGACTGGTTGAAACGGGTTTTAACGAGATCGTCATCACCGGCGTCGACATCACCGGTTACGGCGGCGATCTGCCGGGCGAACCCAGCCTGGGCCAGATGCTGCGCCGCCTGTTGATGGCTGTGCCGGAGCTCAAGCGCCTGCGCCTGTCTTCCCTCGATCCCGCCGAAGCCGACGAGGACCTCTTCCACCTCATCGCCGATGAGCCGCGCCTGATGCCGCATTTCCACATCTCGGCCCAAGCCGGCGACGATCTGATCCTCAAGCGCATGAAGCGCCGCCATTTGCGCGCCGATGTGGTTTCATTCTGCGAGCGCGTCCGCACATTGCGTCCCGACGCGGTCTTCGGTGCGGACCTCATCGCCGGTTTCCCAACCGAGACCGACGAGATGTTTGCAAACACTTTGGCGCTGGTCCGAAACGCAGGGCTCACATATCTGCACGTCTTCCCCTATTCGATCCGTCCCGGCACACCGGCCGCGAAGATGCCGCAGGTCGAGAAGGCCGTGGTCAAAGCCCGCGCCGCCAACTTGCGCGAGGCGGGCCGCGCCGCATTGGCCGCGCGTTTGCAAACTTACGTCGGCACAACCGCGGACATATTGGTAGAACAACCCTTTGAGGGCCGCAGCGCCCACTACGCGCCGGTACGCCTCAAAGACCCAGCCCAAGCCGGCGAACTTCTTGCGGTGCGCATCGTTGGTGCAGATGCAACCTCCCTGCACGGCGAAGCGGTCCGGTAATGTTCGGAAAAGAAGAACCTGATCAGCCCAAGAGCGGCTGGCTCTCGCGCCTTGTCTCGGGGCTGTCGAAGTCGTCGTCGCGCCTGGTCACAGGCATCTCGGACATCTTCACCAAGAGGAAGCTCGATGACGCCGCGCTCGCCGAACTCGAAGACCTGTTGATCTCCGCCGATCTCGGCACGGGCACGGCCGCGCGGCTCGTCGCCGACCTCGCCAAGACCCGCTTCGGCAAGGAGATCACACCCGAGGAAGTGCGCGCCGCGTTCGCCGCCGACATCACCAAGGTCTTAGAACCTGTGGCACGGCCGCTGTCGGTGGATCCTGCGCGCAAGCCTTTTGTTCTGCTCATGGTCGGCGTCAACGGCGCCGGCAAGACCACCACCATCGGCAAGCTCGCGCATCAGTTCCGCCGTGACGGGCTGAAGGTCTCGCTTGCCGCCGGCGACACTTTCCGCGCCGCCGCCGTCGAGCAGCTCAAGATCTGGGGTGCCCGCGCCGGTGCATCCGTGATCGCGCGCGAACCGGGCGCCGACTCGGCTGGCCTTGCCTTCGAAGCCGTCGTCGAAGCCACGAAGCGCGGCGATGACGTGCTGCTGATCGACACCGCCGGCCGCCTGCAGAATCGCGACACCCTAATGGCTGAATTGCAGAAGATCGCGCGCGCCATCGCCAAGGCTGACCCGAGCGCGCCCCACGCGGTGCTGCTGGTGCTCGATGCCACCGTCGGCCAGAATGCGCATTCGCAGGTGGAAATCTTTAAGAGCATCGTCGGGGTCACAGGCTTGGTCATGACGAAGCTCGACGGCACCGCCAAGGGCGGCGTGGTTGTGGCGCTGGCGGAAAAATTCAAGTTGCCGGTGCACTACATCGGCGTCGGCGAAGGGGCTGACGACTTGCGGCCCTTCACCTCCCACAGCTTCGCGCGTGGGCTCATGGGGCTGAACCCCGAGCTCTAAAGCTTAAGAGCGTCCAGCCACTCGCCGAACAGCTTCTTGCCCTGGCGCTCCAGCGCAGCGCCATAACGCCGGGTACCGTCGCGCAAGTGCGGGACGTTGGTAGCCTTGGCGGCGGCGATCTCCACCGCGTGGCCGACGAACCATTTCTCCAGATCACGCGCGCGTACTTCCGGATGGCACTGGAAAGCCAGTGTCGCCTTACCCCAACTGTAGACCTGATGCGGGCAGGCTTCGGTACTCGCGAGCAGCACAGCGCCCTCGGGAAGATCGAACGTATCGCCGTGCCAATGGAACATGAAGCTGTGCTCGGCGGCGAGATGTCGCGCAGGACCTGCCGCGCCTGCCGCGGTGATCAGCAAAGGCTTCCAGCCGATTTCTTTCTCAAAGCCCGGATAGACCGCTGCCCCCAGCGCCTTGGCGATTAGCTGGGCGCCAAGACATAGCCCCAATGTCGGCTTGTCGGCTTCAAGCCGCGCCTTGATGGCAGCGATCTCGGCCGTCAGGAAAGGATAGATGCCTTCTTCATAGACGCCGATAGGCCCGCCAAGAATGACGAGAAGATCGGGCGCCAGAGGATCGAAGATGCTCCAATCCGCAACCGGCGCCTCGACGTAATCGACCCTCCACCCGCGCGCAGCGAAAAGGTCCTCGAGGATTCCCAAATCCTCGAAGGCCACATGGCGCAACGCGGTGACAGAGACCACCGCGTTCTACGCCGCGTCTTCGACCGCGCCGTGGCAGTGCTTGAACTTCTTTCCCGAGCCGCAAGGGCAGGCTTCGTTGCGCGCGACCTTGCCCCAGGTCGACGGATCGTTGGGATTGCGCGATTCCGGCGCCACGCGCGGCAGCAAACGCTGGGCCGCAAGCTCGTCCGGGCTCACGTTTTCGCCCACTTGCGGCGTCGGCGATTGATGCGTCGCCGTCATCTGGCGCGGCGGTGGGGTCAAGTCACGCTCTGGTGGCGGCTCGTTGCGGAATTCAATGCGCGACAGGAAGGCGGTGACACGTTCGCGCAGCCCCGCCATGAGGTCGTTGAACATGTTGAAGGCTTCGCGCTGGTATTCGAGGATCGGCTGCTTTTGACCATAGGCGCGCAGGTTCACGCCGTGACGCAGCATATCGAGCTGGGCCAGGTGATCGCGCCAGCCCTGGTCGATCATCTGCAGGACGATGCTCTTTTCCACGCGCCGCATGATGTCGGGGCCGGTTTCGGCGGTCTTGGCCAACATTTTCTCGTCGGACGCTTTCTGAATGCGCTCGCGGATTTCCTCGTCCGCAATGCCTTCCTCGGCCGCCCAATCCTTCAGCGGCAAGTCGAGGTCAAGCACTCGCAGCACTTCCTCATGCAGCCCGGGGATGTCCCATTGCTCGTGCATGGCGCGCTCGGGGATGAACTTGGTGACCATCTCGTGGGTGGCCTGGTGACGCATGTCGGCGATCATCTCCGACAGGTCTTCGGTTTGCATCATCTCCTTGCGCTGCTCGAAGATCACGCGGCGCTGATCGTTCATCACGTCGTCGAACTGCAGCAGGTTCTTGCGGATATCGAAGTTGCGAGCCTCGACCTTCTGCTGGGCCTTTTCGATGGCCTTGTTGATCCAGGGGTGGATGATCGCTTCGCCCTGCTCGAGGCCCAAGCGCTGCAGCATGCCGTCCATGCGCTCGGAGCCGAAGATGCGCATCAAATCGTCCTGCAGCGAGAGGTAGAATTTCGACGCACCCGGGTCGCCCTGACGGCCAGAACGGCCGCGCAGCTGGTTGTCGATACGCCGGCTTTCATGGCGCTCGGTGCCGATGACGTAGAGTCCGCCGGCGGCAAGGGCCAGCTGCTTCTTGTCTTCGACGTCCTTGCGGATCGCTTCCTGCTCGTCGTCGAGCAGCGGCCCGCCCTTGACGCGTTCTTCGGCGCGGATGCGCGCCTCGGCGTTGCCACCGAGCTGAATGTCCGTCCCGCGGCCGGCCATGTTGGTGGCGATGGTCACCGAGCCCGGCACGCCGGCCTGGGCGATGATGAAGGCTTCCTGCTCGTGATATTTGGCGTTCAGCACCTGCGGATTGATCTTCTTGTTCTTGCGCAGGAGCGTGGCCAGGGTTTCCGACTTTTCGATCGAGATGGTGCCGACGAGCACGGGCTGCTGGCGGGCATAGCACTCTTCGATCAGATTGATGATCGCGCCGTATTTTTCTTCCTGCGTCCGATAGACCTCGTCGTGCTCGTCCTTGCGGATGCGCGGCATGTTCGGCGGCACATCGACGACCTCGAGGCCGTAGATGGTGCCGAATTCTTCGGCTTCGGTCATGGCCGTACCGGTCATGCCCGACAGCTTGGGATACATGCGGAAGAAGTTCTGGAAGGTAATGGTGGCCAGCGTCTGGTTCTCGTTCTGAACCTCGACGCCTTCTTTCGCTTCGATGGCCTGGTGCAAACCCTCCGAGAGACGGCGGCCTTCCATGATGCGGCCGGTGAATTCATCAATCAGGTGAACCTTGTTGTCCTTCACCAGATAGTCGACGTCGCGCCGGAACATATGATGCGCGCGCAGGGCCTGGTTGAGGTGGTGCACAAGGGCGATGTTGTTGAGATCGTAGAGCGCGCCTTCGGCAAGGATGCCTTTCTCGCGCAGCAAGTCCTCGGCGAATTCGGTGCCGGCGTCGGTGAAGGAGATCTGGCGCTGCTTTTCGTCTTTCTCGAAGTGCTCAGCCCCCAGCAGCGGGATGATCTTGTCGACGCGGTCATAGAGGTCGGTGCGGTCTTGTGACGGACCGGAAATGATCAACGGCGTACGGGCTTCATCGATCAGGATCGAGTCGACTTCGTCGACAATGGCGTAGTTGAAGTCGCGGTGCGACATCTCGTCGATGCTGTACTTCATATTGTCGCGCAGATAGTCGAAGCCCAGCTCGTTGTTGGTGCCGTACGTGATGTCGCAGCCATAGGCCCTGCGACGTTCAGTATCCGGAAGGTGATGCTGGATGCAGCCGACGGTGAGGCCCAGGAAGCGGTAGACCTGGCCCATCCATTCGGCGTCGCGGCCCGCGAGGTAGTCGTTCACGGTGACGACGTGCACGCCCTTGCCCGCCAGTGCGTTGAGGTACACGGGCAAGGTGGCAACCAAGGTTTTGCCTTCGCCGGTGCCCATTTCCGAGATCATGCCGCGATGCAGAATCATGCCGCCCATCAGCTGGGTGTCGAAATGGCGCTGCTTGAGGGTGCGTTTGGCGGCTTCGCGCACGGTGGCGAAGGCATCCACCAGGATGTCGTCGAGGGACTCGCCCTTCTCCAAGCGGTCCTTCAGCCAGGTGGTCCGGTCGCGCAGGGCGTTGTCATCCAGCGCGGAGACTTCCGGTTCCTTGGCGTTAATCTCTTCCACAATCGGGCGGAGGGACTTGATCAGACGGTCGTTAGCCGACCCAAAAAAGCGTTTGGCGAGCGCGCCGAGCATAAAGACCTCAAAGTCCGGGAAGGGGGGCAGGCCAAGCCTGCCCCCAAAACGGGGTGATTGTTGCTGAACAGATAGAAGCCGCAAGGCCCGAAGTCAACGCGGCTGCCCGGTAAATTTGGCGGATTTCCCTGATATTTTGCGGCTTTATGAGATGAAAATAGCGCAAAGTCCCAGCCCTTTCGCCGCGCCTGCCCGAGCCTAACGCGCCATATGCCCGTGCTTGTTCCCTCAACACGCTTATGTCATTGAAGCGCGGCCTTTTTATAACCCTGCAGCGCAACATTACCGCCATGGCCCCACCCGTCTCGCCGCTCGCACCGACGTCCACTCCCACCCTGCCGCCCATCAAAGGCGTGCGCTTGGCCGCTTACGCCGCCGGGATTCGTTACAAAGTGCGTTCGGACCTCATGGTCGCCGAGCTGGCGCCGGGCACGACCGTGGGCGGCGTGCTGACCCGCTCGCTGACAGCCTCCGCACCCGTCGAAGCCTGCTGCGTGCACTTGAAGGGCGGCAGCGGCCGAGTGCTGGTGGTCAACGCCGGCAACGCCAATACCTTTACCGGCAAACGCGGCGTCGCCGACGTGAATGCGACCTGCGCCGCCGCCGCACAGGTCTTCGGCTGCAAACCCGCCGAAGTCTTCGTCTCCTCGACGGGCACCATCGGCGTGCCCTTGCCGGTCGAAAAGATCACCGGCGTGCTGCCGGCGGTGAAGGACAAGATGAGCGAGACGGCCTGGTCAGATGCTGCCGCCGCCATCATGACCACCGACACCTTCCCCAAGGTAGCGACACGCCGCACGGTCATCGACGGCAAACCGGTGATCATCAACGGTATGTGCAAGGGCTCGGGCATGATCGCGCCCGACATGGGCACGATGCTGGCCTATGTTTTCACCGACGCCGCCCTCGCGGCGCCCGTGGTGCAGAGCCTGATTGCGAGCGGCGCCGACAAAAGCTTCAACTGCATGACGGTCGACAGCGATACTTCGACCTCGGACACGTTATTAATGTTCGCCACCGGTCAGGCCGGCAATGGGCTCATCACTGAAGTCTCCGATCCAAAGGTGAAGGACTTCACCGCTGCCCTCGACGACATGCTGATCGAACTCGCCAAACTCGTCGCCAAAGACGGTGAGGGTGCCTCTAAGTTCATGGAAATCCGCGTCACCGGGGCCGAGCACAAGGCGGGCGCCAAGCGCATCGCCCTGTCGATCGCCAATTCGCCGCTGGTCAAGACCGCCATCGCCGGCGAGGACGCCAACTGGGGCCGCATCGTCATGGCCGTGGGCAAGGCCGGCGAACGCGCCGACCGCGACAAGCTGACGATTGCCGTCGGCGGTACGGTGATCACACGCGACGGCGGACCGGTGGAGAACTACGACGAGACACCCGTAGTCGCACACATGAAGGGCAAGGAGATCCTGATCGAGGTTGACGTCGGCATCGCCGGCGGATCGGCCATCGTGTGGACCTGCGACCTCACCCACGGCTACATCGACATCAATGGCTCCTATAGAACCTAGCGGATCACCTGCCGAGAACGAGGACGGCTGCTTCAATCCGGCCATCCCGGAGCCGCGTGCTGGGTTGCCCGTCGTCACCGTCGTCGCCGTGGCCTTGCTGGATGCCGACAGCCGCATCCTTCTGGGTCAGCGCCCGGCGCACAAACATCTCGGCGGTCTCTGGGAATTTCCGGGCGGCAAAGTCGAGCCGGGCGAGACGCCGGAAGCAGCACTTATCCGCGAACTGCACGAAGAACTCGGCGTCGATATCCGCGCGAGCTGCCTGGCGCCGTTGACCTTCGTCTCGCACTCTTACGAGAAGTTCCATCTGCTGATGCCGCTGTATGTGTGCCGGCAATGGAAAGGCCAGGTCACATCCAAGGAAGGCCAGGCGCTGGCCTGGGTCCCGGCCAACCGCTTGCGCGACTACCCCATGCCGCCGGCGGACCTGCCGCTCATTCCCTTCCTGCAAGACTGGCTCTAAAGTCGGTTCATGACCGACGCCCCCACAGCCTGCCTGCTGATCATCGGCGATGAGATTCTCTCAGGCCGCACGCAGGATGCGAACCTGAAGTTCCTCGGCGAGCGTCTTGCCGCGATGGGCATCCGCCTCAAGGAAGCGCGCGTGATCCCCGATGTGCCGGACGTGATCGTCGAGACACTCAACACCGTGCGCGCCCTCTATACCTACGTCTTCACCACCGGCGGCATCGGCCCCACCCACGACGACATCACCACCGCCTGTGTTGCGCGGGCATTCGGCCGCAAGGTGATCCGTCATCCCGAAGCCGTGAAGAAGCTCGTCGCCTATTACGGCCATGTGCCCAACGATGCACGGCTGAAGATGGCGGAAACGCCGGACGGTCCCGACGTTGCGCTGATCGAGAACCGTGCCACGGCGGCACCGGGTTTTCGCATCGCCAATGTCTTTGTGATGGCCGGCATCCCCTCGATCGCACGCGCCATGTTTGAAGCGATCGCGCCTTTGCTGAAGGGCGGCGATCCGATGTTCTCCAGTCACGTCGACGCGGAGATCAAGGAAGGCGACATCGCCGCCGAGCTCACCGCGATTCAGGAGAAGTATCCGCACGTCAGCATTGGGAGTTATCCCTTTGCCCGCGAGGGTCGCTTCGCCGTGAGCATCGTCGCGCGCGCGACCGATAAGGCGGCGATCGCAGCAGCCCTCAATGAGGTCGCGGCTGTGATGACCTCTAAGGGCGCCACGCCGACATTAGGCGACTAGCCTTTCGGCTGCATCTCTCCCGCCAGATTCTTGTCGCCGCTTTTGTCGCCGGTGAAACCGCAGGCTTCCAACTCCGCCCGCATATGCTCGGGCACAGGTGCCCGCACACGCACCGGATCGCGCTTGGGGTGCAGCGGCAAGGCGATGGCGCGGGCGTGCAGCATCAAGGGCTCCGTCGGCGGCGAGCGCCCGTAGACCTTGTCGCCGACCACGGGACAGCCGATCTCGGCGCAGTGCAGGCGGATTTGGTGCGTGCGCCCGGTGTGTGGGTGCAGCTCCAGCCAGGCGCGGGGGCCGTGCGGGGTTGCATAGGAGCCGCGCACTTTATAGTCGGTGATCGCCTCTTGGCCTTTGGGATCGGCCTTCATCTTCCAGCCCGGGCCCTGGCCGACCTTGCTCATGGCGATTTTGATGCGCCCTTCCGCGCTCTTCGGCACACCCTCGACCACTGCCCAGTAGGTCTTGCGCACATCGGCCTGCTCGAACATCTCACCCAGTTCGCGCAGCGCTTTGGTGTGCCGCCCCAGCACCAGGCAGCCCGAGGTATCGCGGTCGAGGCGGTGGGCGAGCGAGGGCGGCTTGGGGAGTCCAAAAGTCAGGTGCACGAAGGACTGCTCGAGGTTCGGCCCGCCGCCGAAGCCGGCATGCACCGGAATGCCCGCCGGCTTGTCGATGACCAGCACCAGGCCGTCGCGGTAGAGCACGCGCGCAAGGATTTCGTCTGCAGATAAACCGGCGTCAGCGGGATTGGGCATCATTTACTCGTGCCCTATCGCCCACTTAAGATCAAGTAATCAGGGGGAATAATGCAAGAGCGTCTCGCTACTGAACGTTTGGATCGGGCCAAGCGCCGCCAGCTCTTGAGGGAAGACGAACCCCTCATCGGCAAACCGTTGCCGATGGCACCCGGGGCGGTGCGCGCCGTGCAAGCCAATACCCGCCACGTCGTGCTGATGCTGCGCGACACCGAGCTTGCGAAACGCGCCAGCGCCGCGGCGGCGTTCTGTGGCGACATCCTCGACGCCACGCTTAAAGCCAAGACCCAAGGTCCGGTGGCCTGCACAAAGGGCTGTTCCTATTGCTGCAAGACCTACGTCGGCGTCACCATTCCGGAAATTTTCCGCGTCGCCGATGCGATGCGCAGCGATACCGCCAAGGCCGCGCGCGTGCGCGAAGCCGCGGCGGCGTCGAAGCCCCTTTCGCAAACCGAGCGTGAAATCACGCGTGTTGTCTGCCCGATCCTCGAAGACAAGGCCTGCTCGGTCTATGCGCCGCGGCCGATCGTCTGCCGCGCGGTGCTCTCATCCTCATTGCCGGCGTGTTTGCGCATCTTCGAAGAAAATAGCGGCGAGATGGTTCCCTTTGCCGGCAATACCACCGACATCCGCGCCTATGTCACCATCATGCTGCAGGCGGCATTGCAGCTCGCCGGTTTGCCGTGGATGCACTATGAGATGAACCAAGCCCTGGCCATCGCCCTCGACCACCGCGACGCGGAGGAAAGATGGCTTGCGGGCGATCCGCTGTTCGAGCAAGTACCCCCCGACGTATTTGATAAGAACGGCGGGCCGCTGACCGAGATGACCAACGCCCTGGTCGCCAACCTCGCGCCGACGCTGTAGGACCTCTCATGGAACGCTATGACGTCACCATCCGGCGCGAGGTCGAAAAGAACGACGCCGCCTTTGTCGGCAAACCTTTCAATCTGGTCGGCGAGAATGCCTACGCGGTGCAGGCCAACACCCGCCATATGGCGAAGATCCTGCTCGACTCCACGGCGCGCGATCGCGCCAGCCGTGCAGCGGCATTTGCCGCCGACCTTTTGCAAGTCAGCATTGCCCATCACTTAAAAGAGCAGATCGCCTGTGCGCGCGGCTGCTTTCACTGCTGCACCACCTATGTCAGCACGTCGCTGCCCGAAGTCTTCCGCCTCGCCCGGGGTGTCTATGGCAACGGTGCCACCAGTTTGCGGGTCTATGCGGCCGCTGCCAAATCCAAAGCCATGCCCCAGGGCCAACGCGAAATCGACCGCGTGCATTGTCCGATCCTCGTGGACGGCGCCTGCTCCGAATACGACGTGCGGCCGCTGGTGTGCCGCGCGGTCCTGTCGACGTCGCTGGAAAGCTGCCTGCGCATTTTCCAACAAGGCAGCACGGAAACCTTTCAGACGCCGCCCAGCTTGGGCGCGCTGCGCTCCTATCTCGTCGTGATGTTGCGCGCGGCCCTGGTCATCGCGAAACTGCCCTATCAGAACTTCGAGCTCACCCACGCCCTTGAGATCGCTTTGTCCACACCGAATGCCGAGGAACGCTGGCTGGCTGGCGAAGAGCTGTTCGCCGCCGTCGCCTTGGACCAGCTCGATCTCAGGCCGTCGCCGATCACCGGTCTGGTTGACGGCCTGGCCAACGCCGTCAGGCCGACGATATGAGTACGCCCAACGCTGATTTCCATGATGCTTTCACTGATCCAGCCTATTTCACACTGTGCGATGAAGAAGCGACCTTTGGATTCTCCGAGATCGCACCGATCATCGCCCGCCTGATCGCCGCGCGCGGCGGGAAAAGCCTGCGCTGTCTTGAGGTCGGCAGCGGTCCAGGTCTACTGCTTGGACGATTGCAAAAACACTTCGCCGATTGCCGTTTCGAAGGATTGGAACCGGTCGGCTCCGGTTTCGCCAAGACCGAAGCGCCACTGAAGGTTATCACCGCCCGCGCCGGACTCACCATCCACCGCGCAGGCTACGAGGACTTCAGGCCCGAGGATGCTTACGATCTTGTCTTTTCCATCAATGTCTTCGAGCACGTCGCCGATTGGCGCGACTACCTGACGCGGACCCACGGCTGGCTGGCGGCGGGTGGGGAGTCAGTCATCTTGTGTCCCAATTACAGCTTCCCGTGGGAACCGCACTTTCGCCTGCCGATCATTGTCGGCAAAGCCCTCACGCATAGAGTATTCACTCGCGCCATTTCGGCTTACGAGCGCGACCACGACTACGGTGGTCTGTGGGCGTCGCTGAATTTTGTCACCAAAGCGCAAGTGCTGCGCTATGCCCGCACCGCCGGACTGAAGCTCTCGAGCGACGAAACCGTTATGCGACGCATGTTCGCGCGGCTGTTCACCGACCCCGCCTTCGCGCGGCGCCAGCGCGCCCTGGCGGGCGTGGCCAAGGTCCTCTACCGCAGCGGCCTCACGCGCATCCTCGAACTTCCGGGGGTGCGGCTTCTCTCGCCGTTCATGGCATTGAAATTGCGCCGCGAAACCTGACCGCGGCTAGGGCGCGAGGGCTGTGTTCCTAAGCATCACGTCGGAAGAATAGCGCTTCTGCACCACGAACGACGGCAGCGAGGCGCAAATCTGGTCCAGCGTCGGCTGGCCTTCGTAGAGTTCGTCGTCGCTGTATTCCGTATACAGGTAGCGCGTCACCGCCAACGCGTTCTGCGCACCGGCGATCATGTCAGCTTCCGCACCCTGGACATCGGCCCAGATGAAATCGATCCGCGCAATTCCATGGAGGTTCATCCATGTATCCAAACGCCGCACCATCACTTTGATACGCTGGTCGAAGGTCACCCACGGGTCGGTGACAAGGTGATTCTTGGGCGCGCGCAGCGAACCGGACTTGTCCCATCCGTCCCGGTAGCGTTTCTCTTGCGCGGGCGTAGCACCCGGCATGAGCCCGCCGCTGGCATAGAATTCCGCTTCACCGTCGAAGGCGCCGATCGCGGTCGCAAAGGCTTTGATGCGCGGATGGGGGCCGCGCGCCGCGAGCTTTGCGATCGCCCGCGGGTCGGGCTCAAAGGCATAGATCGTGGCTTGCGGAAACAATTCGGCGAGGAAGAATGTGTCGCTGCCATCGTGCGCACCGATTTCAACAATGGTGCGCGCCTCGGGTCCCACCCACGCCAGGACCTCGTCGACGGTGAGGGCCTTGCCCTGCTGCAGTTGCGGCCTTGAACGCATGCGGCTGATTATCTGTGACGATCAACAATCCGTCCACGAACGATTTTCCACGACCGCCGCCGGCGTTGCCCTTGCGCGTGCGGCCCATTAGGGTGATGCGTTCTCTGCCCCCCTCGTGCCCGCTTGGCGGAATTGGTAGACGCAACGGACTTAAAATCCGTAGTTCCTTCATCGGAGCGTGCCCGTTCAAGTCGGGCAGCGGGCACCACTCATGCAACAGACACGATGTTCATGTGTCTGTTGATCGCTCGCTAGACAAGCGCCGTCACGGCGCCGCGGGCGACCAGGTGTTTTTCAACAGAACGTCTGTCTGGTAGAGCGTGTGGACCGTGAACGTCGGCAGGATACTGAGGAGCTGGTGCAGGTTCAACTGGCCTTCGTATTGCTCGTCGTTGTTGTATTCAGTGTACAGGTACCGGGTCCGCAGCAGCGCATCGACGACGCCCGCGATCAGGTCACCTTCGGCGCCCTGGATGTCGGCCCAAATGAAATCGATCTTCCCCACGCCTTGTGCTTGCGCCCAGGTGTCGAGGCGCTGGACAGCAACGGTTTTGGTTTCTTCAAACTTGAGCCACGGCCAAACCGACGTGACGTTCTTGGGCGCGCGCAGCGAACCAGATTCGTCCCAGCCTTGCGCATAACGCGCTTTTTGTTCCGCTGTGACCCCTGGCGGCTGGCCGGTGCTGACGTGAAACAGGGCTTGGCCGTCGTAGGCGCCGAGCGCGGCCTCGAAGAATTTGACACGCGGGTGGTGGCCTTTGGCCTTGAAATTCGCCGCCGCGCGGGCGTCGGGCTCGAAGGCGTAGATGGTCGCGCTGGGAAACACATTGAGCAGGAGCACGGTGTCGGCGCCATCATTCGCGCCGACCTCCAGAACCACCTGGGCGTCGATACCGACAAGCTGCTGGAGTTCGAGCGGGGTAAGCCTGTGCGGCTGTATGGCAAGGTCTGGGACGCGCATGGGCTTTGGTATAGTTTTGTGACGCGCGTCAGTATATAGGACGGAATTTGATACGGGCAACGGTCGGTCCTCCGAAATCTAAGCGCAGCGAGGACATCTCCTAACGCACAGATTGTGCTAGTCTTCAGGGGCGGACAAACCCACAGGGGGGACTGCTGGATGTCGTCGCCGCGTGCGGATCTCATCCGTCTGAACCTGGATGATCTGATCGCCTCGTTGGGCTGCGGCTCCCTGCTGGCGCCCTTGCTGCGCCCCTTCTTCCACATCCCCGCGCGCATTTTCGCCGACCAGATGACCGCCTTCGACAAGGCTGTGGGCACGGCCCTCGAGCTCGTCAGCCCGGCGCGCGCGCTTTTGCGCACGCACTACATCCGCGGCGTCACCATCGGCGGTGCGCAACACCTTCCGGCGCAAGGGCCGGCGTTGTTCCTCGCCAACCATCCCGGCATGACCGATACCCTGACGCTGATCGCCGCCATCGGCCGGCCCGATCTAAAGATCATCGCTGCGCGCCGGCCGTTCCTCGAAGCCCTACCTCACGCCTCAAAGCACATCTTTTTCGTCGACGCCAATCTGGGACGGCGGGTGATTGTCGCCCACGCGGTTGCCGATCATCTGAAGCAGGGCGGCGCCGTGCTGACGTTCCCCGCCGGCTGTATCGAACCCGATCCCGACGTCGCTCCCGGTGCGATGCAATCGCTCAACGCCTGGGCGGATACCGCGCGGCTGATCACCCGTCTCGCCCCGGAGACGCTGATCGTTCCAACTCTTGTGCGCGGCGTAATCTGGCGCAAGGCCGCCCGTCACTGGCTGACCCGCCTCCAACACGAGCCCGCTGCCCGCGACAAGCGCGCGGCCGCCTTGCAGCTGCTGGCGATGATTGCCCTCAACATGAAACCCACCGCGGTTTCGGTGAATTTTGCGGCGCCCCTCCACGCGCCTGCCGATCTCTGCGCGGTGATTGGACGCATGCGCCAGTTGCTGGGTGAGCCGGTGTCCCAAGAAGGCAAACCCCCACGCCTGGCGGAAAGCCAAGCGTGGGGGACTGTATGAGCCAGGCAGAAGCCGCCTGGTAAAAAGGTTAGTTGGTCTTGGTGGTCGTCGTGGTGGTCGAGCTGGAATCCGGGGTCAGGGTGCGCTCGATAGTCGTGCTCTTGCTCGAGCTGCTGCCATGCGGAATCACGCCGCCAAAATAGAGTACGCCGATCACCAGGACGGCCAGGCCGCCGACGATAAAATAAAGTCCGCTATTGTCGTTCATGGAATCCTCCTTCTTCGTTCGTGGGGACACCACAGCGAGGTGTCCGTCCTTCAGCAGGAGAAACGTCACGCAAGGCAAAATGGTTCTTACAAACTTTGCCCGCTCACGCGTTACGTGCATCGCTCCGCCAAAAGGAAAGCGTGCGCCCCGTGACAATACCCGCACCTTCGTGTTCGGCGATGTGTTCGAGACAGGCCAGGAGGCCGGCAGCTTCAGCACCGAGGCCCGCATGGCGCAGGAAGAGCAGAATGCGTGTCAGACGCAGATGATTGTGGTTGGCGGGCTCTAGCCACACATTGGCGCGGGCGGCGAAATTCGCACCCCGGGTTATCTCCGTGCCGGCGCGTGAGAGGCCATAGAATTCCAGCATCACATCCAGCGAACGGCGCCCACGGTCCCGCAGGGCGGGATCGGCACGAAAGGCGGCGATGTCGTCAGGCGTCAGCAAGGGGGCGTCGGGATTGAACCGCGACGGTTCCGGCAGGGGGAAAAGCCACTGGATGAAATCGTGCACCATCTCCAGGCGCCGGTGATCCCAGCCCCAAATCTCGTCGATTGTGCGTCCGGCTGTGTCGGTGCCCAATCCTTTGTAGAAGGTGACTAAGTTCGACATCATGCTGTCACAGAAGCGTGAAGGTTGAGGGGCGCCATTGTTTCACGAGGCGCGCGCGGCGTAAAATGCCTGTCTGCGAAAAAAGTGTCCGCAACAGGGAGAGCCTCCATGCATTTCACATCGAAAACCGCGCGCCGCGCGGTGCTTGCTTTTGCCGCACCGCTGCTTGTAGCCAGTCTCGTTTCTACAAATCTCGCCTTCGCCGGCGAAGCGCCCGATTACTCCAAGGTCGAGATCAAGACCACCGACCTCGGCACCAAGACCTATATGCTCGAGGGTCAAGGCGGCAACATCACCGTCGCCGTCGGTGACGATGGCGTCATCATGGTCGACACCGAATTCGCGCCGCTGCATGACAAAATCAAGGCCGCGGTCGCCAAGCTGTCGCCGCAGCCGATCAAATACATCATCAATACCCACTATCACGGCGATCACACCGGCGGCGACGCACCCTTCCAGAAGGACGGCGCCGTGGTCGTAGCCCACGCCAACATCAACAAACGTCTGTCGATGCCGGTCGCCAATGCCCTGACTGGTGCCACGCCTCCGGCAGTATCGGGCGATGCTCTGCCGAAGCAGCCCTATAACGCCGAGACCACCAGCGTCATGGTGCGCGGCCGCGCGGCGCAAGTGATGCATCAGCCGCGCGCGCATACCGACGGCGACAGCGCGATTTATTTCGCCGACGCCAATGTGCTCGCCACTGGCGACATCGTCAGCACCGGCAACCGCTATCCCAATATCGATGTGGCCGTGGGCGGCAGCATCAACGGCCTGGTCACCGCCGTGGACAACTACCTCAAGATCTCCAACGATACGACCAAGATCGTCCCCGGTCACGGCGCGCTAATGAACAAAGCCGAGCTCACGCAGTACCGCGCCCTGCTGGCGACGGCACGGGACCGCGTCGCCAAGCTGATCAAAGACGGCAAGAGCGAGGATGATGTGGTGAACGCGAAGCCGATCCAGGATCTGGAGAAACAAGCCGGCGCCAATGAAATGGCGACCACCAACTTCCTGCGGCTGATCTATCGGTCGTTGAAAGCGTAAGAGCGTGTCCAAGAAAAGTGGAAACCGGTTTTCTGTCCGGACACGCCACCAATAAAAAGAAAGACCGCGCTACGTCGGTCTGAGCGGGGATCCCGTGGAGGGGGAGGACGGGACTCAGAGCACAACGTAGCGCGGCGTCTGCAAGATCAGGAGGGGGCGGCTCTTAGGGGCCGCCCCCTTTGTCGTTTGTTAGGCGGCCTTGGCGAGGTTGAGTGCACCTTGCGCCGGTTCAGCGCTGATCGCGATCTTGCGCGGCTTCAAGGCTTCGGGCACGACGCGCTTCAGGTCGATGTGCAAGAGACCGTTCTCAATGCGCGCGCCGTCCACTTGGATGTGATTGGCGAGCTCGAACTTGCGCTCGAAGGAACGCCCGGCGATGCCGCGGTAAAGGTAGGCCGTCTTGTCGGCATCCGGCGCGGTCTTGCCGCGGACCGTAAGCGTGTTGTTCTCGACAAGAACATCGAGGTCGTTTTCGCCGAAGCCCGCGACGGCAAAGGTGATGCGGTAAGCATCCTCACCGGCCTTCGCGATGTTGTACGGCGGATAGGAAAAATGGGAATCGTCGGGACGGGTCGCGGCGTCGAAAACACGCGCGAGATTGTCAAAACCGACGGAGGCACGGAACAGGGGGGAAAGGTCAAAGGTACGCATATGTGTATTCTCCAATGAGCAATACTGCGGCGCTTTTCGCAGCGGACCCTTATGGATCCGCCATCTGGCTCGCGCCGCTTTGGCCGCGCGTGACGGACCCCGAAGGCATCCGTCACGCTTTCCAGATAGGAAGCACTGAACCGATTTCAAGCCCCGCAACCGTTAGAAAAATCGGCGGCGATTCAGGGGTTTACGGGGGCGATCCCCGGACGGGTTACGCGCCACGCGAGCAGAATGGCGGCAAGGACCAAAAGGGCCGCCATGAAGAAGGGCGCGCCGGGAATGATGAAGCTGCGGCCCGTGGCAATAAAGTGCGCGAAAATTAGCGTGAAGAGGCCCGGACCAATCATCCCGGTGATGCCCATGATGCTGGATAGCGCGCCTTGTAGTTCTCCCTGTTCCGAAGAATTCACACGGCGCGTCATCAGGCCTTGCGACGAAGGGCCATAAAGTCCCCAAAGGGCTAGGATCGGAATGCCGACCCAGAAAAGTTCGCCGCGCGGCGCCGCGCCGTAAATGATGAAGCCGACTACGGCGCAAGCCAGCCCCATCACCAGCGCGCGGCGTTCGCCGAAGCGCGCCACCGCCGGCTTCACCAGCACGCCTTGGACCAGCATCATCGCTAGGCCCGAGCCCGCCATGGTCAGGCCCACCGTGGTCTCGTTCCAGCCGTAGCGGTAGCCGGCATAAAGCACAAACACCGTCGGCAACACGTTGTGCGCCAGGGTGTAGAGGAAGTGCACCATCGCGAGGCCCGTCAGTTCGGGATGGCTGCGCAAAAGGATCAGCGAGCCCACGGGGTTGGCGCGCTTCCACGCCACGGCGCGGCGTTTTTCCGGTGCGAGGGATTCCGGCAGCACAAAGAGGCCGTAGATCGCATTGGCGATCGA
>CANKHC010000041.1 GCA_947481595.1 Fidelibacterota bacterium
CCGGCAGCTTCGAAGATCCCAAGACCCATGAGAAGGGTGTGGACAATCAGATGTTCCGCGCTATGGGCTGCTTCACGGTGTTTCGCGGTGACGAAAAAATCATCCCCGGCGCGCACGACCAGGCTTGGCACCTGGTGCAGAACGGCATGCCGGCATGGCTGTTGACGATCACGGGCGACGATCTGTCCAAGGACGGCCCCGTTACCGTTACTTTCGATGTCTCGATTGATCACGTCGAGCGCGATGCGCAGTCCAACGTGCTGCGCGACATGACCTTCCGCATCAACGCCGATCCGCGTTCGCACCATGTGTTGAAGGGCGAGATCAAGAACGGCGAAATCAAGCTCACGGAACCGGGCGATCTCCTGGCGATCTGGGGCGATGAAATGATGATGCATCGCTTTGAACTGCAGCGTGCGCAGCTCAGCTTCAAAGTCCGTCCCGATGGCTCTTTGCAGGGTCTCTTGGGCGGCTACATGCCGTGGAAAGATGCGATGAGCACGGGCCTCCAGGCCAATATGGGCGTGGACTGGGTTGGCCTCTACTACAACCTCCGCAAAGCCGCGGACGGCGATCCAGATCCGAAGACAGGCCAGAATAGATCAATTTCGACTGCCTATTTCCTCGAAGCCGTGCCCGCTTTTGCGGTCTCGACGGGGAAGAAAAAAGTTGCAGGGCGATAAACGAAAAACACGAGAGACAGAGGAACAAACAATGACGTTTTTGACAAAAGTACCGGCAACCAAATCGCAGCTTCTCAGCTGCCTGAGCGCAGTGGCAATTACCTGTGCGTTGGCGGCGAGCGCGAACTCGGCTGACGAACCGGCGGCCGCGGCTGTGGCTAAGGCTGGTCCGGCCAAGATGCATCTGCTGACGCAGGAGCAGTATCGTCAGGTTATTGCCGACACCTTCGGCCCGGACATCGAAGTCAACGGTCAGTTCGCGACGGAACTGCGCGGTCGTCCCGACCAGGGCGGCCTGCTGGCTGTCAGCACCGGCGAAACCAGCATCAGCGCCACGCAGCTGCAGTCGTTTGACTCGATGGGCCGCGCGATTTCCTCTCAGGTCACCGACCCGCAGCATCGCGCCTACCTGGTGCCTTGCAAGCCGGCGAACGAGCGCGCTGCTGATAACGCTTGCGCCGCCGAATTCTTCAAGACCACTGGCCGCATTCTCTTCCGCCGTCCGCTGACGGATCAGGAAGTGCAGCTGCAGGTCAAGGTCGCCGCCGAAGCCGCCGAAAAGGTTCGCAGCTTCTACGACGGTATCGGCTTCAGCTTGGCCAGCATGATGGTCTCGCCGGAATTCCTGTTCCGTCAGGAAAACGTGAAGAGCAGCTCCGATGGCGGTTTCGAACTCGACGACTATTCGAAAGCGTCGCGTCTCAGCTTCTTCCTTTGGAACGCCCAGCCTGATAGCGAATTGCTCCGTGCCGCCGAAGCCGGCGAGCTCAGCACGCAGGCCGGCACGAACAAGCAGGTCGATCGCATGATCGCCTCACGCCGTTTCGAAGGCGCAGTGCGCAGCTTCTTCGCTGACATGCTGCACTTTGATGAGTACTCTGCCCTGCAGAAGGACGGCACGGTGTTCCCGAAATTCACGCTGACGGTGTCGGCGGAATCCGAGGAGCAGACCCTGCGCACGTTGGTTGACCTCCTGGTCACCAACAAAGGCGACTACCGCGACATCTTCACCACGCGTAAGACTTTCCTGACCACGACCTTGGCGGCGATCTACAACTACCCGCTGGTCAAGACCACGGCGAGCATGGAGCCGCCGGCATGGCAGGCCGTTGAATACCCCGAAGGTGACGCGCGTGCGGGCGTGCTCTCGCACATCAGCTTCACTGCTCTTCACTCTCACCCGGGCCGTTCGTCGCCGACCATCCGCGGCAAGGCCCTGCGTGAAGTCTTCCTGTGCCAGAAGGTGCCCGATCCGCCGGCGAACGTGAACTTCAACGTCGTCCAGGACACCTCGAATCCGCTCTACAAGACCGCCCGTGCCCGTGTGGAAGCCCACATGACCACGCCGGCTTGCGCGGGCTGTCACAAGGTGATGGACCCAATGGGCCTGTCGCTGGAAACGTTTGACGGCGCCGGAAGCTACCGGACGACGGAAAACGGCGTGAAAATCGATACCAGCGGGGCCTTTAACGGCAAGCCGTTCAAGGACTCTTTGGAGCTCATTAAAGTGCTCCATGACGAACCGGCAACCCTAAGTTGTATTGTTAATCGCGCCGTAGCCTACGGTCTGGGTCGCGAAATTGCCGGGGGGGAGAAGGCCTGGTACACTGGCCTTACGAAAGCTTTCGCCGAACAAGACAAGTACCGGCTGCCTGATCTTTTCCGCAGGATCGCCACCAGTCCGGAGTTTTTCCGCGTCGCGGAGCCGCAGCAGACCGCGGTGAAGTCAGCAGCTCTTAACTAAACGCAGCAGCAAGTACCTAAAAACAACTCATCCAATAGATCAAAATAAGGAGTCCCAAATGTTACTGAATAAGAACCCGAGCCGCAGAAACGTTCTCCGTGGCATGCTGGGCGGCACCGCCGTCTCGGTTGGTCTGCCGTTCCTCGATTGCTTCTTGAACAGCAACGGCGATGCGCTCGCCGATGGCCGCGCTCTGCCGGTGTACTTCGGTACCTGGAACCAGGGCCTTGGCTTCACCCCCGGCTTCTGGGAGCCGAAGGGCGTTGGCGCCAACTACGAAAACAACTTCCTGCTGAAGGCGATGGACCCGATCAAGCACAAGGTCACCATCTTCTCCGGCATGCGCGCGTTCATGGACTCCAACCCGCTGAACCCGCACGGTTCGGGCCCCGCGGTTTGCTTGAACGGCGGACATCCGAAGCCGGGCCTCAACCTGCCCAGCCTCGACACCATCATCGCTGACTCGATCGGCACCACCACCCGCTTCCGCTCGCTGGAAGCCCGTTCGGACGGCAGCAACGAAAGCTTCAGCCAGCGTTCCGCCACGTCGCGCAACGTCGCTGAGTCCAACCCGCTGTCGATGTACAACCGCCTGTTTGGGCCGGAATTCAAGGACCCGAACGCGGCTGACTTTACGCCGGATCCGTCCGTGATGGCCCGCCAGAGCGTGCTCTCGGCGATCTCCGAGCGTCGCGTGTCGATGAACGCGAAGCTGGGTGCTTCCGATAAAGCCCGCCTCGACGAATACTTCACTTCGCTGCGTCAGCTCGAGCAGCAACTCGCTCTGCGTCTCGAAAAGCCGGAGCCCATCGTCGGCTGCTCGGTTCCGAAGACCGAAGGTGAAGAAGCTGCCACCACTCACGGCACCGATATCCGTGACGTGCAGCGCGATCACAACCTGTTCGCCCGCCTGATGGCCTTCGCCATCGCGTGCGACCAGACCCGCGTCATCAACATGAGCCTCTCGGGCGGTGGCGGCGGTTCGCCGCTGCGTCGTCCGGGTTCGTCGATGACCTTCCACGTCTCGACGCACGAAGAAGCTTGGGATCTGCAGCTCGGCTACCAGCCGCAGGTCGCTTGGTTCCAACAGCGCGTCGCGGAAAGCCTAGCCTACTACCTGATGACCCTCGACGGCTTCAAAGTCGGCGACCAGTCGATGCTCGATCGCAGCTTGATCATGTACAGCACCGACGTCGGCAAGGCGCAGATCCACAGCCAAGAAAACCTGCCGATGATGCTGGCTGGTGGCGCTGGTGGCCGCGTGAAGACCGGTCTGCACGTTCCGGCGAGCGGCATCACCACCGCGAAGGTCGGTCTGACGGCGCAGATGGTCATGGGCGTTCCGACTGCCGAGTGGGGCACGGAATCGAACAAGGTGAACAAGCCGTTCACTGAGATCCTGGCCTAACGAAAAAAGGGCCTGCGGGGTATTTCCCCGCAGGCCTCTTTCTTGAATCGACTAAGTGAGCAATGCGTTTCGTTTCAACGTCAGCTTATGAAGTGAGAAAGATGAGCGTCAAAGCGTCGATCCTCCTCCTCAGCACGGCCGCTGTCTTCGCGGCTCCTGCGTTTGCTGCCAGCTTCACGACGGCAGCGGCACCTTTGGGCGTGACTTACCAGCCCATCGGCAGGGCCCAGGGCTACGGCGCGCAGCGTATGGACGCCCGTCCTACGCCGCGGCCTGAGGTGGCATATTCGAACGAGAATGGATTGACGCTGTATACGTTTGATAAGGATGAGGCGGGAAAGTCAAACTGCACCGGGGACTGTGCAACCACTTGGCTTCCCGCTGTTCCTGTCGCCCGCGCCAAGGAGATCCCGGGTTGGACCATCATTTCGCACCCGAGCGGTGTGAAGCAGTGGGCCCATAACGGCAAGCCGCTCTACCGTCACAAGGACGATAAGGAAGGCGGTGACGTCATTGGTCTCGGCTATGATACGGAAGGCGGCGGCTACGGCGGCGCCAACGGCCGTGGTCTGAATGCCAAGCTGCCGGACGGCTGGAAAGTCCACAAGCTCACGACGGGTGCGAAGAATGCGGCAGGCATCGCCTCGCCGTTCGGCTTCGAGGTCAGGGAAGTCACCGATGCCGCGGCCGCAGTGCTGGTCGATGACCGCAGCGCCGTGCTTCAGAAGGTCCTTTATGCCTACAACGGCGACATCACCAACGATAAGCGCGTGTGCGACAAGGCCGCCACCGAGTGCCCGAACTTCGTGCCTGTGCAGGCTCCGGAACTGGCCCGCGCGAGCGCGGCCGACTGGTCTGTAATCAACCGCAAGGACGGCATCCGTCAGTGGTCCTACAAGGGCAAGCCCCTGTACACCTACGAAGGTGACCGCATTACCGGCGACGTGCATGGCGCAGCGGCTGATAAGCGCTGGCAGCTCGCGGTGGTGTTCGATTACTTCCGCCCCGAGAATGTCAGCTACAGCGACGGCAGCGAGGGCATGGTCCTCACAACCAACAAGGGCATGACCCTCTATCGCCGCGACCTGAATGCTTTCAACCCGGCGCATACCCGCGTCGCGCACGATTATCCTTATCGCCCGCGCGTCGGCCGCATGATCCGCGACGTCGCCTGCAATGCCGTCTGCCAGAAATCCTGGAAGCCGCATCTCGCGCCCGCAAACGCGCAGCCCAGCGGTTATTGGGGCGTGCATGTGCTTCCCGACGGCAAGAAGCAGTGGACCTATAAAGACTACGCGCTCTACACCTACGTCGGTGACAAGGCGCCGGGCGATCAGTTTGGCAACTTGACCTACGACATTACGATGGGCGACGACCCGACCGTCGACAACGACGCTGGTTTCCCGGCGCTCTATAAGCCGGGCTTCAACTGGGGTGTTGCGCGCTTCTAAGTCACAGGTAGCTTGAGTAAATACGGCGTGACCGGCAAGAACACGCTTGCCGGATGCGCTTGAGGTGTAACTAAAGTGCTGGAGTGAAAGAGATGTATCGCAACGCTTCTCTGCTTCTGATCGGCGCAACGGCGATCCTTGTCGGATCAGCCGACGCAGCGACTTTCACAACCGCGGCGACGCCGGCGGGCATCACCTTCCAGCCGCTGGGCCGGCCTCAGGGCTACGGCATGCAGCGCATGGATCCGAACCCTGTGCCCCGCGCTGAAGTGGTATTCGCCAGTGACAATGGCCACACGCTTTACACCTACGACAAAGACGAAATCGGCAAATCCAATTGCACGGCTGAGTGCGCCACGACGTGGATTCCGCTGACGCCCCTCTCTCGCGCCAAGGCCGTTCCAGGCTGGACGATCATCTCGCGCGAAGGCGGCAAGAAGCAGTGGGCCCATGACGGCAAGCCGCTCTACCTCCACAAGGATGATAAGGAGCCGGGCGACGTCCTCGGGCTTGGCAACGATCCCGAACTCGACGTGAACTACAATTACGCCGGCAATCCCGGCAAAGCACTGACCGCGAAGCTTCCCGAAGGTTGGAAGATCCACAAGCTGACCACCGGCGCGAAATCCGCCGCCGGCATCCAAGCGCCCTTCGGTTTTGATATCAAGGAAACCGTCGATGCTGCTGGTATCGTGCTGGTCGATGCACGCAGCGCCGTGCATCAGAAGGTCATGTACGTCTATATCGGTGACATCAACAACGACAAGCGCCTGTGCGACAAGGCGGACACCGAGTGCACCGGCTTCACTCCGGTTCAGGCGCCGGAACTGACCAGGGTCTCTGGCATAGCGGACTGGGGTGTGATCGACCGTAGTGACGGCATCCGCCAGTGGACGTACAAGAACCTGCCTCTGTACACCTACGATGGCGACCGGATTACAGGCGACGTTCATGGAACCGAAGCCGACAAGCGCTGGCAACTGGCGACGGTCTTGACCTATTTCCGCCCAGAAAACGTGGGTTTCCGCGACGACAAAACCGAAGGCATGCTGCTGACCACCAACAAAGGCATGACCCTCTATCGCCGCGACCTGAACGCCTTCAACCCGGCGCACACGCGTCTGGCGCACAACTATCCGTACCGTCCGCGCGTCGGTCGCATGATCCGCAGCGTCGCTTGTGATGCCACCTGCTTGCAATCCTGGAAACCGCATCTGGCGCCCTCCAACGCTCAGCCGAACGGCTATTGGGGTGTGCATGTGCTTCCCGACGGCAAGAAGCAGTGGACCTATAAGGACTACGCTCTCTACACCTTCGTGAACGACAAGGCGCCGGGTGATAACCACGGCAACTTCACCTATGACAACACCATGGGTGACGATCCGAACAAGGAAAACGACTTGGGCTTCCCGGCGTTGTACAAGCCGGGCTTCAACTGGGGTGTCGCTCGCTTCTAAGCGGCTTTGCCCGTTATTTTTATTGGGACAACGAATTTTTAAGCGAGAGAAGTGACGTCATGAAGTTTAAAGTATCGCTCTTCTTATTCAGCGCTGCGGCGGCCATCACCAGCACGGTTCAGGCGGCTCCGTTCACCACGGATGCGACGCCGGCAGGTATCACCTTTCAACCTCTCGGCAGGCCGCAGGGCTACGGCATGCAGCGCATGGATGCCAACCCCGTGCCGCGCGCCGAGGTGGTTTTCTCCAACGAGAAGGGGCTGACGCTCTACACCAGCGACAAAGACGAAGCCGGAAAGTCCAATTGCACGGCTGAGTGCGCCGCCACCTGGCTCCCTGTATCACCCCTCGCCAAAGCGAAACCCATCAAGGGCTGGACGATCATTTCGCACCCGAGCGGCGTGAAGCAGTGGGCGCATGAGGGCAAGCCGCTCTATACCTACAAGGGCGACAAAGAAGGCGGCGACGTGTTCGGCCTGGGCAATGCCCCCGAGCTCGATGCCAGTGGCGGGACGGGCGGTAACGCCGGCCGCGCGCTGACCGCGAAGCTTCCGGAAGGCTGGAAGATCCACAAGCTGACCACCGGTGCGAAGTCGGCGGCCGGCCTGCAGTCACCCTTCGGTTTCGACATCAAGGAAACCGTCGACGCCGCTGGCGTCGTACTCGTTGATGCCCGCAGCCCCGTGCTCCAGAAGGTGATGTACGTCTATAACGGCGACATCAACAACGACAAGCGCGTGTGCGATAAAGCCGACATGGAATGCACGGGCTTCACCCCCGTTCAGGCGCCGGAGCTCACCAGGGTTTCGGGTATGGCTGACTGGGGTGTGATCGACCGCAAGGACGGCATCCGCCAGTGGACCTTTAAGGGCTTGCCCCTTTACACCTACGAGGGCGACCGGATCACGGGTGACGTTCATGGAACCGAGATCGACAAGCGCTGGCAGCTTGCGACGGTGTTCAGCTACTACCGCCCGGCGAATGTCACCTTCCGCGATGACAAGACCGAAGGCATGCTGCTGACGACCAACAAGGGCATGACCCTGTACCGTCGCGACTTGAACGCCTTCAATCCGGCGCATACCCGCCTCGCACACAATTATCCCTACCGTCCGCGCGTCGGCCGCATGATCCGTGACGTCGCTTGCGACGCCACCTGCCTGCAATCCTTCAAACCGTACATGGCGCCCTCGAACGCCCTTCCAAACGGCTATTGGGGCGTACACGTCCTCCCCGATGGCAAGAAGCAGTGGACCTATAAGGACTACGCGCTCTACACGTTTGTGGGTGATAAGGCCCCAGGCGACAATCACGGCAATTTCACCTACGACCAGACTATGGGCGACGATCCGACTAAGGAAAATGATGCTGGTTTCCCGGCGCTCTACAAGCCGGGTTTCAACTGGGGTGTTGCCCGCTTCTAAGGGGCCCCTCACGACTTGATGAAAAGGCATGTGGGCCAACGCCCACATGCCTTTTCTGCTTTTTGCCCATTCTGCTTTTTGAAGGGGCAGGGAGCTCGCCCCCTTTTATTGTCCGTACAAGCCCTGATATAATTCCGCCTTCCGGACCCCGCGTTTGGCGGCGGTGAGAACGGCAGCACGAACTTGGCCCAGAAGCAGAAAGTACGACCACACCGACCGCTAGCGCTAACCTAGTCTGCGTGCTTCTGGCCGAAGCTTCGACGAAGTGAACAGTTCGTTTTGTATCAACGGCTCTAACTTGTGAAGTGGCACCATGAACGCAAAAGCCTCAATCCTTCTCTTCAGCGCCGCCGCGATCTTCGCGGTCCCCGCATATGCCGCAAGCTTCACGACGGCAGCAACCCCCTTAGGCGTCACGTTCCAGCCTATCGGCCGGGCTCAGGGCTACGGCATGCAACGTATGGACGCGTCTCCGGCGCCGCGCCCCGAGGTGACCTATGCGAACGAGATGGGATTGACGCTTTATACCTCCGACAAAGACGAAGTCGGCAAGTCGAATTGTACGGCCGACTGTGCAGCCACATGGCGCCCCCTCGTTCCGGTGGCCCGCGCCAAGGCGATCCCGGGGTGGACCATCGTCTCGCACCCGAGCGGCGTGAAGCAGTGGGCGCATGAGGGCAAGCCGCTTTACACCCACAAGGACGACAAGGAAGGCGGCGACGTCATGGGCGTCGGCGCGCCGACGGAGACTGACCCGGGCATCGGGGGCTTTGCCGGTGCTGGAAGCGGTGCTCTCAACGTCAAGCTGCCGGACGGCTGGAAGGTTCACAAGCTCACCACAGCGTCCAAGTCCGCTTTGAACGTGCAATCTCCGTTTGGCTTCGATGTGAAAGAGGTCGCTGACGCTGCGGCTGTGGTGCTCGTCGATGCGCGCAGCGGGGTGCATCAGAAAGTCCTCTACGCCTACGATGGCGATATCAATAACGACAAGCGCACGTGCGATAAGGCCGCCACCGAGTGCCCCGGCTTTGTGCCTGTCTCGGCGCCGGAATTGGCGCGTGCGAGTGCCCCCGATTGGGCCGTGGTCAATCGCAAGGACGGCATCCGCCAGTGGTCCTACAAAGGTAAGCCGCTCTACACCTACGAGGGCGACCGCATCACCGGCGACGTGCATGGCGCAAATGCCGACAAACGTTGGCAGCTCGCCGTGGTGTTCGATTACTTCCGCCCCGAGAACGTCAGCTACAGCGACAGCAGCGAGGGCATGATTCTGACCACCAACAAGGGCCTGACGCTGTATCGCCGTGATTTGAACGCCTTCAATCCGGCTCACACGCGCGTGGCGCACGACTATCCTTATCGTCCGCGTGTCGCCCGCATGATCCGGGATGTTTCCTGCAATGCCCTCTGTCAGAAATCCTGGAAGCCGCACCTTGCCCCCGCCAACGCCCAACCCAGCGGCTACTGGGGCGTGCGCGTTCTTCCCGATGGCAAGAAGCAATGGACCTATAAGGACTACCCGCTCTACACGTTCATCGGTGACACCGCGCCCGGCCAACATTTTGGCAATCTGACCTACGACATCACAATGGGCGATGATCCCACCGTCGATAACGACGCTGGTTTCCCCGCGCTTTACAAGCCGGGCTTCAACTGGGGTGTAGCGCGGTTCTAATCGATAGAGTGAAACTCAAGCGAATGAGGGCAGTTATGAATTTCAAAACATCGCTCTTCTTGTTCAGTGCCGCCGTGATCGCCGCAGGGACCGCCCAGGCGGCCCCCTTTACATCGGATGCGACCCCGGCCGGCATTACCTTGCAGCCTTTAGGTACACCGCAGGGGTACGGCATGCAGCGCATGGATCCGAATCCAGTGCCGCGTGCCGAAGTCGTGTTCGCCAACGAAAGGGGGCTGACGCTCTATTCCTACGACAAAGACGAGATTGGCAAGTCCAACTGCACGGGCGAATGCGCCACCACCTGGATCCCTGTAACGCCGATCTCGCGGGCAAAGCCGATTGCCGGCTGGACGATCATTTCGCGCGACGGCGGTGCGAAGCAATGGGCCCATGACGGCAAGCCGCTTTACACCTACAAGGATGATAAAGAAGGCGGCGAAGTGATGGGGTTAGGCAACGATCCCGAACTCGACGCTCAGGGTGGATTGAG
Source organism: Fidelibacterota bacterium (assembly GCA_947481595.1). Taxonomy (GTDB): domain Bacteria; phylum Pseudomonadota; class Alphaproteobacteria; order Rhodospirillales; family Rhodospirillaceae; genus SHVO01. The sequence goes on from CANKHC010000041.1 coordinate 10,336, forward strand.
AGGCAATCCGGGGCGGGCGATCCGGGCAAAGCTGCCCGACGGATGGAAGATCCACAAGCTCACGACCGGTGCCAAGTCGGCCACCAGCCAGCAGGCGCCTTTCGGCTTCGACATCAAGGAAACCGTCGACGCGAGCGGTATCGTGCTGGTCGATGCCCGCAGCGCCGTTCTCCAAAAGGTGATGTACGTCTACAGCGGCGACATCAACAGCGACAAACGCGTGTGCGACAAAGCCGCCACCGAGTGCCCTGAGTTCGTGCCCGTGCAGGCGCCGGAACTCACGAAGGTCTCTGGTATGGCCGACTGGTCCGTGATCGACCGCAAGGACGGCATCCGTCAATGGACCTACACGGGCATGCCGCTGTACACCTACGACGGTGATCGCATCACCGGCGACGTCCACGGCCTCAATGCCGACAAGCGCTGGCAGCTGGCGACGGTTTTCAATTACTTCCGTCCGGCGAACGTCAGCTTCCGCGACGATAAAACCGAAGGCATGCTGCTCACCACCAACAAGGGCATGACCCTCTATCGCCGCGATCTGAACGCCTTCAACCCGGCCCATACGCGCCTGGCGCACAATTATCCTTATCGTCCGCGCGTCGGCCGCATGATCCGCAACGTCGCTTGCGATGCCACGTGTCTGCAGTCATGGAAGCCGTACCTCGCCCCCTCGAACGCACAGCCGAACGGCTACTGGGGTGTGCACGTCCTTCCCGACGGCAAGAAGCAGTGGACCTATAAAGACTATGCGCTCTACACCTTCAATGGTGACAAGGTGCCAGGCGACAACCACGGCAACTTCACCTATGACAACACCATGGGTGACGATCCGAATAAGGAAAACGATTTGGGCTTCCCGGCCCTGTACAAGCCGGGCTTCAACTGGGGTGTCGCCCGCTTCTAAACGGCCCTTACCTTCTCAAAGAAAAGCACGCGGGCCATTGCTCGCGTGCTTTTTGCTTTTCGCGGTGGTCTGCGCGTGAAGTTCTGACGATCAGTTTCGATTCAGATTGATATCGGCCTGTCTAACGGCCGGCTTCTTTTTCGCGTCTGCGGCATATTGTGCGGTGCATCGGGTAGAACGGTGCGGGTTCGGAGTGGACCGCCGGCGGCCGGTTTTCCTTTGTGCGGATGATTTTTGTCCGGGCTATCTGTTGCAAATTTGCCATGCCCGCCGGGAATGCGGAAAGCGCGATTGAGTTTTTAATTGTGCTCATCCGCCCCGCTGAGTAGGCTCCCTGCCGTCTAAGTCAGTTTTGTCAGTTTGTTAGTTGGGAGGTTACATTTCAGGGGGAGGCGCGCCGCTTCGGTGCGCCGAGGCTGCGCTCAGGGCGTATCGCTCTGGCACGCGTTCGGTCCCATCACCCCATTCCTTCATGCACACTGAACAACAACTCTCGCGCCATTGCGGGAGCCTGCGCCCGTTTTTGCGATTCTAGATTCGATCACGTCAGGTTCATTTTAGGGGAGTGATATGAAGTATTCGGTTGTTTCAAAGTTTGCTTTGTGCGCAAGCACCTCGTTGCTGGCGCTGAATGTTGCGGCCTATTCCTATGCGGCCGAAGCACAGCAGGCCGCTGATCCGGCCGTCGAAGAAGTCATCGTCACCGGTTCGCGCATCCAGATCTCCGGCTACGAACAGCCCACGCCCGTGACGGTCGTCGGCACCGAGCAGATTGAAAATGCCGCGGTCTCTAACCTCGCTGACTTCGTCAGCCAGATGCCCGCCGTTACCGGCAGCGCCAGCCCCCAGAGCTCGAATGCGGGCCTCAGCGCCCACTCCGCGGGATTGAGCACGATCGCCCTGCGCGGCCTGACCGCCAAGCGCACGCTTATTCTGCTCGATGGCCAAAGATCGGTGGGCTCAACCACCGAAGGCCTGGTTGACGTCAATGACATTCCGCAGGATCTCGTGAACCGCGTCGACGTGGTCACCGGTGGTGCGTCCGCCGCCTACGGCTCCGACGCCTTAGCCGGCGTCGTCAACTTCGTGCTCGACAAGACCTACGTCGGCACGAAAGGCGAAGTCTCCGGAAGCCTCACGACCTATGGCGACGATCCGCAATGGAAATTCAGAATCGCGAACGGCTCGGAATTCGGTGGTGGCCGCGGACATCTGCTGGTCAGCGGCGAAATGTCGGTCCGCTACGGCATCTGGGGCGTTCCGCGCGAGTGGAACAAGCAGGGTCGTTTGATTATCAATAACCCGGCCTATGGCACGAACGCGGCCCTGGGACAAACCACCAGCGTGCCGGCCCTGCTCAACGTTCGTGGTGCTGTTCCGTGGCAAGCTACGCGCGGCGGCGTGATCACCTCGGCCGGTCCTCTCAAAGGCGTCTACTTCGGCCCGAACGGCACGCCGAACCAGATCCGCTTCGATGGGATTGTCGGCAATCCATATGCCGTGACCAGCGACTACCGCTCGCTCCTGGTGAACGACAATGTGACGCTCGACCCTTACGGCGCGACCCAACGCGTGTTTGCGCGCGCGAGCTATCAATTCACCGATCACATCAATGGCTTTGTCCAGGCAAGCTGGTCGCACAACCATGCCGTCGGCTGGGATGTGTTGAATTTCAAGATCAACAACATCACCGTGAAGTCGGATAACGCCTATATCCCGGCCTCGGTCGCGGCTGTGATCGCGACAAGCGGCATTACCCAGTTCACGATGGGCAGCTATCTCGAGGATCTCGGCATTGCTGGCAATAACAGCGATCGCTTCACCAACCGCTACGTGGTCGGTTTTGACGGCGACTTCGATGCCTTTGAGAAGAACTGGAAGTGGAACGCGTACTTCCAGAAAGGCCAGTCGCGCACCTCGGCGCGAATCGAAAGCTCGTTGCGCAACGATCGCTTCGCGACGTCGGTTGACGCTGTCCGGAGCCCGTCGGGCGCTATCGTCTGCCGCTCGACCCTCACCAATCCGACAAATGGCTGCGTGCCGTACAACTTGTTTGGTCAGGGCGTAAACTCCCAAGCGGCGATCAACTATCTCTCCGGCCGTCCGGACTTCGATCCGGGCAAGACCGGCTTCCCGCAGCTGAACGAACACTTCTATCAGGATGTCATGGCAGCCGACATCCAGGGCAGCCCGTTTGCACTTTGGGCCGGAGAAGTGTCGCTGGCGATGGGCATTGAACATCGTCGCGAGCGCGCCGATGGTCGTGCGGACGCGTCTTCGGGCGCTTGGCTCATCGGTAACTACATTCCGACGGTCGGCAAATACAGTGTCACCGAAGGTTTCGTAGAAACCGTTGTTCCGCTCGCCAAAGATCAAGTCTGGGCACGTTCGCTCGATTTGAACGCGGCGGTACGCGCCACCAGCTATTCGATCTCCGGATATGTGACGACCTGGAAAGTGGGCGCCACGTGGGATGTCATTGACGATCTCCGCCTGCGTGTGACGCGTTCTCGCGACATCCGCGCGCCGAATCTCAATGAGTTCTATTCGAGCGGCGCCGGTGGAACCACGACTCTTATCGACCGCTTCCACGGCACCACCCCGGTCAATAACATCGGTCTGACGGTCGGCAACCTCACGCTCACGCCCGAAAAGGCCGATACGACGGGTATTGGTGTCGTCCTTCAGCCGCAGTTCATTCCCGGTTTGAGTGCCTCGGTTGACTACTACAACATCAACATCAAGGACGTGATCGGCAGCATCGGTGGACAGCAGGTGATCGATTACTGCTTCGCTGGCTTGAAGCAGTTCTGCTCTGCGATCACCCCGGATCTTTCGACTGCGGCCACCACGCCGACCCAAATCGTCGTCAGAACCCAACCGTTTAACTTCGCGTCACAGCTCGCGCGCGGCCTCGACTTCGAGGCGAGCTACGGCACGAACCTTGACAGCATCGTTTCGGATTGGGCCGGCAGCGCCGAAATCCGCGTCCTGGCGACGCGCTACCTCAAGAACGTTGTCGATAACAAACTGTCCCCGGCCTACAACAGCGTCGGTTCTCTCTCGGGGACGGGAAACCTTGGCGTTCCCAAGTGGCGCTACAGCATTTCCGCCAACTACTCGAACGACCCAATTTCGGTCACGTTTAGCGCACGTGGCACAAGCGCAGGCGTCTACGATACACGTTACCGCCAATGCGTAACCGGCTGTCCGGTGTCGACGACCGACAATCAGACGATCGATAACAATAGCATCCCGGCCGCGTGGTTCTACGACGCCGCCATCAACTACACGTTCCTCGTAGGTGAGGACGGGAAGAACTCGGTGCAGGCCTTCCTGAACGTTCAGAACCTGCTCAATTCCGATCCGCCGATCATTGCGAACGGTCCGACGGGCATTCCGTGGGGCGTCGCCAACAACAACCCGACCCTCTACGATTCGTTGGGCCGCGTATTCAGAGCGGGTATCCGCTTCAAAATGTAAGCGCGCCTAGCGCTTCGCACGACCAAAGGCAGCGGCCCGGTTTTCGAAAGGAAACCGGGCCGTAGCTTTTGGGGGCGTCGACATTCCTGTGTGCAGCGCAGCAAAACAGCTGTTTAGACAGGCAATTTTTGGCGTTTCGCAAGTTCGGACAACCGCCGTATAACGTTGCGAGTGCTGCCGCGAGGGAGAGTGGCGCCGTGTCACATATGACAGATTTGGCGAGTTTGCCCCTGACGGACCGTCGTCGGTCCGCCCTTTCGACATGCGATAGACCCCAATCATTTCCGTGGCATAGGTGAGGAGTCCAACATGGGCGCATCCCGTTCATTCACGCTGAGCGTCGGCTTGGCTGTAGCGGCGACAGGTTTCGCGGGGAACGTGCATGCCGAGTCCAGAAGCTGGGCGGTCAGCTCGCTCACCCAGGCGGTCTATTCCGAAGAGGGCGATTGCCCAAGCCTCGCCATCGACCAGGACTCCTTCGCGCGCAAACAGCTCGCTGACCAGGGCCGGACGGCGAAAGAGATCGACATGCTCATGGACGGCGTCAACGCCGACGGTACCAAAGACGGCAACGGCTACGGCGGCGGGCATGGCACTGGCAAAGTCCACTACATGCTGATCGACCGCGCGCGTAAGGACGGCAAGCCGGTCAACGTCTATCAGTACCCCTCCTACATCGCCGATCCCGAGGTGCCGACAGTCACGGGCAAGCATGCCTACGGCTTCAACCTCGACGGTAAAGGCGCGGCATCGCCCAACAGCTTTGAAGATCCCGATACGCACGAGAAGGGCATTAACAACCAATATTTCCGCGCGATGGGCTGTCACGAGAATCACCGCGGTTCGATGAAGGTTAAGCAGACCTATTGGAACTACGTCTGGGATGCTGTGCGCTACGCCATGCCGGCCTGGATCATCACCGTCAATGCCGCAGATCTCAGCAAGGACGGCGATGCCACGGTGACCGTTGAACGCGCCCTCGACCACGTTGAGCAGGATGCCAATTCCGGCACGCGCACCAACTTCACGTTCCGCATCGATCCCGACAAACGTTTTCAGAAGAACGTCTATCCGGCCAAAATCAAAAACGGCGTTGTTGAGACGACCGTGGCCGGTCCGTTCCGCATGAACGCCGACCCCTATGTCATCACTGAATGGAAGATGCAGCAGACGCATCTGCGCCTGACCATGAAGGCGGACGGCACGCTCGACGGCGTGCTCGGCGGCTACATGCCCTGGTACAACATCTATTATGCTTACGCTCACACCGGTGAGTCGGGCGAGATGTCCTTCGGCATCAACATGCCGGGCGTTTACTACAACCTGCGCAAACACGCCGACGCCAATCCCGATCCAAAGACCGGCCAGAACCGCGACATCTCGGTCGCGTTCCGTGTCGAGGGCGTTCCGGCCTTCGTCGAGCATCCGGTTCAGGCGAAAGCCGGCAACAAGAAGATCTCGCAAGCCGCGCCCGCGCGTGCCACGACGACCGTCGCGTCCCGCGATTAGAACGTACGTCAGGGAGGCGGGTATATGGTGTTGCGTTGGCGTGCTGCCGCGGTTGCCGCGCTCGGCGCATTGAGCGTCTTGGGCAGCGGCTCGGCCGGGTCCGCAGGAGAGGCGGAAACCTCCGCTGTCATGGGGCCTGGCCCGCTGGTTCAGCGGCGGCTGAGCCCGGAGCAATACCGGCAAATCATCTCCGATGTGTTCGGACCCTTCATTGCCTTTGGCGGGCGCTTTGAGCCCGATGTGCGCGAGGGTGGCCTGCTGGCCATTGGCTCCGGCAAGGTCGGCATCACGGCCAAGGGCATGGAAGAATACGACGGCATGGCCCGCAACATCGCAGGCCAAGTCGTCAGCGAGAAAAACCGCGGCACCCTGATCCCTTGCACACCGGCGGATGCCAGAGCCGCCGATGACGCTTGTGCGACACAATTCCTCCGCCCGGCCGGCCGCCTCTTGTTCCGCCGGCCCCTGAGCGACCGCGAACTCAGGGCCCAGGTGCGCGTCGCGGGTGAAGCTGCCAAGTTGTCGAAGGATTTCTACACCGGGCTGGGCGTCAGCCTGGCGGTAATGCTCGAGGCGCCTCAGTTTCTGTTTCACATGCAGGCGATGGAGCCGGATCCCAGCCGCGCCGGCCAGTACCGCCTCGATCCCTATTCCAAGGCCTCGCAGCTCAGCTTCTTCCTCTGGAATTCAAGCCCCGATGACGAATTGCTGACGGCCGCGGAGAAAGGCGAACTCAGCACGCAAAAGGGGCTCACGCGTCAGGTCGACCGCTTGCTGTCCTCGCCGCGCCTCGAAGGCGGCGTACGCGCTTTCTTCGTCGACATGTTGGGTTATGACGCGTTCATCAATCTCTCCAAGGACGCGCAGATCTATCCCAACTTCACGGCACCGGTGACGCGCGATGCCCAGGAACAGACCCTGCTGACGATCCTCGATGTAGTCTTGCAGCAGCACGGCGACTACCGCGATGTCTTCACCACACGCCGCACCTTCCTGACGCCGGTGTTGGGTTCGATTTATGGCGTGAAACTTCCAAAGACCAGCCCGAATTCCGTCGCTGATCCCTGGCGCGCCTATGAGTATGCTGCGGGTGATCCCCGGTCCGGTATTCTCACACATGCCAGCTTCGTCGCTCTGCACTCGCATCCCGGGCGCAGTTCGCCCACCCTGCGCGGCAAGGCCCTGCGGCAGTTTGTGTTGTGCCAGCGCGTTCCCGATCCGCCGGGCAACGTCGACTTCACCGTGGTTCAGGACACCAATAACCCCAATTTCAAGACCGCGCGCGAGCGTGTCACCGCGCATATGACGACGCCGGCTTGTGCTGGCTGTCACAAGCTGATGGATCCCATGGGCCTGTCGCTAGAGAACTTCGACGGCGGTGGCGGTTTCCGCCGGGCGGAGAACGGCGCCAGCATCGATGCCAGCGGCGAGCTCGACGGTAAAAAATTCACGGACTCCGTCGGCCTCGGCCAAGCGGTGCACGACAACCCCTCCACCACCTCCTGCCTCGTCAACCGCGTATCGGCCTATGCGCTGGGGCGCACGGTGACTCGGGGCGAAGCGCCGTGGGTGTCGGAGTTGCAGAAAACCTTCGCGTCGGTGGGCTACCGGATTCCGGACCTCCTGCGCAAAGTTGCTTTGAGTGATGAGTTGTATCGAGTTTCCGCGCCGTAAGCGGATTTTGGAAGAGGATGAGGCGGTCATGAGCAGCACGAATGGATTTGCCCAACATCGATTTGGGCGTCGTAATGTTCTTCGCGGCATGCTGGGCGGCGGGGCCGTCACGGTCGGCTTGCCCCTCCTTGATCGTTTCCTCAACTCAAACGGCACGGCTTTCGCCGACGGCAAGGCTTTGCCGGCCTGCTTCGGCACCTGGCTCTGGGGCCTCGGCTGCGATCCCGGCCATTGGGAACCCAAGACCGCCGGCACGAAGTACGAGTTCGGCACGCAGATGGCTGCTCTGCAGCCGTTCCGCGACGACACCAATCTCTTTATCGGACTGAAGGTCTATCTCGACTCTCATGCGGCGTCGCCCCACAACGCCGGCTGGATTGGCTGCACCACCGGCAGCCCGGCACCGCCCAGCTTCGCGTCGATCGACACCATTGTCGCTGACACCATTGGCACGCGCACGCGCTTCAAGTCGCTCGAAGTCGCCTGCGATGGTACGAAGACCAGTGTCAGCCGCAAGGGTGCTACCGCCAACGCCTCGGAGAATTCCCCCGCCGCGTTGTACGCGCGCGTCTTCGGGCCCGAGTTCAAGGATCCCAACGCCGCGGAATTCACGCCCGACATCGGCGATATGATGCGTAAAAGCTCACTGTCGGCGATCACTGAACAGCGCCAGGATTTGATGAAGCGCTTGGGCGCCTCCGACCGTGCTGGCGTCGATCAATATTTCACGTCGATCCGCGAGTTGGAAAAGCAGCTCGAGATCATGCTGGAACGGCCCGCACCGCTCGAGGCCTGCACGGTCCCGGCCAAGAGCGACGAAGCGACTCCGGGCTACATCATCGATGATGCCATCACCAACAATAAGCTGTTCGCGCGCATCCTTGCGCACGCAATGGCCTGCGGTCAGACCAACGTCATCAACGTGCTGTTCTCCGAGCCGCTCTCCAACCTGCGCCGTGCCGGCAGCTCGATGACCTATCATATGTACACACATGAAGAGGCCATCGACACTTCGGTCGGCTACCAGATCGAATCTGACAAGTTCCGCCGTCAATGCTTCACTGCCCTTGCCGACCTACTCACCACGCTCAAAGGCTTCAAGGAAGGCCCGGGCACGCTGCTCGATCGTACGCTGCTCCTGGGCTTCACCGATGTGGGCTATGCCAAGACCCACGGCGTCGACAACATGCCGATGCTGACCTTTGGCAAGGCGGGCGGACGCATCAAGACCGGTTACGCGATCGAGGCGAAGGGCGATTCCGTTGCGCGCGTCGGCCTGACGGTGCAGCAGGCGCTGGGCGTGCGCACCAGCACCTGGGGCACGGAGTCCAATACGACGAAGCGGGCGTTCACCGAGATCATGAACGCCTAGCGGAATTGTGCCGGGGAGAGTGATCATGAGCAAAACGATGCGCCAAAAGGCCGGTTTATCGGTGATCGCGTTGGGCCTGACGGCGATCACCACCGGGATGGCTTTCGCTGCCGGAAAGGACCTTTCCGTCGCGGCGACCCCGCCCGGGATCACCTTGCAGTCCATCGCGGTTCCGCAGGCGAAGGGGGCAGCCCAACAGATGGACGCTTACGCCAATACTGCTGGGTTGACGCTCTACACCTATGCGCAGGATGTGACGCCAAACGTTTCGGCATGCACGGCCGACTGCGCCAAGACCTTTATTCCCGCCGCCGCGGCCAAAGACGCCAAGGCCTTCGGCAACTGGACGGTCTTCGCCCGCGCCGACGGCAGCAAGCAGTGGGCTTTCAAGGGCAAGCCGCTTTACACTTACGTGAACGACAAAGAACCTGGGTTCTATGCTGGCAATAAGCCCAAGTATAAAGGCCCGGTAAAGACCGTGCAAAAGGATCAGCCGTTGCCGGAAGGTTGGCAGGCGGCGACCTTCAAGCCGGCGGATGACTTCGTGTTTCCCGCCGGTATCGGTTTGGAAGAAATCCCGAATGTCTTCGGTCAGGTCCTGATCGATCAGCGCGGCATGACCATTTATGCCTTCGACGGCGATCCTAAGAACGACAAGCAGAGTTGCATCGCCAAGACGGTCACCTGCGGGCCCCACTGGATCCCGGTGCCGGCGCCGCAGTTGGCGGCCCACATCGGCGACTTCACCGTTGTCGCGCGCCGTGATGGCAGAAAGCAGTGGGCCTACAACGGTCGCGCGCTTTATACCTACAGCGACGACATTGTCCCGGGCGAAGCCCACGGTGTGGACGTCTCCAAGTCCTGGGAAGTGGCAACGCTGGTGAAGTACTTTACGCCCCCGGGTGTAAGCGTCGGCCACACTGTCCAGTTGGGTTTCACTCTGACCACCGACAAAGGCATGACCGTCTATCGGCGTGACTCCAAGGGTCTGGTCACGAGTGGCCATCTTGTGCCGTCGAACCTGAACGGCGTTCCGGCAACGGGACGCCTGATCGGTACGCGCGGCTGCGATGCGGAGTGCCTGCAAACCTGGCGACCCCTGCTGGCACCTGCCAATGCTCAGTCCACGGGCTATTGGGAAACCATGACCACGGCCGACGGCGCCAAGCAGTGGGCTTACAAAGGCTTTGCCTTGTATACCCACACCGAGGACACCGAGCCGGGTGATATCACCGGTCAGGATATCTATGACATCATCATCAGTGACGGCATTCAGAACTCGCCGTACGAGCCCTTGGTCGAGGGGTTGCAGGAACTCATTCCCAACTACGCGACCTCGATCTTCTGGACCTACGCCGCGCCGTAACGGAAAGCGCAAATAAAAATGGCCGCCGAATATCCAAGGCGGCCATTTTCTTTGGTCTGGTTGTTTGTATTAAGGCGTTGGCGTCGGCAAGAACCAGTGCTTCTCG
>CANKHC010000042.1 GCA_947481595.1 Fidelibacterota bacterium
AGGACGACATCATCGCCATGGATCAGCGCATGTCGGGAACCGACGTCTCGCTGCACCAGCCGGTGCCGGGCAGCGACGGCCTGACAGTCGGCGACTTGGTGGCGGATTGCGCGCCCACACCCGAGGACGTGCTATCGGCCGCCGACGAACGTGAAACCCGCGCGGTCATGTTGCGCGAGGCGCTGACTCATCTGGACCGGCGCGAGCAGGAGATCGTCACCAAGCGCTACCTCACCGAATGCCCCGCGACGCTTGCCAAGCTCGCCGCCCTCTATGGCCTGACCGCCGAACGCGTGCGCCAGATCGAGAACAAGGCCATCTCCAAGCTGTCACATTATGTAAAGCCGCGGCGGCCGGCTTTCGCGCGCTAAACGTCCTCCAATTTCATGTAAGATGCCCGCGTAGGTCTCCAGGGGAGGATGACGATGCGGAATGTGATGATTGCGCTGTTGCTGACGGCCGGAGCATTTCCGGCCTATGCCCAATCTACCGTGTCGCCCGCCGGCGCCTTTGCGAATAGCTGCGGTGTGCCGGAAAAACCGCCTGCAAACGCCGGATCACCGTCCCCGGTGTACCCGCCGGGACAATATCCCGTGCAGCTCCCGGCGATGTCGCTTCTCGGCGCACCCAACGAAGGTCCCAATCCTTATGCCGCCGGCGTCGACTTCGGCCAATTGCCGGCTGGGCGCAAGTGGGGCTCGACCGCGAGCATCACGACCGCACCCGACGGAACGATTTGGGTGACCGATCGCTGCGGCGTATCCGGCGCGGGTGGCGCCACCTGCGGCGCGCCCAACACGGCCATCAATCCGATCTTTCAGTTCGACACATCCGGCAAGCTGCTGAAGTCTTTCGGCGCGGGACTGTTCGTCTCGCCGCATAAGCTCAGCGTCGATCCCGAAGGGAACCTCTGGATGGCCGATAACGGCGCCCACGTCGTGGTCAAGCTTGATCCCAACGGCAAAGTGTTGATGACGCTCGGCAAGAAAGGCCAGCCTGGGGCCGGCCTCGATCAGTTCGACGCGCCGACCGATGTTGCCGTCGCTGCCAATGGCGATATTTTCGTCGGTGACGGACATACCGGCGGCGGTGCCGCAATCGGCAACGCCCGCATTATGAAGTTCGACAAAACCGGTAAATTCCTCAAGACCTGGGGCAAGAAGGGTATGGGGCCTAGCGAGTTCGACGTCATCCATACGCTGGCGCTCGATTCACGCGGGCGTCTCTTTGTCGGCGACCGTCAGAACAACCGCATCCAGATCTTCGATCAGAACGGCACCTTCATCGCCCAATGGTTCCAGTTCGGACGCCCGAGCGGCATTTACATCGACAAGCGCACCGACACGATCTACGTCGCCGACTCTGAGTCACGCGACGGCCGCACCAACCTCGGATACGGCACCCTCGCGCAGACGGGCTACGGCTTCAATCCCGGCACCAAACGCGGCATCAGAATCGGCAGCGCGCTCGACGGCAAGGTCACCGCCTTCATTCCCGATCCCTGTCCTTACCCTTATCCGGGCGCCTCCAGTCTTGCCGAGGGCGTGACGGTGGATAGCCAGGGCAATGTCTACGGTGCGGACTTTTTGATGACTGTGCGAAAGTTCGTGAAGAAGTAGAGCGTGATTGCGCGCTTGAAAAAATAGGGCGTTTAATATTTAGCCTCCAGCGCATCCAATTGGGGGAGCGCGCGCATCTTCTTCCGTGAGAACCACACCTCACAGGAGATGCAAAATGTACGACCTCACCACCATCCTTTTCACAGCCCTGCCCATGCTGGTCGCCGCCGCCGTCCTTTTGTGCAGCGCCGAGGCGATTTCGGCGGAAATCCAGGCCAAACGCATGATCGCGCGCCGCATCCGGCGCGATTAGAGTCGGCCTTGAAAATATTTTGCGTGCCGGTGCATCCAAACGACTGCCCGGGCGCATCTATCCCTACGAGTCCCATTGCAAAGGAGTAAAGCCATGGAACACCTGAATGAGATAATTGAAAATATCGTACCTTTCCTATTTGCTGGCACCGTTGTCTTCATCGTTTTTTATTTCCGCCATGCGCGCCGCCGCGAGGCTGAACAAACCATCCGCATGGCGATCGAAAAAGGCCAGGTGCTCGATGCGGGGGTGATCGAAAAGCTGCTCGAGCCGCCACGCCGCTATGGTCCGGGACGCCTTCGGGTGGGCGGCATCATTGTCGCCTTCGTCGGCGTTGGTTTGGCCGCCATGTATTTTATTCTCGGGAACGAGGATGGCGGCGATAGGGGTCTCCTGGGAGCTGGGGCTCTCGTGGGGAGCATTGGCATCGGCCTTTTAGTGGCATCGCTCGCCAAGCCGGCGCAACCTACGTTGCCGCCTCAGGTATAGGGTGCAGGTCCACGTCGCGTGCCCGACACCCGCACCAGCTTCGCGAGCCTTGCCGAGTCCGCCGTGGTGATCCTAGCCATGGCAGGTAACGACGACGCCTTCGGCGAAGTCGTCGCGCGCCGGCAAAGCTGGATGCGCAACCTGCTGCGGCGTCTATCGGGAAATGCCGCCCTTGCGGACGACTTGGCACAGCAAGCTTTCGTGCTGGCCTGGAAAAGCATCAAGACCTTGCGCAACCCGGAAGCCTTCGCCGGATGGCTGCGTCAGATCGCGGTGAATTGTTGGCTGGCGGAGGCGCGCAAGGGCCAGGCCGCGACCGTTTCCCTCGAAGAGGCGCAACATCTCTCAGCGCCCAACGTTGGCTCCGGAGCAGCCCGAATCGACCTGGACCGGGCGCTGGCGAGCCTCAAGGAGAACGAACGCTTGTGTATCGTTTTGTCTTATAATGAAGGCTTGAGCCACGGCGAGATCGCCGAGACCACCGGCATGCCTCTGGGAACGGTGAAATCCCATGTGGCGCGCGGCGCGGAGCGGATGCGAGAATTGCTGTCAGCTTATGGAGACGTGCGATGAGTGAATTCGATGCTGACCTGAAGCGCCTGTTCGCGCAAAGCCGCGAAGACTTCGACGGCGCCGCCTTCCGCGCCGACGTGGAGCAGCGCATCGCACGCGCGCGCAAAGCCCAATATCTCACGGATGCGGCCTTCGTGATCGCTCTCGCCGCTGTCGCCGTGATCGGTACGCCGGCGGTGATGGATATCATCGGGACATTGACGACCGATGTCGTCGACCCTGGGCTCGCGTTGAGCGCCACACCGATCGGCGCCTGGGCCACCGCGGCCGTGGCGAGTACCGTCGCGCTGGTGTGGGCGCGCGTCTAACGTCGTGGCACTCTCGATCATCCCACACCCCTCGCCCAACTTCGGGCCGCGCAAACCCGTCGCGGGTAAGCCGCGCGTGAGTCACCTGGTGATGCACTACACCGGCATGACGAGCTGCGAGCAAGCTGTGCAGCGCTTGTCAGACCCCAAGCACGAAGTCAGCGCGCATTATGTGATCGACGAAGACGGCACGGTCTACAACCTCGTCGATGAGCGGATGCGCGCCTGGCATGCCGGCGTGTGTTTCTGGCACGGCCTGCGCGATCTCAACAGCACCTCGGTGGGCATTGAGATCTGCAACCCTGGCCATGAATACGGCTACCGCGCGTTCCCTTCCGCGCAGATCGATGCGGTGATCGAACTCGCCGGCACGATCATGGACCGCCACAGCATTGCGCCTTGTGATGTGCTCGGCCACTCCGACATCGCTCCGGGACGCAAGACCGATCCCGGCGAACTGTTCCCTTGGCAACAGCTGTCTGAACACGGCATCGGGCTGTGGCCCGAGGACACCGTTACTCTGCCCGGACACGCCGACATGACCGGTGCTTTGCGCCGGCTTTCAGAGATTGGCTATGCCGTGCCGATGACGCCGGAACTCGGCAGCGACATTCTGAATCCCGCCTCCGCCGTGACGGATGTCATCGCGGCCTTCCAGGGCCGCTACCGCCAGGCCCAAGTGGACGGCGGACTCGACAACGAAACCGCTACCCGCATCGCCGCCGTCGCCGTGCAATTCGCCGAAGCGCGCGGTTGACCTCAGCCCCCCGCGGGTCCATTTTCACCCCGCGCCAGATGGCTGGATGACCGCTGTTTGTTTCGGCAAATGGAGGAAAGTCCGGGCTCCACGGAAGCAAGGTGCCGGATAACGTCCGGCGGGGGTAACCCCAGGGAAAGTGCCACAGAAAACGTACCGCCGACTTCTTGTCGGTAAGGGTGAAAAGGTGCGGTAAGAGCGCACCGCGGTTCTGGTAACAGCGCCGGCAGGGCAAACCCCACCTGGAGCAAGACCAAATAGGGACGGCCGTTCGGGTCGCTTGCGATGCCGAAGAGCGGGTTTCCGCGCTGTCGTCCGGGTCGGTCGCGCCGAGGTGCGCAGCAATGCGCACCCCAGAGGAATGGTCATCCAACGGGGTGTCAAAACCCCGCGGACAGAACCCGGCTTACAGGCCATCTGGCGCGTATTTCCTGTGAGCGATGATTTCGCCCCATCGTGCCGATGGGTGCCACGGATTCATCACGCCGTTCCCTTCATAGAGCCATATTACGCAATAAAATTGCTCGCCTGTAGTCGCGGCAATGTTCGCGCCTACAGGAACATTTCGCGAACAAGCCTTGTAAACCCAAGGACTTACGGGCCAATTCCATTGACACCCATAAAATCCCATGAGATACCATTAAGGTCCTGCGTCAGGGATTCGAGCGGAATTTTCAACCCATTGAAATTCCACAATAAGTTGACGCGGGCGCAAGGGGAGCGGGCTATGAGGGCGGCTCGATTGCGATGAAAGTGTTCTTCGGGACATATTTTAACAAGCTGGACGGCAAGGGGCGCGTCTCCGTGCCTGCGCCGTTTCGCGCCGTGTTGCAGGCGCGCGGGCTGGCGACTCTCGCGGTCCATCCTGCCCCCTTTGACGCCTGCCTGATTGGCGCCGGCTTCGACCGTTTCGAAAGCCTGGGCAATCAGATCGTCGATTCCTTCATGCCTACCCCCGGCAACGAAGCCGCCGAATACGTAATGGCCGAGCTGCGCGAACTGCCGCTCGACGGCGAAGGCCGCATCGTCCTGCCCGACGAATTTATCGCCAAGGCCAACTTCAAGGACCAAGTCGGTTTTGAGGGCCAGAACAGTTATTTCCGGATGTGGGAACCCAGCGCGCTGGAGGCCCTTAGAAAGGCAAAGCTCGCGCGTCTTGCTGCCGTCACGAAGCGCGGTGAGCCTTGATGTCTTCCGCCCCCGTCACCGGTTCGTCCGTGCCGTCTGATCTTGAACATATTCCCGTCCTCTTGAGCGAAGTCATCGCCGCCCTCTCCCCGAAGGAGGGCAGCATCTACCTCGACGGCACCTTTGGCGCCGGCGGCTACTCCGCAGCGGTGCTCGAAGCAGCACCCTGCGTGGTCTGGGCCATCGATCGCGACCCCGAAGCACTCAAGCGCGGCGAAAACCTGGCGGAACGCTTTCCGGGCCGGCTGAACTTTGTGCAGGGCCGTTTCGGCGATATGGCGGAGCTGCTGGCCGCACGCGGGTTGACCGGCGTCGACGGCGTAGCGCTCGACCTCGGCGTCAGCTCGATGCAGATCGAAGACCGCGCCCGCGGCTTCTCCTTCCTGCGCGACGGTCCTTTGGACATGCGCATGGAAAAAAGCGGCCGCTCGGCGGCCGACGTCGTCAATACACTGTCGGAAAAGGAACTCGCCGACATCATCTTCATTTACGGTGAAGAGCGCCATGCGCGCCGCGTAGCGCGGGCCATTGTCGAAGCCCGCCGCGAGCGCCCCTTCTCACGCACCTTGCACCTGGCCGACGTGATCCGCGCCGAGGTGCGCCGCGCCCAGGACGGCATCGATCCGGCGACGCGCACCTTCCAAGCCTTGCGCATATATGTGAACGACGAACTGGGCGAGCTCGAACGCGGTCTGGTGGGCGCAGAGAAGTTGCTGCGCCCGGGTGGCATCCTCGCGGTGGTCTCGTTCCACTCGCTCGAAGACCGCATCGTCAAAACCTTCCTCAAGGCGCGCTCGGGTTCCGCCATCCGCCCCTCGCGGCACACGCCGGCGAGCTTGAGTGCGGCCCCTGCCACCGCCACCTTTACGCCGGTTTCGCGGCGCCCCATTACGCCGTCTGACGAAGAGACCCACCGCAATCCGCGCGCAAGGTCGGCACGTTTGCGCGTGGCCGCACGCACCACGGCCCCCATGCTCACCGCTCTCGCCGGGGGCCTCGCATGAGAATCGCATTTCTCTTGTGGGTCGTACTGGGCGTCGCCGGCTTCGGATCCGTGATCTTGCTGAAGACCAAAGTGCAGGCCCTGGAGGACGAACTGGTCGTCAGCCAGCAGCAGGTGAACCGCGACCGCTCCGCCATTCGCGTGCTCGAAGCCGAGTGGACCTATCTCAACGACCCCGAGCGCCTGCGCCGCCTGTCGGCTGAACACCTGGGGTTTGGGCCAGCGACCGCGAAGAACATGGCCAGCATCGACGCGCTGCCGCTGCGCGGGACACAGCCCAGCGCCACACCGCCCGTCCCGACGGCGCCCTTGCGCGCTCGTCCGCAAATCGAAGCCGAGGCCGCCCCGCGTGAGACGATCGGCCACATCCTGTTCGCGCGCCTGCAGAACCTGTTGTTCGCAGGCAGCGCTGATGCCTCCACCTTCCCGTCAGCCCGCCGTGAAAAGAGGCCGCAATGAACATGCGTTCGCAGCGCCGCCGCCTGTTCCTGTATCCCGGCGAGGAGGTGAAGCCGAGCCGGCAGCCGAAACTGCACCTTCACGGTACATCGATGCGCGCGGTTGAGACCGGCCGCTTGCGCCTGATCGTCACCGCGACACTGTTCGGCGCGGCCTTCGTGATGATCGGCCTGCGCCTGGTCGACCTGATGGTCCTTGGTGATGGTCCGGTGGCGATGAACCGTGCGCATACGCCGGAGCGCGCCGCCACGGCCCGCGCCGAGATCGTCGACCGCAATGGGGTGATCGTCGCGACCAACCTGCCGACGGTGAACCTCTACGCCGATACGCACAAAGTCCCCAACGCCAAGCAAGCCGCCGAGAAGATCACGGCCATTCTGCCCGACCTGAAGCTGGACGAAGTGCTCAAGCATCTGCAATCGGGCCAGCGCTTTATTTACCTGCGCCGCAACTTGACACCCGCCGAGCAGGTGGCCGTCAATCGCCTGGGCATTCCGGGAATCTCCTTTGAGGATTCCGAAAGCCGCGTCTATCCGCATAGCGCGCTACTCTCTCACGTCGTCGGCGTTACCGATCCGGACAATCACGGCCTCGCCGGCGTCGAGAAGTCCTTTGACCAGCCGCTGCGCAACGCCGAAGAACCCTTGAAGCTTTCCCTCGACGTACGCGTGCAGCACGCCGTGCGCGAGAGCCTCGCCGCATCGGTCGCGCGCTACCGCGCCTCAGCCGGCAGCGCGGTGGTGATGGACGCACACAACGGCGAGATCCTCGCCATGGTCTCGTTGCCCGACTACGACCCCAAGGCCATGGGCACCGCCTCGACGGACGCCCGCTTCAACCGCGCGACGCTGGGCCTTTATGAGATGGGCTCGACCTTCAAGATCTTCACCGCCGCCATGGCGCTCGACAACGGCACCGCCAAGATGGGCAGCCGCTATGATGCCTCCACGCCCATCAAGATCGGGCGCTTCACCATCGGCGACTATCACGGCCTGAACCGCACGGTCTCGGTGCCCGAGATCATGATCCATTCCTCCAACATCGGCGCCGCCAAGATCGCGCTAGAAGCCGGCACCGACGCCCAGAAAGCCTTCCTGGGCAAAATCGGTTTGCTCGCACCATTGAAGCTCGAGCTGCCCGAAACCGGCACACCGCAGTTTCCCTCCACCTGGCGCGACATCAACACCATTACGATTTCTTACGGTCACGGCATCTCGGTGACGCCGGTGCACGTGGTGGCGGCCGTCAGCGCCATGGTCAATGGCGGAACGCTGTATACGCCGACGATCCTGCACCACGACAAACCGTCCGTGGGCAAGCAGGTCATCTCCGGCAAGACTTCCGAAGAGATGCGCGCTCTGATGCGCATGATCGTCCTCTATGGTTCGGGCAAGCAGGCCGATGCGGCGGGGTATCTCATCGGCGGCAAAACGGGCTCGGCTGAGAAGACCGTGCGCGGCGGCTATTCGGAATCCTCGCTGCGCACCTCCTTTGTCGGCGCCTTCCCCATCGACGCGCCGCGTTATGTCGTGCTGGTGATGCTCGACGAGCCGCACGGTACGAAGGAAACCTACAATTTCGCCACCGCCGGCTGGAACGCCGCCCCCACCGTGGGCAGCATCGTCTCCAAGATCGGCCCGATGCTCGGCGTGTTCCCCATGGGTCACACCGACGGCGAGGGTGGTTCGCTGACGGCACTGCTCGCCGCCTATTCGCCCTCGGACACGCGCAATGAGTACGGCGGTGCGACCGTGGTGAAAGCCAGCGCGCCCGCAACCATCGGTGCGCTCGTGGAAACAACCATGCTCGACGAAGAAACCACAAAGGTTGCCGTCACGCAGGCAGAAGCGCTGCCAAGGGGTGCGAACGCCGCCGAAGACAAGAGTGTGGTTGAAGCGGTGGGCACTGCCGCGGTAGCGACCACGGAAGCTGAGCCGAGGGAAGCTGAGCAGGGCGAAGCTGAGGGTGCGGGAGCTGAGCGTGCGTCTCAGTGAACTGCTCGAGGAACAGGGAATGGATCAGAGGGCGTTGAAGGACCTGGATATCAGCGGATTGACGGCGGACAGCCGCGCGGTCAAGCCGGGATTCCTGTTCGCCGCCCTGCCGGGCGCCAAACAGGATGGGCGCGAATATATCGCCGAAGCCGTCAAGCGCGGCGCCACCGCCGTGCTGGCCCCGCCCGGCACCGACCTCAAGGATGCGCGCGCCGGCGAAAAAGGCGTGGTGCGTCTCATCACCGACAGCAATCCGCGCCGACGCTTCGCGCTGATGGCCGCGCGCTTCTTCGGTGCGCAGCCGGAGACCATCGCCGCGGTCACCGGCACCAACGGTAAAACCTCGGTTGCGCATTTCACCCGCCAGATCTGGGCCAAGCTCGGCTACCAAGCGGCCTATCTGGGAACCCTGGGCGCGATTACGCCGGCCGGAGAAATCGGCGGCAGCTTGACGACGCCGGACCCGGCCAAGCTGCACACGATGCTCGCTGAGATGGCGAACGCCGGCGTGACCCACCTGGCCATGGAAGCCTCGAGCCACGGCCTGCATCAGTTCCGCATCGACGGCGTGAAGATCGCCATCGCTGGGTTCACCAACATCACCCGCGATCACCTGGACTATCACGGCTCCATGGCGGCTTACCTCGCCGCCAAGCTGCGCCTGTTCTCCGACGTAATGGCCGACAGCAGTACCGCTGTGCTCAATGCCGACAGCTCCGAATATCCAGCCTTCGAGATCGCCTGCCGCCTTCGCGGGCATCGTGTGCTGGCTTACGGCAAGACGGGTGCTGATCTGCGCCTCAATGCCGCGACGATCGACGGCGCCGGCCAAATCCTCGATTTGACCGTGCTCGACAAACCCTATCGCGTGCGTCTGCCCTTGGCGGGCGCCTTCCAGGTCAGCAACACCCTCTGCGCGCTTGGCTTTGCCATCGGCAGCGGCGCCGATCCGGCCGCCGGCGTGGCCGCCCTCGAACACCTGCGCGGCGTACCCGGGCGCCTGGAGCATGTCGCCCTGCACGGATCCGGCGCACCTATATATGTGGACTACGCTCACACACCTGATGCACTTGAGACAGTCCTGAAGGCTTTGCGCCCCCACGCCACCGGCAAGCTGGCCGTGGTGTTCGGCTGTGGCGGTGATCGGGACCGCGGCAAGCGCCGCCTGATGGGCGAGATCGCCACGCGTATGGCTGACACGGTCTATGTCACCGACGACAATCCGCGCACCGAGAATGCTGCGTCCATCCGCGCCGAAGTGATGCAAGGCAGCCCGACCGCCACCGAGATTGGCGACCGCACTGAGGCGATTGGGGTGGCGGTGAATAACCTCAAGGCCGGCGACGTCCTGCTGGTGGCCGGCAAAGGCCACGAGACGGGCCAGATTGTCGGCGCAACCATCATCCCCTTCGTCGACGGAGACGTCGTGCGCGCAGCTCTCGCCAAAGCGGGGCAAGCATGACCGCATTGTGGACCGCAAGCGATGTGGTGAAAGCCACCGGCGGTACGTGTGCCGGCGCCTGGGATGCCTCGGGCGTTTCGATCGATAGCCGCAGCGTGAAGACAGGCGACCTCTTTGTTGCTTTGGTGGGGCCGAACTTCGACGGCCACGCTTTCGCGCTCGATGCCCTGAAGCGCGGCGCCGCTGCTGTCCTCGCACATAGCGAGATCAAGGATTCCGGCGATTACCATCCTAGAGTGGTGATGGTTAAGGATACGTTTGCAGCGCTGCAGAATCTTGCGGCCGCTGCGCGCACGCGTTCCAAAGCCAAGATCATTGCCGTGACCGGCAGCGTCGGCAAGACCGGTACCAAGGAAGCGCTGAAGCTCGGCTTGAGCGCGCTTGGAAAAACTCACGCCACCGAAGGCAACCTCAATAATCACTGGGGCGTACCCTTAAGCCTCGCGCGCATGCCCGCCGATGCCGCATACGGCGTGTTCGAGCTTGGCATGAATCATGCCGGCGAGATCGCCCCGCTATCGAAGATCGTACGCCCGCATGCGGCGATCGTCACCGCCGTCGAAGCCGCTCATCTCGAGTTCTTCAACTCCGTCGCCGAGATCGCCGACGAGAAAGCCGCAATCATGGCGGGCTTGGAACCCGGCGGCACAGCTGTGCTGCCGCGCGACAACGCCCAATATACGCGCCTCATCGCCGCCACAAAAACCTACGCCGTCAAACAAGTGGTGGGCTTCGGGACCAGCGGCGATTCCATCGCGCGTCTGGTCTCTTGGTCGCTCACGCCCGACGGCACGCAGGTTGCCGCCGAATTCGACGGCGAACGCATCACTTACGATATGATTGTCAGTGGCCGTCACTGGGCGCTGAACAGCGTCGCTGCCCTCGCCTCCGTCAAGGCTGTGGGCGGCGACTTCCACCGCGCCGCCGGGGCCCTTTCGAAACTCGCCGCACCGCCGGGCCGCGGCGCGCGCCAGCGCGTGAAAATTGCCGGCGGCAGCATCCTCGTCATCGACGAAAGCTACAACGCCAGCCCGGCGGCCGTGCGTGTGCTCGCCGAGACCCTGGCGCAAATGCACCAACCGGTCGGTGGATTGCTCGACGGCAAGGGCCGCGTGATCATGGTGCTCGGTGACATGCTGGAGCTGGGCGCAGGTGCGCCGGCCCTGCATGCGGGCCTCGCCGACAGTCTGCGCCTCGCGCGCGTCGGTCTCGTCTTCACCGCCGGGCCGTTGATGGAACATCTGCACAACGCCTTGCCGCAAGCCATGCGCGGCGGTCACGCAAAGGATTCAAAGAGCCTGCCCCCCCTCGTCACCGCTGGCGTACGCGCGGGCGACGTCGTGGCGATCAAAGGCTCGCACAGCAGTCACATGGAAGTCATCGTCGCGGCGCTGCAAGCGCTGGCACCACAACAGCCCGCCGCCGCCAACGGTCAAAAGAAGGTCTGACGCATGCTTTACCTGCTGGCCGAGTTCTCGAGTGACTTCACCGCGCTGAACGTCTTCCGCTATCTGACCACGCGCGCCGCCGGTGCGGTGGTTACCGCACTGGTCGTCGCCTTCTTCTTCGGCCCGGCGATCATCCGCTGGCTGAAGTCGAAACAAGGCTACGGCCAGCCCATCCGCACCGACGGGCCGAAGAGCCACATCATCACCAAGCAAGGCACCCCGACCATGGGCGGTGTGATGATCTTGCTCGGCATCAGCGTCGCCACACTACTGTGGGCGGATCTGTCGAACCGCTACATCTGGATCACGCTCTTCGTCACATTGTCCTACGGGTTCATCGGTTTCGTCGACGACTACCTCAAGGTGACCAAGCGCTCGGTCGGCGGGCTCAAAGGCCGGTTGAAGCTGGTCGCCGAGATCACTGTCGCCGCCATCGCCGCCTACTTCATCAGCCGCGTCAGCACGCCGGCGCTCGCCAACCACCTCGCCGTGCCGTTCTTCAAGGAAGTTCTGCTCAACCTCGGTCTGTTCTTCATCCCCGTAGCGGTCTTCGTGATGGTGGGCGCGGCAAATTCCGTGAACTTGACCGACGGCCTCGATGGTCTCGCCATTGTCCCGGTGATGATCGCCGCCGGTGTGTTCACGATCATCGCCTACCTCATCGGCAACACCGTTTTCGCCAACTACCTCCAGGTTCACAATGTGCCCGGTGCCGGCGAGCTCGCGGTGTTCTGCGGCGCCATTGTGGGCGCAGGGTTGGGCTTCCTTTGGTACAACGCGCCGCCGGCCATGGTCTTCATGGGCGACACAGGCTCGCTCGCCATGGGCGGCGCGCTGGGTTCCGTGGCTGTGGTCACCAAGCACGAGATCGTGCTCGGCATCGTCGGCGGGCTGTTCGTGCTCGAGACGGTTTCGGTGATCGTGCAAGTCGTCTCCTTCAAGCTGACCGGCAAGCGCGTCTTCCGCATGGCACCGCTGCATCACCACTACGAGGAAAAGGGCTGGGCGGAATCGACCATCGTCATCCGCTTTTGGATCATCGCGTTCATTCTGGCCGTGGCGGGTCTCGCCACACTGAAGCTGAGGTAGGCATGGTTCCGACGCCGCAATACGCAGGCGCGCGCGTGGTCGTGATGGGTCTCGGGAAATCCGGCCTGTCGGCGGCGGCGTCGCTGCACGCCAGCGGCGCTGCGGTCGAAGTTTGGGACGATAAGCCCGAAGCCTTGACGGCGGTCACGCAAAAAGGTTTCGCCGCCTTCGACGGCGCGCGAATGAACCTCAAAGACGCGCGCGCCATCGTCTGGAGCCCCGGCGTACCGCACAGTTTCCCCAAGAGCCATCCCTTGGCAGTCAAAGCCCGCGCCGAACATGTACCGCTGGTCTGCGACGTTGACTTGCTGGTTGAGGCGCGATCCGAGGCGTCCGTGATTGCCATCACCGGCACCAACGGCAAATCGACGACCACTGCATTGACCGCGCATCTGTTCCGCGAAGCAGGCCGGCGCACGGAAGTCGGCGGCAATCTTGGATATCCCGCCCTCGACCTTGAGCCGCTCGGCAAGGACGGCACTTACGTCCTCGAACTCTCGTCCTACCAACTCGAATTGATGCCGCATCTCGCCGCCGACGTTTCGGTGCTGCTCAACATCACACCGGACCACTTGGACCGCCACGGCGGCATGGACGGCTACATCTCGGCCAAGCGCCGCATCTTCGCGCGCCAGCGGCCGCCGCGCACGGCCGTCATCGGCGTGGACGACGAACCCAGCCAGGCGCTGCACGACGAGTTGTGCAAAGACGGCATCCACCGCGTGGTGCCGATCTCAGCCCGCCGCGCGGTCGACAAAGGTGTCTATGTCCAGGACGGCAGACTGATCGACGCCATGAGCGGTGCTCCGGCGACGCTGCTTGACCTTAACACCGCGCCGCGCCTGCCCGGCGCGCATAACTGGCAGAACGCGGCAGCAGCGACGGCGGCAGCGCTCGCGCAGGGCATTCCGCCGGCGACCATCGCCGCCGGCCTGATGACCTTCCCCGGCCTCAAACACCGCCAGGAATTGGTCGCGCAGATCGACAACGTCGCCTTCGTCAACGATAGCAAAGCGACCAACGCCGACGCCACCGAGAAAGCCCTGGTCTGCTACGACAATATCTATTGGATCGCCGGAGGACTGGCGAAGGAAGGCGGCATCGCGCCGCTCGCACCGTTGTTCCCGCGCATCCGCCACGCCTACCTGATCGGCGCCGCCACCGAGGACTTCGCGTCCACACTCCAGGGCAAAGTGTCCTTCGAGCGCTGCGGGGATTTGAAAACCGCCCTGGCCGCCGCCGGAACACGCGCGCTCGCCGAACAGCGCCCCGGTGCGACCGTGCTGCTGTCGCCCGCTTGCGCTTCCTTCGACCAGTTCAAGAGCTTCGAAGAGCGCGGTGACGTCTTCCGCGCCGCCGTCCAGATAATGTGGGGCCAGAAGATGTCGGGAGTAACCCAATGACCGCGAGCACATTGACACGCACCGATGTCAGCACCGTCGGCCGCTGGTGGTGGACGGTCGACAAATGGATGCTGACCGCGACCATTCTGCTGGTCGGCATCGGTATCGTCCTAAATCTCGCCGCCGGACCACCCGCAGCGGGGCGGATCGGCGCCAGCGCCTTCCACTTCGTCACCAAGCAGATGGTCTTTCTGCCGATCGCCCTCGCGGTGATGTTCGTCATTTCGCTCCTCGCACCGGTGACGGTGCGCCGCCTGGCGGTGATCGGCTTCGGCATCTCGTTCCTGCTCGTGATCCTGACCTTGCTGGTCGGCGCGGACGTCAACGGCGCCAAGCGCTGGTTGATGCTCGGGCATATTTCGTTGGGGCAGCCATCGGAATTCGTCAAACCGTTCTTCGCGGTGGTTTCGGCCTGGATGTTCGCCGAACACAAGGTCCGCGAGGATTTCCCCGGCAACCTGATCGCGGCCGGCCTGCTCGTCGCCGTCTGTTTTGCTTTGTTGAACCAGCCCGACGTCGGCATGACACTGGTGGTCGCAGCGGTCTGGTGCGCCCAATTCTTCATCGCCGGTCTGCCGCTGATTTACGTGTTCTGCATCGGCGCGCTCGGCTTCGGCGCCATGGTCGGCGCCTACTTCACCTTCGCGCACGTGGCCTCGCGCGTGGATCGCTTCTTCGATCCGGCCAGCGGCGACACCTATCAGGTCACCCAAGCCCTGCGCGCCTTCCAACAAGGCGGCCTGTACGGCCGCGGGCCCGGCGAAGGCCGAGTCAAAGAAGCCCTGCCGGACGCGCACACCGACTTCATCTTCGCAGTCGCAGGTGAGGAATTTGGCGTGCTCTTGTGCCTGCTCATCGTCGCGCTATTCGCATTCCTCGTCATCCGCGCACTCATCAAGATGAAGCGCGAAGAAAACCTTTTTGTCCTCTTGGCCGTCGGCGGCCTCGCCGTGCAGTTCGGCCTACAGTCGCTGATCAACATGGCGTCCAGCCTGCACATGATGCCGACCAAAGGCATGACGCTACCCTTCATCTCCTACGGCGGGTCATCGCTCGTCGCCCTTGGCGTGGGTATGGGGATGCTTCTGGCGCTGACGCGCCGCCGTCGCGACATGGAAGGACGCGCGCCGTGAACGCTCAACCCTCTGCGAAATTGATCGTGCTTGCCGCCGGCGGTACCGGCGGACATGTGTTCCCGGCCGAAGCCCTGGCGCAAGAGCTGCTGGCCCAAGGCCATCGCCTGGCGCTGGTGACCGACAAGCGCGGTGCGGCCTACGGCGGCACGCTCGGCGAGATCGACACCTACAACATCAGCGCGCAAGGTCTGACGGGACGCGGGATCTGGGGCCTCATCAAAGGCGCGTTCTCTCTCGCGACGGGTGTGTGGCAGGCGCGCAAACTTCTTGAGGGCTTGCGCCCTGCGGCTGTCGTGGGATTCGGCGGCTACGCCTCCGCACCGACAGTCTATGCTGCCACGCAGCTTGGCATTCCCACCGTCATTCACGAGCAAAACGCGATCTTAGGACGCGCCAACCGCCTGCTCGCTGGGCGCGTCGCCCGAGTCTGCACGTCTATCGATCTCGCCAAGCCCGCGGCCGAAGGTGCGCGGGTCGTGCGCACCGGGATGCCTGTGCGCTCAGCTGTCGCCGAAAAACGCGCCAGCCCGTACACCGCGCCCATGGGCGAGCAGCACTTCAAGCTGCTGGTGCTCGGCGGCAGCCAAGGGGCCAAGGTTTTCAGCGACGTGATCCCCGAAGCGATGAAATTACTGCCCGAGGCGCTGCGCAAGCGCATGGAAATCGCGCAACAGTGCCGGCCGGAAGAATTAGACCGCACACTTTCGGCCTATCACGATGCCGGCGTGCACGTACAGCTGCGGGTGTTCTTCGACAACGTGCCTGAGCTGCTCGCCGGCGCACATCTCTTGATCGCGCGCTCGGGTGCCTCGACCGTGGCAGAGGCCTGCGTCGTCGGACGCCCCAGCTTGCTGATCCCCTACCCTTATGCTGCCGACAATCACCAAGCCTTCAACGCCGATGCTCTTGCCGCTGCTGGTGGCGGCTGGGCCCTTCGCCAGAACCAATTCACGCCGAAGGCTCTCGCCGAACTGATCGCGCAGTTCGCAGCAGCGCCGGCCGCGCTCAGCAAAGCCGCGGGTGCCGCGAGCGCTTTCGCTGTGCCCGATGCGGCGAGCCGCCTCGCCGACGTCGTCACGACCCTTGTGCGCGGCCCCGACACCGCCCGCGCGCCCGCCAAACCGGCCGCTCCCATCTCGACCCACACCATGAACCGGGGAATCGTCTAATGCAGTCCATGCCGCTCGATATCGGCATCATCCACTTCGTCGGCATCGGCGGCATCGGCATGTCCGGGATCGCCGAGGTGATGCACAACCTCGGCTATCAGGTCCAAGGCAGCGACATCGCGCAGAATGCCAACGTCGATCGCCTGCGCGGCCTCGGCATGCGCATCGAGATCGGCCACAAGGGTGAGAACCTGGGCAACGCACGCGTGATCGTGATCTCCTCCGCGGTGAAGCCCGACAACCCCGAAGTTCTCGCCGCGCGCAAGGGCATGCTGCCCGTCGTGCGCCGCGCCGAGATGCTGGCCGAGCTGATGCGCCTGAAGTGGTCCGTGGCTGTCGGCGGCACGCACGGCAAGACCACCACCACCTCGCTGATCGCCACCGTGCTCGAGGCCGCCGGCCTCGACCCCACCGTCATCAACGGCGGCATTATCAATGCTTACGGCACCAACATGCGTCTTGGCGGCGGCGACTGGATGGTCGTGGAAGCCGATGAGTCCGACGGCACCTTCCTCCGCCTTCCATCGACGGTCGCCGTGGTCACAAACATCGACCCCGAGCACATGGATTTTTACGGTGATTTCGCCAAGGTGAAGGCCGCCTTTCAAACCTTCGTCCAGTCGATCCCCTTCTACGGCTTCGCGGTGATGTGCATCGACCATCCGGAAGTGCAGGCGCTGCTGCCGCAGCTCACCGATCGCAAGATCATCACGTACGGACTTTCGCCCGCCGCTATGGTGCGCGGGCTGAATGTCGTGCTCGACATGAACGGCGTGCGCTTCGATGCGGCTATTGCCGACCGCGTCAATGGCGGCGCACGCGTTGTGCAGAACATCCAGCTCACCATGTACGGCCAGCACAATGTGCTCAACTCGCTGGCCGCCGTCGCGGTGGGGGCCGAGATGGGCCTCGCGGACGACGTCATCCGCGAGGGCCTTGCGCGCTTCAAAGGTGTGAAGCGCCGCTTCACAAAGGTCGGCGAAGTCGACGGCATCACCGTCATCGACGATTACGGCCACCATCCGGTCGAGATCGCCGCTGTCCTGAAGGCCGCGCGCACCGCGACCGCCGGCCGCGTCATCGCCGTGGTGCAGCCCCACCGCTATACCCGTCTGCAATCGTTGTTTCCGGAATTCTGCCAGTGTTTCAATGACGCCGATCACGTCGTCGTCGCCGACGTCTATCCCGCTGGCGAGGCGCCGATCGCTGGCGTCGACCGCGACGCTTTGATCAACGGCCTGCACGCGTCCGGTCATCCCAACGTCACCGCGCTGATCTCGCCAAAACATCTTGCGGCGGTGATCGACGACATCGCCAAGCCGGGCGACGTGGTGGTGTGCTTGGGTGCAGGTAACATCACCGCCTGGGCGCAGGCGTTACCGGCCGACCTCTCCGCGATCCGTAAAAAAACCAATGGCCGAGGCGCCGCATGATGGCTGCGCGCCACGCCAGCTCAGGTCTGCTTGAACGCCTGCCGCGTGTGCGGGGGCGTTACGACGCTTTTGCCGACCTGGGCAAAATGACGTGGTTCCGTGTCGGCGGACCGGCTGAGGTGCTATTCGCGCCCGCTGATGTCGAAGACCTCGCGGGCTTTCTCAAGGGCAAACCGGCTGACGTGCCGCTCACTGTCGTCGGCCTGGGCTCGAACATGCTGGTGCGCGACGGCGGCGTGCCCGGCGTCGTCGTCCATCTTGGCAAGGCTTTCGGTACCATCACGGTCGAAGGTTTGAGTATCCATTGCGGCGCCGGCGCGGTCGACGCGACGGTGGCCACGGCCGCGCGCGATGCCGCCATTGCCGGCATGGAGTTCCTCACCGGCATCCCCGGCACCATCGGCGGCGCCTTGCGCATGAACGCCGGCGCTTACGAACGCGAAATCAAGGATGTCTTCGTCAGCGCGACGGCGCTCGATGCCTCCGGTGAGGTGCAAAAGCTCGACGCTGCCGGCATGGGCTTCACCTACCGCCATACCAACGTCCCCGAGGATTGGATTTTCATCGGCGCCACACTCACAGGTATCGCCGGCGACCGCCACGCCATCACCGCGCGCCTGCGCACCATCCGCTCCGAGCGTGAGCAAAGCCAGCCGACCCAGGCGCGCACCGGCGGCTCGACCTTCGCCAATCCGCCCGGCGTGAAGGCCTGGGCGCTGATCGATGCCGCCGGGCTGCGCGGCAAGACCATCGGCGGTGCACAGATCTCGCCCAAACACACCAATTTCCTCATCAACACCGGTACCGCCACCGCCGCCGAGCTCGAGGCTTTGGGCGAAGAAGCGTGCAAACGCGTGAAGGAAAATTCCGGCATCTCACTCAATTGGGAAATCCGCCGGATCGGTGTTGCCAAAGACGACCCCCGCGCACTCTCAGGGATAAAACCATGATGCGTCCGGGGGAGATCAAACGCGTCGCGGTGCTGTGCGGCGGCTTCTCGAAAGAGCGCGAGGTTTCGCTGGTCTCGGGCAACGCCGCCGCGCGCGCGCTCAAGAACAAGGGCTTTGAGGTTGCCACCATCGACGTCAAACGCGACATGACGACGTTGGTGGGTGATCTCGTTGCCGCCAAACCCGACGTGGTGTTCAACGCCCTGCATGGCCGCTACGGCGAAGACGGCTGCATTCAGGGCCTGCTCGACATGATGCGCCTGCCCTACACCAATTCCGGACGCCTCGCTTCTGCGGTCGCTATGGACAAGCCGGTGGCCAAGCGCATCTTCGCCGCCGCTGGAATTCCGGTCGCCGAAGAACGCATCATCAGCCGCCGCGAAGCCGAGGCCGGCGATGTGATGGAGCGGCCCTATGTACTCAAGCCCATCGATGAAGGTTCCAGCGTCGGCGTGAAGATCGTCGCCCCCGGCAGCAACCACCCACCGCTGGACGACTTGGACCTCGGTCCCGACGATCTCTTGATGGCCGAGCGCTTCATCCCCGGCCGCGAAGTGACCGTCGCGGTGATGGGCGATCACGCCCTGGCGGTGACTGAAATCACCACCGCGCGCGACTTCTACGATTATGAAGCCAAATACGCCAAGGGCGGCTCGCAGCACATCCTGCCCGCCCAGCTCGACAAAAAACTCTACGACCAGGCGATGGCGCTGTCGCTGACCGCGCACAAGGCGCTTGGGTGCCGCGGCGTGTCGCGCGCTGACCTACGGCTTGATGGCCGCGACTTCTTCATGCTCGAGGTCAACACACAGCCGGGCTTGACGCCGACCTCGTTGGTGCCGGAACAGGCCCAGCACATCGGCATGAGCTTCGACGATCTCATTCTCTGGATGGTGGAGCACGCACAATGCGACGCTTGATGTCGCCCAAAATACTGAGCTTCACCGCCGCGATGCTCGTCACTGCGAGCACGGTGACTGTTGTCTTCGCATTGGCTCCACCGCACACCTGGCCGAAGCTCTGGGCCAACCTCGACGACACCCTGATCGATGTCAGCGCAGGTCTGGGCCTGAAGCTCGACGCTATGACCGTAGACGGGCGCGGCATGACCGCGCCCGACGAGCTCTTGGGCGCCATCGACGCCGAACGCGGCGCGCCGATCCTCTCGATCGACGTGGCCGAGGCGCGCGCCCATATCGAAGCCCTGCCCTGGGTGAAGTCCGCCAAGGTCGAACGTCGCCTGCCCGCCAGCTTGCACATCGTGCTCGACGAACGCACACCCTATGCCCTGTGGCAGAAGGCCGGGCGCTACACCCTGGTCGACCGCGACGGCAAGTCCATCGTCGATGTGCCGGAGGCCGATCCTGCCTTGCCCCTTATCGTCGGACCTGACGCTCCCGTAAATGCTGGCGCGCTGTTCGAGACCTTGGCCGCCGAGCCGGAGCTGGCCGCGCGGGTACGTGCAGCTGTGCGCGTCGGCGATCGGCGCTGGAACATCTACCTCGACGCCTTCGAAGGCGGCATTGCTGTGCGTCTGCCCGAGGGCGACATCGCTCCGGCCTGGTCGCGCCTCGCCACACTCGAACGCGACCACAAGATCCTCGAACGCGACCTCGACTACATCGATCTGCGCCTTGCAGATCGCTTGGTCGTACGCGTGCACAAGGCTGCGGCTCCGGAAACGGCGCCGCAGAAAAAGCCGGCAAAGACCGGCCCGAAACAAGACA
>CANKHC010000043.1 GCA_947481595.1 Fidelibacterota bacterium
ACATCGTCCCGTGGCAGCTCCTGCGCGAAGCCACCGGCTGCGTGCTGCGCATCGCCCCTGTGGCCGCCGACGGCAGCATCGACATCGCCGAATTCGCCAAGGTCATCGGTCCGAAGACCAAGCTGGTGGCCGTGGCCCATGTCTCCAATGTGCTCGGTACGGTCCTGCCCGTGCGCAAAATCGCCGAACTGGCGCATGCCGCAGGCGCTAAACTGATGCTCGACGGCTGCCAAGGCATCGTCCACGAACACGTCGATGTGCAAGACTTAGGCTGCGACTTCTACGTCTTCTCCGGCCACAAGCTCTACGGCCCCACCGGCATCGGTGTGCTGTGGGCGCGCGAGGAACTGCTCGAAGCCATGCCGCCTTACCAAGGCGGCGGCGACATGATCGACACCGTCACCTTCGCCAAGACCACCTGGGCGCCGCCACCGGCCAAGTTCGAAGCCGGTACGCCGCCGATCGTCCAGGCCATCGGGCTCGGTGCGGCCATCGACTATCTGAATTCACTCGACCGGGTCGCCGTCGCCGCCCACGAGGCCGCGCTGCTGCGCTACGCCATGAGCAGTCTGTCGCAAGTCCCCGGCATCCGCCTCATCGGCACCGCGCCGGGCAAGGCGGCCGTGCAGTCCTTCGTCATGGAAGGCGCTCATCCGCACGATCTCGCCACCGTGCTGGACCGTTCCGGCGTCTGCGTGCGCGCCGGCCATCACTGCGCCCAGCCGCTCATGGAAGTGCTGGGCGTCACCGCCACCACACGCGCCTCTTTCGCGCTCTACAACACAATGGCCGAAGTCGATGCGCTGGTCGTCGCCTTGCGCAAGGCGCAGGAGGTGCTGCTATGAACCAAGCAGCTCCACTCTCCGACGATCTGCGCACGCTGTATCAGGACATCATCCTCGATCACGGCAAGCGCCCGCGCAATTTCCGCGTCGTCGAGCACCACACCTGCAAAGCCCAGGGCAACAACCCCATGTGCGGCGACCGCGTGACGGTCACAGCGCGCGTGAATGAAGGCGTCTTGGCAGACGTCGCCTTTGAAGGCAAAGGCTGCGCCATCTCGATTGCGTCGGCCTCGATGATGAGTGAGGCGCTGGCCGGGCAATCTCAAGAATCCGCGCGCGCGCTCTATGAAGCCGTGCACGACCTCTGCACCGGCAAGATCGATACCGACCAGGCAAAAGCAAAAGTCACGCCAGCCCTCGCCGACAGCCTCGACAAACTTGCTTCGCTCTCCGGCGTGCGTCAGTTCCCGGTGCGCGTGAAGTGCGCGACCCTGCCGTGGCACGCGCTGATGTCCTGCCTCGACGGCCAAACCCAAACCACCACCGAGAAGTAACCGCCATGATGCCTCCCTATGAAATGTCAGCCGGAGACGGCGAGCCGCCCAAAGAAGGCGACAGCGTCATTGCCGGCAGCCCGCGCAATCCGGAAGTGCCCGTGGCGAACGAGGACGCCGTGGTCGAAGCGCTGCGCAGCGTCTACGACCCCGAGATCCCGGTGAACATCTACGACCTCGGCTTGATCTACGACATGAAGATCGCCGAAAGCGGCGACGTCGCCATCAAGATGACCCTGACGGCGCCGGCGTGTCCCGTCGCCGGCTCCATGCCGCGCGAAGTGGCCGAAACCGTGGCGCGCGTCGACGGCGTCGGCGAAGTCGAAGTCACCATGACCTGGGATCCGCCGTGGACCCAGGCCAATATGTCCGAAGTCGCCAAAGTGGCGCTGGACATGTTTTGATCCTACATAG
Source organism: Fidelibacterota bacterium (assembly GCA_947481595.1). GTDB lineage: Bacteria > Pseudomonadota > Alphaproteobacteria > Rhodospirillales > Rhodospirillaceae > SHVO01. The sequence continues at coordinate 1,754 of CANKHC010000043.1, forward strand.
GTGAAGTATGAGTACCACTGAAACCGCCACCAAGCCAACCAGCCGCAAACCGCCGCCGCCGATCCGTATTTCGGATGCCGCCGCCACGCGCATCAACGACATCGTCGCCAAGGCGACAAAGCCGGTGCTGGGCGTACGCGTCAGCGTGTCCGCCAAGGGCTGCTCGGGCAACAAGTATGTGGTTGAATACGCCGAGGACACCCGCAAGTTCGAGGACGTGGTAGAGCACAACGGCGCCAAGGTCTTCGTCGACCCGAAGGCGGTGATGTATCTGCTTGGCAGCGTACTCGACTACCGCGACACCAAGATGGAAAGCGGGTTCGTCTTTGAAAACCCGAACGAAAAAGGCCGCTGCGGCTGCGGCGAAAGCTTTTCGGTCTAGGCTTTGATTAAAGCGCGGCGGCTGCCGTGGCGGTCAGGCGCTTGTCGACTTCGGCCAGCAGCTTCACCGGATGCACCGGCTTATACAGCACGCTGACGCGCCCCGACTGGAACTCGCAGTCGTCTTCCATCAGGTCTTCGAGCTTGTCCGGTTGCCCGGTCACCAGGATGGTTTCCACCACCGGCGCCATCTCCATCAGGCGCTGGCGCAGTTCCAGCCCGCCCATCACCGGCATCATCACGTCAACGATGGCGAGATCGACGGTTTTGTCCTGCAGCTTATCGAGTGCTTGCTGTCCGTCACCGGCCTGCACGACTTCATAGCCGCGATGCCGCAGGAGTTCGGTGTACGACTCCCGCACTAAAGTATTGTCGTCTACGACGAGTATGCGCCCCAACATAAATCCCCCGTGGTCCCACAATTCCCCGAGCAGTTCGGAGAATAGGCTTGAGAAATTTGTCGGGCAACGGCTCTGATGCTGTTTACTATAATTAACCGCGTTGCTTTGCACGGCCAGAGCGAGCAGCATGGCGTCAAGCACTCAGGAATAGTGTGCGTATCACCTTTGGCGGGATAAAACGGGAAAGACATGGAAGCCGTACTGCAAATTCTCCTGCCTATTTCGTTGTTTGCCGTGTTCGCCGTTCTCGTCACGGGCGTCGGCGGTTTCATCGTCGGGGGCGAGTTCAATCGCAAATACGGCAACAAGCTGATGCGTCTGCGCGTGCTCACGCAGGCGATCGCGGTCATCTTGCTGCTGCTACTTTTGTTCGTGAAAGGCTTCTTCGACTGAACCGGTTCAGGCGAAAGTCGGCTTCTCCGGCCGGTAAGAAACCTTGTTCACTTCCTCGAAGTTCGAGATCTGATCGATCAACTCGCGCCTGCGATTGCGTGTCGCTTGGGTCAGCGCCGGCGTGATGTTGGTGCCCGACAGCGCGTTCTCGGCGATCAGCTCCTGCACGCGGTCGAGGAAGGACTTGTGCGTCAGCGCTTCGTTCATGTCGGCGCAGAAGCTGATGAAATGCGAAAGCCGCACCGGCTTTTGCGGCGACGGATGGTGCACCGAGACTGAAAACGCGCCGGTCTTGCGGTCGCGGCGCTCGAGAATGGCGGCGCGGTGAAAGGCTGATCCCGGCGTAAAGACCACCGCCGTCTGGCTGTCGTGTTCGACCATCAGGTCCTCGAGCGCGCCCAGCACGTTGGCGGCCGCCTCGTTGACGATGGCCTCGGTCACTTCCTCGCCCATGGCTATGGATTCCACTTCGGCGATGCCCTCGCGGCCTTCGCCGCCCATGAACACCGTTTGTCCGCCGATGTGCACTGAAACCCAGTTCTGGCGGTTGTAGTCGTTCTCGTATTTCGAGACCTTGCGCCGCCACAGGCTTTCCCAGTCGATGGCGTCGGGATCCTTCAGCGCATTGACGTCGCGGCGGATTTCATCGACCACCACCGAGACCATGCGCATGGTGCCGGGGATGTTCTGGCCGCGCACGACGGCGGTGGTGCTGGCCAGCGCGGACTTGATCGGGATGGTGATGCGGTTGGAGCGCATGGTCAGCGCGGGCGGCGCCTTGCCGTCCTCGTCGTCGTTCAACTCCTCGACGCGGTGAACTGTGGATTTCTCGCGATACAGCGTGATCGTACCGATTTCAGTCATGGCGTAAGCGTATTCCTATCCGCGGTTCGTTCCGCATCGAAACCGAATATATGGCAGAGCGCCGAAAGCACAAATCCTATTCCGCGCTCAGGCGTTGGTAACGCAAGTGATGGCTTTGCTGCGCGCACAAGCCAGCCACGTCGCCCAGCATCACGTTGAGATCGGCTTTCAGGCGGTCGAAGGCCGCGCGCCGCTGGAGCGTGAGCTCGTCCATATAAATGGCGCGGTTCAGTTCGATCTGAATGGCGTGCACACCGTTCGCGGGATCGCCGTAGTGCTGGGTGGTGAAGCCGCCGGCATACGGGTTGTTGCGTGTGACCCGGTATCCCAGCGCCGACAGGCTCGATTCAATGGCGTCGGTGACGACGCCGGCGCAGGACATGCCGCCGCGGTCGCCCAGCACCACGTCGATGGTGCGGGCATCGCTGTCGGCGTCCACAGGCAATCCGGTCGACGGCATCGAATGGCAATCGATCAGGATGCAGAATCCGAAACGGTTCCAGGCCCGGCTGATGAGCTCGCGCAGCAGGCGATGATAGGGCTTGTAGACGTCGTTGATCCGCCGTTCGGCGCTCGCGAAGGACAGCTTCCCCTTATAGATCTCGCGCCGGCTGGCGACGATGCGCGCGATGGTCCCCAGGCCCGCGGCGACGCGCGCCGACGTGGTGTTGACGAATGCGGGCAGGGGCTGGTCGAACATATCGGGGTCGAGTTCATAGGCCTCGCGGTTGACGTCGAGATAGGCGCGCGGGTACAGCGCCTTGAGCAGCGGAGCGCCCAAGTCGGGTGCGCCTGAGAACAGCGCATCGACATAACAATCCTCGGACTTGCGCAACGCGCCAAGTTCCAGCGCCGCCGCGGCGACAAACTCCGGCGGGTAGTGCGCGCCCGAATGGGGCGACGCCAGCACCAGAGGCACTTTGAGGGACGCCGGCTCCAGCACCTCGGTGGGCGAGGGCGGGACCGCAAGCTGCACAGGCGGGTGAGGTGAGACGGCCATGGGGTGCGGATTGTAAAGCCCCCCGCGCCGCCCGCAACAAGACTTAGCCCGCTGGATTTCCCTCCTTTTGCAAGCCCTTGGGGCGGCGGCGCTGGCGGCGGGAGTCTCTGGGGGGTCTTGCCAAGCCCGGGCCAAGTGGATAAACAACCCCCCTTCCAGCGGGGCGGTTTCCGTCCGCCGGATCGGTCAGTTAGTTCAGCGGTAGAATGTCCCCTTGACATGGGGAAGGTCGCAGGTTCGATCCCTGCACTGACCACCATCCTTCCCGTGCGAGGCAAGCGCGGATGTCCGACGACACTGAAATTGTCTTTAGCGGTACCGGCGGTGTCGGCCGGATTCTCCTCAATCGCCCGCAGGCGCTCAACGCTCTGACGTTGCCGATGTGCGCGCGGCTGTTGCCGCAACTCAAAGCCTGGCGGAACGACCCCGCCGTTAAAGCAGCCCTGATTGCCGGTGCCGGCGGCAAAGCGTTTTGTGCCGGCGGCGACGTTATCGGCCTCTACAAAGATCACGTTGCCGGCGGCGATCTCGCCGAACGGTTTTGGCGCGAAGAATACCGCTGCAATGCGCTCATCAAGCACTTCGGCAAACCCTATGTGGCGCTGCTTGATGGCATTGTCATGGGCGGCGGCGTCGGCGTGTCGGTGCACGGCTCGCACTGTGTCGCCACAGAAAAGACGATGCTCGCCATGCCGGAAACCGCCATCGGGCTCTTCCCCGACGTCGGCGGTTCCTATTTCCTGTCGCGCCTTCCGGACGGCGTCGGCATGTTCTTAGGTCTCACCGGTCAGCGGCTGGGACCCTCCGACGTGGTGGCCCTCGGCATCGCCCAAGCCCTGGTGCCGCAGGCCCGGCTGGCGGCGCTCGAAGCCGCACTCGCTGAATCCGGGGGCACCTTCGACGACGTTGACCGCATCATCGCCGCCCACGCCGAAGCGCCCGGGACCTCACCCCTGTCGGAACACCGCGCCGCCATCAAACAGCATTTCAACTGTAACAGCGTCGAAGAGGTTTTTCGGTCATTGGAGACCGACGCCGGTCCTTGGGCCGCGACCCAACGGGACGCCTTAAAGAAATGCTCTCCAACAGCCCTCAAATTGACCTTTGCGCAGATCACCCGGGGGCGGAGCCTGTCCTTCGACGATTGCATGCGCCAGGAGTGGCGCATGGCAAAGCGTATTGCGCGCGGGCACGATTTCTTCGAAGGTGTGCGGGCGCGCCTGGTCGACAAGGACCACGCGCCGCGCTGGCAGCATTTGAGCCTCGCCGCGGTTTCACCGACCGAGATCGAGACTTACTTTGCGCCGTTACCGGGTGACGAGCTGGATTTGTCCGATATAGCCAATTGAGGAACGCAGCCCTTGAAGTGGCGCACTAACAAACCCCTCTACGAGAACAAATTTAAGGTCAAGCCGCCGAAGCCCTTTTTTCGCGGGCTCATGGACAAACTCAATGCGCGTCTGCACTACAAGCCGCCGGAGGAGCGCGTTCCCGCCTACGTCGATATGGTGCTTCACGCACCGCCCGTGGAATTGAAGAACCTTCTCGTTGCGGCGCTCTTTGCCAAGAAAACCCTGGATTCGACGCGTCACGTCGATATCTCGTTCCCCGACAAGCTGATGGCGAGCGAGGGGCCGGTCGCCGAACCGCTCCGCGAGATGCTGCGCACGTATGTTGCCGAACTCGAGAAGTTTCAGGTCGAGCTGACCGAGCGCGAAACGCCGGTCGGGAGCGCTGCTGCGCGCGGCATGGCCACGTGGATCGCTTCGATTTATTCCCTCATCCTCCCGGGCCTCGAGCAGCAAGGCGTGGATATGTGGAAAAAGCTAGTAAGCGTCGAAGGCGATCTCGAGGAAGCGTACCGCTTCCTGCTGCGCCGCGACCCGACCGACGCGGAGCGCGCTTATCTCACCTACCGCCCGGCGCGGTTCCTCAGATAATTCGTTAGATATCCAAAGCCTGGGCGAACTGGGCGTTTTCCTGGATGAACTTGAAGGATAATTCGTACCAGGTACGAATTTCGCCCTCACTGCCCCACGCGCCACTGACAGGTGGCGTTGCCGACATCCATCTTCATCTGATAGCGGTCGCAGAGGCTAATGCGCTTTTGGCACAGCGGCCCGCGCGCGTTGGAGATCGTCAGCAACCCGTCGGCGATGTGCCATTCGCGCAGGCGCTCACAGCCCGGGATGTTGGCGGGGAAGCGGTAGGTGACGTCGTCGTTGGCCGCGACGTTGGCTTGGATCAGGTTCCAGGTGTACTGCCGGAAGGCGTAGTCGAAGCGCATGGTGATCGCTTCGCTGCGGTTATTGGCGATGAAAATCTCGACCTTCTCGTCCTGCTGCGCCGCGACCGGCAGCGTCGTAAGTGCCACCAGGACGGCGGCGAAGAACCATTGGCGTGCGAAAGCGACCATGAAACCCCTCCCACCCGTAGAGGGGAAAGGTTTTCACAAATTCCCTGAGTGGTAAAGTGAAGGGCGCCTTAAATATCCAAAGCCTGAGCGAACTTGGCGTTTTCCTGGATGAACTTGAAGCGTTCCTCCGGTTTGCGGCCCATCAGCTGCTCGACCAGTTTGGCGGTGGCGCGCTGCGCGCTCTTCTCGTCGGGCCCGGCTAGCATCACCTTGAGCAGCGTGCGCCGGCCCGGCTCCATGGTGGTTTCCTTGAGCTGGCTTGGCGGCATCTCGCCGAGGCCCTTGAAGCGGCTGACTTCGACTTTGCCCCGTGAATCGAACTCGCTCTTCATCAGGCGGTCTTTGTCGGCGTCGTCCATGGCATAGATCGTCTTGCCGCGTTGGGAGAGGCGGTACAGCGGCGGCAGGGCGAGATAGAGGTGGCCGTTGTCGATCAACTCCGGCATCTCGCGATAGAAGAACGTCATCAACAGACTGGCGATATGCGCCCCGTCCACGTCGGCGTCGGTCATGATGATGACTTTCTCATAGCGCAGCTTGCTTTCGTCGTAGCGCTCGCGGATGCCGCAGCCCAACGCCTCGATCAGGTCCTGGATCTCCTGGTTCGCACGCATCTTGTCGTCGGTGGCGGAGGCCACGTTCAGGATCTTGCCGCGCAAGGGCAAAACGGCCTGGGTCTCGCGCGAGCGCGCCTGCTTGGCCGAGCCGCCGGCGGAATCGCCCTCGACGATGAAGATTTCGGTGCCCTGCGGCGATGAGCGCGTGCAGTCGGTGAGCTTGCCGGGCAGGCGCAGCTTCTTGGTCGCGGACTTGCGGCTGAAGTCCTGGTCCTGCTTCTTCTTCACGCGCTCATTGGCGCGCGCGATCACGGTTTCCAGCAGCGTGTTGGCGTTCTCCACGTGGCCCGACAGCCAGTGGTCGAAGTGATCCTTGATCACCGTATCCACCAACTTGGTTGCCGCTACCGAGACCAGCTTCTCCTTGGTCTGGCCCTGGAACTGCGGGTCCTTGATGAAGATCGACAGCATGATGCAGGCGCCGCCCCAGAGGTCCTCGCCGCTGACATTATTCATGCCCTTGGCACCGGTCATCTCGGCGTAGCCCTTGAGCGCGCGCAACAATGCCGACTTGAACCCTTGCTCGTGCGTGCCGCCCTCATGCGTGGGGATGGTGTTGCAGTAGGAGTTGAAGAACCCTTCCTCGTCGTCGGGCCAGCACATGGCCCATTCGACGCGGCCCGCGTTGTCGGGATCTTTCAGCTCGGTCTTGCCGGCGAAAAAAGACTCCACGAGGCGTTTGCGGCCAACCAAAACATGGGTGAGGTAGTCGGAAAGCCCGTTCTCGAAATGCAGTTCTTCTTCCGCCGGCGTCTTGTCGTCGCCCTTGAGCAGCGCCTTGTCGCAGGACCAGCGCACGCGCACGCCTTCGAACAGATAGGCCTTCGAGCGCACCATGCGGTAGACGGTGGCGGGACGGAAATGCGCCTTGTCGCCGAAGATCTCGGTGTCGGGCGTGAAGATGACCGTGGTGCCGCGGCGATTGACGGTGCCGCCCTTGGTGAGTTTGGTCTTGGGGAGGCCGCGGCTGAATTTCTGTGTATAGAGCGTCTTGTCGCGCGCGACTTCGACCGTGAGCGCGCTCGACAATGCGTTGACGACGCTGGCACCCACGCCGTGCAGACCGCCGGAGGTCTGATAGACCTTGCCGGAGAATTTCCCGCCCGCGTGCAGCGTGGTCATGATGACCTCGAGTGCGGACTTCTTCGGGAACTTGGGGTGCGCGTCGATGGGCATGCCGCGGCCGTTGTCGCGCACCGTCACTTCGTTGTCGGCCCCCAGATGCACTTCGATGGTGGTGGCGTGGCCGGCCACGGCCTCGTCCATGGCGTTGTCGAGGGTCTCGGCGATGAGGTGGTGCATGGCATTCTCATCGGAACCACCAATGTACATGCCGGGGCGGCGGCGGACGGGTTCCAACCCCTCCAGGACCTCGATGTCCTTGGCGGTGTAGTCGCCGCGTTTGCCTTTGGAGTCTTTGGATTTTTCGAAAAGGTCGGCCATAGCGGCGTAAAGTATGTAAGATCAGAGGCTCATACAATATGTAGTCTTGCGAGAGATGATGGCTGACTCTTCCGAGAAAAAAAGACCTCAAGGCGAGCTTTCGATCCGTGTGCTGGCGATGCCGGCCGACACCAATCCCTCCGGCCACATCTTCGGCGGTTGGGTGCTGGGGCAGATGGATATCGCCGGCAGCATCCACGCCTCGGGGCAGGCGGGTGGCCGCGTGGCGACCATCGCCGTCGACTCCATGGTCTTCCACAAGCCCATCCATGTGGGCGATGAGGTGAGCTGCTACACCCGCATCACCCGCATCGGCCGCACGTCGATGTCGGTGAACGTCGAAACCTGGGTGCGCCGGGCACGATTGGGTGACCCCATCCATGTCACCGAGGGCCGCTTCACCTACGTCGCCCTCGACGCACAGGGTGAGCCCGCCGAAATCCTCAACAAAACCGTACCAGGTACGAATTAATTCGGTACCAGGTACAATTAAGCCGACTTCGTTAGGAGCGGGGCCGACCGCGCTTGCGCGCCTGCAAGGGCTGGCCGGCGTGGCGGCTGACCAGGGCCACGAAGGTGTCGCGGCCGAGAGGCCAGCCGCCGTTGATGGCGTCGCGAATAGCGCCAACGGCGGTCTCCGGCAGAACGTTGTCGAACAGAGAACTGTAAGCCTCGGCCCGGGCGGCTGCGGTGGCACCCTGGGCCGTATACAGCTCGTGCGGCGTGATGACGGGATCCGCCGCGCCCTGGGCGTTGGCTTTGTAGCTCGACCAGCGGTACGCCCCCGGCGATGCAGCGAGGCCGGCACGCACAGGGTTCATCTCGATATAGCGGCTACAGGCAAAGAAATAGTCCTCCGCCTCGATCACGCTGGCCCGGTAGCGTCCTTCCCACAGGCTGCCCGTACGGCTTTGCGTGTCGTTGACATAGCGGCTGTAGTGCCAGTTCACGTCGCGCATGGCCCGCGGGAGGGAATGGGCTGACTCAGGCGTGGCCAGAAGGTGGATGTGGTTGGTCATCAGCACATAGGCATGCACCGCCAGGCGGTGCTGCGCAGCGGCTTCTCCCAGCCAATCGAGGTACTTTTGAGCGTCTTTGGGCCCAAAAAACACCTGACCGCGGTTATTGCCGCGCTGGATGATATGCACCGGCAAGCCGGGGACGAAGAGACGCTGACGACGCGGCATTTATTGTACCTGGTACCGAAGGGTAATTGTACCAGGTACGAATTAGTGGCGGAAGGGGCCAGATTCAGTCTGTTCGGCGATATCGGCGGTGATTGCGGCCCGCTCGCGCTCCAGGAACTGGGCCACCGCCGCCTTGAAGCCCTTCTCGGCGATCCAGTGGGCGGAATAGGTCGGGCGCGGCAGGTACCCGCGCTGGAGTTTGTGCTCGCCTTGGGCGCCGGCCTCCACCCACGCCAGATTCTCGGCGATGGCAAAGTCGATGGCGCGGTAATAGCAAACCTCGAAGTGCAGCATGGGGTAATCGACCAGCGTTCCCCAGTTGCGCCCGAACAGCGTATCTCCACCCCGTAAGTTCAAGGCCCCGCACACCGGGCGGCTGCCCTCCGTGCCCAACACCAGCACCACCGCATCGCCCAACCGCTCGCCGAGCAGCTGGAAAAATTCCCGGTTCAGATACGCCTGGCCCCACTTGCGGTCCGAGGTGTTCATATAAAAGCGGAAGAAGGCATCCCAGTGCGCGCTCTTGATGTCGGCCCCGACAAGCGTGACGATCTCAACACCCGCGCCGTTGGCCTTCTCGCGCTCCTTGCGGATGGCCTTGCGCTTGCGCGACGACAGCGCGGCCAGGAATGCATCGAAGCTCGCGTAGCCTTCATTGCGCCAGTGATACTGCTCGCCCAGGCGCGGCAGGAAGCCCGAGCGTTCCATCAGCGTCCATTCTTCCTCGCGCGGGAAGGTGACGTGCAGCGATGAAACCTTGAGGCGCCGCGCCAGCTCGATCATGCCGAGCAGCAAAGTGTGGCGCAGCTCGGCGCGCAAGTCCGCATCCAACTCCGGGCGCACCATCAGCCGCGGTCCCGTCACCGGCGTGAACGGCACGGCGCACTGCAGTTTGGGGTAATAGCTCCCGCCCGCGCGCTGGTAGGCGTCAGCCCAGCTCCAGTCGAAAACATATTCACCGTAGGAGTGGTTCTTGAGATACAGCGGCGCACAAGCCAGCACGCGGCCCGCCTTGTCTTCCAGCATCAGGTGCTGCGGCTGCCATCCGGCCTCGGCTCCGACCGAGCCTGAATCCTCCAACGCACTGAAGAAGGCATGGCGCACAAAGGGATTATGGTCAGGCTGATCAGCCCCCGCGCAGGCATCCCATTCCGCGACCGGAATCTTGTGGATGCTGGAAACAACCGTCAGCGTCCATTCCTGTTCGCGTTCGCCGTCCACGGGGTTCAGTCCACCTCGAAGATCGCGTCAACCTCGACCGCCGCACCGCGCGGTAGCGCCGACGACCCCACCGCCGCGCGCGCATGGCGCCCGGCCTCGCCGAAGACCGCCACCATCAAGTCTGATGCGCCGTTGATGACCTTCGGCTGATCGCTGAACGGTGTCGCGCAGGCCACAAAGCCCGTGAGCTTCACCACGCGCCGCACACGATCAAGATCGCCCAGCGCCGCCTTGGCCTGGGCGATGAGATTGAGCCCGCACAGCTTGGCGGCCTCGTAGGCTTCCTCAGGCGAAACCGCGCCGCCCACCAGGCCGACGCAGGCCACCGCGCCGTCCTTCATCGGTAATTGTCCCGCGAGGAACAGCAGGTTGCCGCTCTTCACAAAAGGCACGTAATTCGCTGCCGGGGCCGCCGCCGAGGGCAGCGTCAGGCCTAAGGATGTGAGTTGCGTTTCGATCTTGCCTGCCATGCTTCCCTGCCAAATTTTCCTCGCGGGCTTTAACTGGTGGCAACAAATATGCTACGCCACGGCCCAATATGAAAGCAGGGACCGCCCCTTTGGAAAAACTCTCCCTTCCCAAGAACAAGATCAACGTGCTGCTGCTGGAGAACATCCACAAAAGCGCGGTCGAGCTGTTCAAGCGCCACGGCTACGGCAATGTCGAATCCTTGCGCGACGCGCCCAGCGCCGACGAGCTCAGGGTGATCCTCAAGGATGTCCACATCCTGGGCATCCGCTCGCGCACCAAGCTGACGAAAGAGGTGCTCGAGTCCGCAGAGAAGCTGCTCACCATCGGCGCCTTCTGCATCGGCACCAACCAAATCGACCTCAAGTGCGCCAAGCGCCTGGGCCTTCCGGTCTTCAACGCGCCCTATTCCAACACCCGCTCGGTGGCGGAGCTGGTGCTGGCCGAGATCATCATGCTGTTCCGCGGCATCCCGCAACGAAACTGGGGCGCGCACGAAGGCGGCTGGGATAAGACGGTCAAGGGTGCCCGCGAGATCCGCGGCAAGGTCATCGGCATCGTCGGCTACGGCCATATCGGCTCGCAGCTCTCGGTCATCGCCGAGGCCATGGGCATGCAGGTGCGCTACTTTGATACCATCGAGAAGCTCGCCATCGGCAACGCAGCACCCTGCCGCTCCCTCGATGAACTGCTGGCAGCCTCTGACGTGGTCACGCTGCACGTGCCCGAGACCCCCGAAACCAAAGACATGATGACGACGGCTAAGTTCAAGAAGATGAGAAAGGGCGCCTTCTTCATCAATGCCTCGCGCGGCACGGTGGTCGATATCCCGGCCTTGGCCGATGCCCTCAAGAGCGGCCACATCGCCGGCGCCGCCATCGACGTCTTCCCCAAGGAGCCCAAAGGCCCGGAGGAAGAGTTCAAAAGCCCGCTGCGTGGACTTCGCAACGTCATCCTGACGCCGCACATCGGCGGCTCAACCGAGGAGGCCCAGGCCAACATCGGCGGCGAAGTCGCCGAGAAGCTGGTTAAATACTCCGACAACGGCTCGACCCTGGGCGCGGTGAACTTCGTCGAGGTCGCCCTGCCGCCCCAGTCCAACTGCACCCGCTTCATGCACATCCACCGCGACGTGCCCGGCGTGATGGCCAAGATCTCCGAGGTGTTCTCGACACGCGGCATCAACATCGCCGGCCAGTTCCTGCGCACCGATGGCGAAATCGGCTACGTGGTCACCGACGTCGCCGGCCGCGTCAAAGTCGGCATGGGCATCCGCAAGGACCTGGCCGCCATCCCCGGCACCGTCCGCACCCGCTTCCTCTACTGAGATAATTCGAGATAATTCGTACCAGGTACAATTATTCGGAACCGCTGCGGCGCTACGGCGTTGAAGAGGCATGCGTCGTCGTCCTTCCAAAGCCCCGGTTATAGGCGGCATCGCGCTTGGCTTGATCGCCATAGCGGTGGTTTTCCTGCTGCTCTTTGACTTCAAGAGCTTCTTCGAGCGCCGCGCCAGCGCGGCCTTGCAGCGCCCGGTGACGGTGGCGGACCTGCGATTACACATCTTTCCCTTCGAGGTCGTTCTTGACGATCTGAAGGTTGCGGACGCGGCCCTGGGCCAGCCTGTCCCCGCCGACAAAGCGCCCTTTATGAGCGCCGGGCATGTAGATGCCGTCGTCGGATTCTGGCGCCTCTTGTTCGGCGACATCGTTCTGCATCAGCTGATCGTCGACAAAGGCCTCACCCGTATCGAACGCCAGCCCGACGGCACCCTGCGCTGGGATATCGCCCGTGGTGACGAAAAAGCCGATGAAGCGCCGCGTGTGCCTGAAATCCGTGACCTGCGTCTGCACGGCGTGCAGATTCTCTACCGCGACGAGACCACCAAGACCCGCATGACGCTCCACGTCGAAACGCAGGAGCGCGAGAACGCCGAGGCCACCCTCACGGTCAAAGGCGACGGCACCTTCACCGGCCAACCTTCGACCGTCGAGGCCACGGGCGGCGCGGTCCTGACGCTCCGCGACAAACAGAACCCCTATCCCTTCGACGGCACGCTGACCTCCGGCGAGACCATGCTCAAAGCCAAAGGCACGGTCACGGACCTCGTCCACCTCACCGGCCTTGATGTGACGCTGCAGGCCGCCGGCAAGGATGCCGCCGATCTTTACCGCATCGCCCGTATCGCCCTGCCGCCGACGCCGGCCTACACGCTCTCCACCCGCATCGACCGCGACGGGCCGCGCTGGATCCTCAAGGGCCTGAAAGGCGTCGTGGGCAAGAGCGATCTGTCCGGCGAGCTGGTCTGGGATCTCACCGCCAAAAAACCGCTGCTCACCGGCACCCTCAAAAGCGAGGTCGCATCGCTCAAGGACTTTGGCGGCTTTATCGGTGCCGCTCCTGGCGAAGCTGAGACGCCGCCCGAAGTACGCCGCGCCGCCGCCGAACAAGAACGCGAACGCCGTGCGACTGTCGAAGCCCCCCCGGCCGAGCAGACCGTCGCCGCCGAGCTCATCATTCCCGATCGCACCATCGACGTCGCCAAGCTCAACAGCATGAACGCTCAGGTGCACTTCGAGGCCGCGAAGGTCATCGAAGCTGGCTTGCCGCTCGACAAGATGCGCGTCGATGTTGCCATCAACGACGGCGTCATTACGCTCAAGCCCCTGATGTTCGAAGTCGGCCCGGGCGAGATCAACGTCGCCTTGACCATGAACGCCACCAAGCAGCCGGTGACGACCGATGCGACGGCGGTGGTGACCGGCTATCCGCTGGAACGCCTGCTCGGCAAGAACGTCGACAACACCAGCTGGGGCTCCATCGGCGGACGCATCGAATTGCACGGGACTGGTAACTCGCTGCACAAGATCTTTGCTTCATCCAAGGGCGACGTCGGCCTCGCGGTCGGTGGCGGACAGATCAGTCTGTTCGTCGTCGAGTTAATGGGCGTGGACCTCGCCGAAACACTCGGCATCCTGCTCACCAAGGACAAGCCGACGCAAATCCGCTGCATGGTCGCCGACTTCGGCATCGACAAGGGTCTCATGACCGCGCGCAGCGTCGTCGCCGACACCAACGACACCATCTTCACCGGCACGGGCACCATCGATTTGGGCGGCGAAGTCTTCGACATGCGCGTGCACGCCAAGCCTAAGGATTTCTCGCCGGTCTCGCTGCGCTCGAAGCTCCTGCTCAAAGGCACCTTCGCCAATCCGTCATTCGGCCCCGATACGAAGAATATGATCCTCAAGGGCGGCATCGCCGCCGCTTTAGGCGTGTTCCTCACGCCCGTCGCCAGCCTGATCGCCCTGATCGACCGCGGCGGCGGCAAGGATGCGAACTGCGGCGAACTCATCAAGGAAATCGGGAAATAATTCGTACCAGGTACAATTATTGAGCCCGCTTACTATGGGAGTGGGAAGAGGGGGCCCAGCGCCTCTCGCCACTCTGCGGCGGCGTCAGCGAATTTACCTTTTTGCAGATGATGGTCGGCCAGTGTCGCGCGCCAATAAGCCGCCTTGGCCTTGCCGTGCCATTCCGCGCCCACGTCGATGCTGGTCTGTCCGCCCGGCGGTTTGAGCGCACACGGTGTGCGCTTGCGGGCCCAAGCCCAGAAGTCCACCAGCGCGCGTTCGAGTTCATAGGGACGCGGCGCGCCGGCAAAGAATTCCTGCGACAATAATTCAAGTGCGAAGGATGAGATCGGCACCTCCGCATGCCGGCGCCAGGCTTTCAGCGCGGTCATCAGCAGGCGCGGCCGCCCGCCGTAAAGACTGTCGGAGAGACGCAACGTCGCTGCCTCGGCGATGGGATTGGAGATGCTCCAGCCGCCGGGGGCAGGGATGAGGTATGCGCCCGCGTGTTCACGGCACGGCAGAACGCGCACCCACACCGGCCCGCGCGGCACCAGTACCGCGCTCTCGCTCATGGTGACGCCGTCGAAGCGGTTCTTGAGGATCGCCCAACCGATCTTGAGCGCGTCCTTGGCTTTCTGCGCCGCGAGTTTCGCCGGCAACAGATAAAGCATGTCGACTTCGGCGATGGGCGCCACGGCCGTGCGCTTGCCCACTGCGCCCGCCACGAGATAGTCGTTGTATTCGCCCGCCGCACTCTTTGGATAAAGCTCGGCGCGCAGGGCCAGTGTCACATCCTCGCAGACCGCACGCGCCGTGGCATAGGCAGCATGGCTTGGCACCGCGCGACGCAGGAACTCACCGAAATTGGCACCGAGCGGCGCGCCCGCCAGAGCTGCCGGAAGCTTGATGGGATCCGCAGCCGGGCGTTTGGCGAGGGCTGGCGGGAGCGGCATCGACTAGGACCAGCCGGTCGAATTTATTCTGCTCATCATGAGCAGCCGGTGGTGTTACCGCAGGTGTCGCACTTCAGACAGGTGCCATTGCGCAGCAGCGTGAAATTACCACAATCCGCACATGCGTCGCCCTCATAGCCCTTGATGCGCGCCACCTGCACGGCACTGCGCCGCGATTCCGTCACCTCGGTGACGCGCGTGACTTTGACTTCTTCCGCGACACCTTGCGCGAGTGCGCCCATCGCACCTGCGCTCATGGCAACGGTACCGCCCGGAGACATGGTCGGCACGGCGCTGTTGGCCGCGACCAGATCACCACCCCCGCCGTCCTTGTGCTTGCCGTGGTTTTTCAAGAAATAGAGATTCGATGACCGCACGTAGCCTTGCGACACCGCTTTGCCCGCGATCTGCAGCATCTTCTCGGCCTTCTCGCCGTCGCCCATGGCGTCGGGCAGGATGTCATGATCTTCGGCGTGCGCCAGGTCGTGGCGGCCCAAATAACTCACGGCCAGTTCGCGGAAGATGTAGTCGAGGATCGAGGTCGCCATCTTGATCGAGGAGTTGCCCTCGACCGGGCCGGCGGGGTCGAAGCGCGTGAAGGTGAAGGCATCGACGTATTCCTCCAGCGGCACGCCGTACTGCAGGCCGATGGAGATGGCGATGGCGAAGTTGTTCATCAGGCTGCGGAACGCAGCACCCTCTTTGTGCATGTCGACGAAGATCTCGCCGAGGGTGCCGTCGTCGTATTCTCCGGTGCGCACATAAACCTTGTGCCCGCCAACGATGGCCTTTTGCGTATAGCCCTTGCGCCGCTCCGGCAGGCGGTGGCGCTCGCGTTCGACCACGCGTTCGATGATGCGCTCGACCGTGACTTCGGCGCGCGACGTCGGTGTCGCCTGCACGACCGCTTCAATCTCCTCGTCCTCTGCGTCGTCGTCCTCGAACAGGCTCGCAGCCAGCGGCTGCGAGAGTTTCGAGCCGTCGCGGTACAGTGCATTGGCCTTCAGACCCAGCTTCCACGAAGTCATGTAAGCCTCGGCGCAGTCGTGCACCGTTGCGCTATTGGGCATGTTGATGGTCTTGGAGATGGCACCCGAGATGAACGGCTGCGCCGCCGCCATCATGCCGATATGCGCGGACGTGGCGAGCGAACGCTTGCCGCTCCGCCCACAGGGGCTCGCGCAATCGAACACGGGAAGGTGTTCCGGCTTCACATGCGGAGCACCTTCCAGCGTCATGGCGCCGCAGACGTAGGTGTTGGCGGCGTCGATGTCGGCCTTGCTGTAGCCGAGCGCCGCCAGCATATCGAAGCCCGCGTCTTCCAGCTGCTCCGGGTCGAAGCCCAGCTTGTTGATGCAGAAGGGGTCGCCCAGGGTGTAGCGGTTGAACACAAACTTGATATCGAAGGCGTCGCGCAGCGCGCCCTCGATGGCGTCGAGCGCCGCCTTGTCGAAGCCCCGGTCGGCCAGCGACACGGCGTTGATCGCCGGCGCGCCCTTGAGTGTGCCGCGGCCCACCGCGTATTCGACGATGTCTTCGATGGCGCTTTGACCGTAGCCGAGGGTCTTGAGCGCCAGCGGCACGACGCGGTTGATGATCTTGAAATATCCGCCGCCCGCGAGCTTCTTGAACTTCACCAGCGCGAAGTCGGGCTCGATGCCGGTGGTGTCGCAGTCCATCACCAGGCCGATGGTCCCGGTCGGCGCGATCACGCTCACCTGGGCGTTGCGGAAACCATGCGCGGTGCCGCGTTCGATGACGCGGTCCCAGGCGGACTTGGCGGCCTGCACCAATGCGGAATCCGGGCAATCGGCGGCATTGAGCGCGGCGGGGCGCATGTGCACGCCTTCGTAGCCGTCTTGATGCCCGTAGGCCGCGCGGCGGTGGTTGCGCATCACGCGCAGCATGTCGACGCGATTGGGCAGGAAGCCCGGGAAGGCGCCGTGTTCTTCGGCCATTTCAGCGGACGTGGCGTAAGCGACCCCCGTCATCAGCGCCGACACCGCGGCAGCCATGGAACGGCCTTCTTCGCTGTCGTAGGGCAAGCCGTTGGCCATCAACAGCCCACCCAAGTTGGCAAAGCCCAAGCCCAGCGTACGGAACTTGTGCGACAGCTCGGCGATTTCTTGCGACGGGAACTGCGCCATCACCACGGAAATTTCCAGGGTGATGGTCCACAGGCGCGCGGCGTGCTCGAAGCCCGCCACATCAAACGCACCGCTCTCCTTGCGGAAGGCGAGCAGGTTGAGCGACGCCAAGTTGCACGCCGTGTTGTCGAGGAACATGTACTCGGCGCAGGGGTTGGACGCATTGATGCGCCCCGACTGCGGACAGGTGTGCCAGTCGTTGATGGTGGTGTCGAACTGCAGTCCGGGGTCGGCGCATTGCCACGCCGCTTCGCTGATGCGCTGCCACAGGGCGCGCGCCTTGATCGTCTTGCTCACCTTGCCGCCGACGCGGCTCGTCAGGTCCCAATCCGCATCCTTCTCCACCGCTTCCAAGAACGCGTCGGTCACACGCACGCTGTTGTTGGAATTCTGGCCGGAGACGGTGGCGTAGGCTTCCGAATCCCAATCGGTGTCGAATTCCGGGAAGTCGACTTCCGTGCGGCCCTGGCGCGCAAACGCGATCACGCGCTGGATGACGCTCTCGGGGATCATGTTGCCGCGCGCGGCCTTGATCTCCTTGCGCAGCTGCTTGTTGACCGCCGGATCGAAACGCTTCTCGCCGTCGCCGTCCCAGCTGCGGGTCGCGCGCAGGATGGCGCGGGCATGGCGGCGCGTCATGCGCGAGCCCGCCACCATGGCGGCGACTTTCTGCTCCTCGCGCACTTTCCAGTCGACGAAGGTCTCGATGTCGGGGTGGTCGGCGTTCAGGATCACCATCTTGGCCGCACGCCGCGTGGTGCCACCTGATTTCACTGCGCCCGCTGCACGGTCGCCGATCTTCAGCCAGTGCATCAGTCCCGACGACGTGCCGCCGCCCGACATGCGCTCGCCGGCCGCGCGCAAGCTTGAGAAATTGGTGCCGGTGCCCGAACCGTATTTGAACAGGCGCGCCTCGCGCACCCACAAATCCATGATTCCGCCCTCGTTGACGAGGTCGTCGGCCACCGACTGGATGAAACAGGCGTGCGGCTGCGGGCGCTCGAAGGCGCTTTTCGCTGCGGTCATTTGGCCGGTGCGGTAGTCGATGTAGTAGTGCCCCGACGACGCCCCGTCGATGCCGTATGCCCAGTGCAGGCCGCTGTTGAACCACTGCGGCGAATTGGGCGCCGCGATCTGTGCCGCCAGCATGAAGCGCATTTCATCGTAGTAGGCGCGCGCGTCGGCGTCGCTGTCGAAGAAGCCGGCCTTCCAGCCCCAATAGGCCCAGCAGCCCGCCATGCGGTCAAAGACTTGGCGCGCGTCGGTTTCACCGACGATGCGCGCGTCTTCCGGCAACTCACGCAGCTCGCCGTTGGCCGCCGTCTTGCGCCACAGGAAATCGGGCACGTCTTTCTCGGCCATGGGCACTAGCCGCGCCGGCACGCCTGCGCGGCGGAAATACTTCTGCGCCAAAATGTCGCACGCCACTTGCGACCAGGCTTCCGGCACCATCACGCTGTCCTGGCGGA
>CANKHC010000044.1 GCA_947481595.1 Fidelibacterota bacterium
TGCGGTAAGCCGGGGGCGTCTTGACGGAGACCTTGATGAGGCGCGCAATGGGAATGCCCGCCAGTTCGAAGAACCCCAGCCAGCGGAGCGGCATATTGTCGTAGACCACCACGGGCATATCGCGCCGGAGCACGCCCGCGATATCGAAGATGGCAAGACGCACCAGGAATTCATAGATTAGGTGACCGAAATTGGGGGCCTCGTCGGTGGTGGTGGTCCAAGTCCCGCCGATAAAAATACACTCGTCCGGCATATATGCGCTGAAAAGATCGCTGCGCGTTTGGATATGTTGCGCGAAGTTTTCTTTGAGACGGCCGCGTTCGGGGAGGCTCTGCTGCGTTTGCCCACGAAAGACAACGGCGCTGGGGTCTTTTGAATAAATATAAGTCGAACCGAAGATGTGCACGTCGCGCGCGACGCCGCAGTACACCAACATGCCGTCGACGCGCACAAGTTGGGCGCTCTCGAACGTCTCGTTCACCATGCCCGGATGATTGGTCGCATAACAAAGGTCGATGTATTCACCGCCCTGCCTCTTGCACAGTTCGGCGAGTGAAATATCTTCCGACATCCGTGCAAAATTCCCCAGTGTGCCTTGGTGGGGCTGCCCCCTTCCCGCTTCACTATTTTACCTAACAAACTTCCGACCCTCGCGGTAGCGGAGTTTATGGACGTGCGAGAGGTGCACTAGCAGGACTTGAGCCCAAGTTGTAAGCTTTCGCATCCGAAGGCGCCGCGTCTTTCCAATGTACAGCATTGAGCAATCACGGTGAGCAATTCTGAGTCCTCCAAAATCCGCGGCGTCTCGGTCACAATTCCCACAAACCTTGATGAGCGACTGGATTGGCTTAAGCACCGTCTCAATTTTCTCTACAAGTGCGGTCATGAAGGCGAAGTTGTCGTCGGAGTCTGGGGCGGGCACGACAAGCTGGCGCTTCTTCGGGCTTTTTGCGATGGGCTTTCGCCCAACATAAAAATCATCGTCCAAGACGGCGCGGAGCGCTTCACGGCGCGGTTCTTGGAATTGGCTCAGGCGTCGTGCGGCAAATACATTCTTCAGATCGGCGACGACGACTTCCTGCTGCCGGCGTCTTTTAGAGCACTGTCGGAGCTGCTGGAGAAAGACGCGAGCGTGTATTGTGCGCAGGGCCGCACGTTCCTGATCGATCCTGAATCCCAAGGCCCCAACTACAAACTCGGAACTTTACCGCTTTGGGCTGCGCCGGAGCATGATCTCCTCACGCGTTATGCAAGGTACTTCGAACATCCAGGCATCCTGTTTCACGCCATGTTGCGACGCGCGGACTTTATCGAGCGCATGACGGCAATGGACGAAATCATGGAGCACACGAAAAACCCCGTGTGGTGGGAGGTGCTGGGTGAGTTTTTCGCCGTCATCAAAGGCCGCTTCGTCATTTTGGACGAGGTCTTCATGCTGCGCGGGTTCCATGCGGAATCTCACTCCCTAAAATTTAAGAGCGATAAAGCCGAGGAGATGTTTCCGCGCCTCCTGCAGTCGGAAAAGTTCACCGCGACCTATAAGGTTTTTGAGGACAGAATATTCAAGCTGTTCGCTTCGCGGGGCGTGGACGTGACGGCGTATGAGACGCGCGAGATCATCCTCGCGGGCATCTTGGGTTACATCGGCGCCAGCGCGTTTCGCGTGAAGTGGCCGCACTCGCCGGAAGAAGAGAACTTGAAAATGGTCGTCCGGCAAATGCCCATGCATCCGGTTGTCGACCGGATTTTGCAGTTGGTGCATGCCACGCGCGTGCCAGCGTAAGATCAGAGCGTAAGAAGATCAGATCGCCATGGCGTCGCGGATCTGGCGCTCGCCGATCCACCACTCGGCTTTTTCGACCTTGGCCACCAGCACGTCGAGGTCGACTTTGAAGTCCGCAAGCTCATTCACGCCGGAGAGCGTTTCGCGCTGTTGTTCTGATTCCACCGCATCGCAGTCGACCCGCTCCATGACCTGGCGCATGACCATGGCCGAGGCCGGTGCGCCCCAGATGCCTTCGCCCACACCACGGGGCGCCAAGTGGATGATGATGCAGTGCTCGGGCGCGAAGAGCGTCATGACGCCGCCGGCCCCCGTGGCATAGACGATGATCTCGGCACCGCGCACGACTTGGACTTGTTCCGCGGCGGTGATCCCCGCCATGTCGACGGATTGAAAGCCGTAACGCGCCAGGCACTCGACCACCGCAGGTTCATTCTGCACCCGGCGCCACTTGGCGCCGCCGCGTCCGATGTAGACACGCTTGGGAGCGTTCGGCGAAAGGCCGGCGTTGGACAGAACCTTCGCGCGCAGCCAATGCAGGCCCGCGGGCCAGACGCGGTGGAACAGAAGCGTGTCGCGCGTGTTGGGACACGATGAGATCCAGACTTTGCGAAAGGCCGGAGGCTTCGCGGACGACACCTGCACCAGACGTGTGAGCGGAATCCCCGCCAGCTCGAAGAACCCCAGCCAGCGGCGCGGCAGGTGGTCGTAGATCACAACGGGAAGGTCGCGTTTGAGCACACCGGCCATATCGAAGATGGCAAGGCGCACCAGGAACTCGATGATCAGGTGGCCGAAGTTGATGTGCTCGCCGCTGTCGGGCCATGTGCCGCCGACGAAAATGCATTCGTCTGGGACGTAGTGGCTGAAGAGGTCGCCGCGCGGTTCGATCTGCTGCTGCGCGGACACATGGAAGCCGGCGCGTTCCGCGTTGCTTTGAATCGACTGCGCGCCGAAGACGAAGGCGTCGGGATCTTTTGAGTGGACGTAGGTCATCCCGAAAATATGCACGTCGCGCGCGAGGCCGCAGTAGACCAGCATACCGTTGACCCGCACGAGCTGCGGGTTCTCGAAGGTCTCGCTCAACATGCCGGGGTGATTGGTCGCGTAACAAAGTTCGAAGTATTCCCCGCCCTGTCTTTTGCACAGCTCGGCGAGTGAGATGACTTCGGACATCGCGTGAAGGGCTCCCCGTACGCAGGCGGTGGGGCCACGCCCCTGCCCTGCTTCGCTATTTTACCTAACAAACTTCCGGCGCCGGCGGTAGCGGAGTTTCACGCATGCAGCCGAGAGTTGCCTGCGATGAATACGGGGTTTGGGGGAACTTTACGACTTTGCGGCGGCGTGTGCCGCGCCTCCGCCAGAGTTTTGTCGCAATCCAACCCTACGTCGAGGTGAAACCACTTTGGTGTGAGAAAGACGGATGCCCTTCACCCTGGCGAATTTAAGCGAGCCGCGCGCTTGGCTGCGCGACGTCGTACAGCCTGCGCTGGACGACCTGATCGCCGCACCCTTGGACATACGCCGCGCTTACACCGCTTTGATGCTCGTCCACCGGCATCACGAGCGCATTTTTCATTACCTGCGGCGCCGCCGCCCGGGCCTTTTGACCGGAGCTTCACTCGAGCGCTTCCGCGTCGATCTTGGCAACCTCGCACCGAGCTTTGCAGAGGCTGCCGCGGCGGCGGAATCCGCCGAAGGCCACACGCTCAAGTACACCAACATCCTGTCCGCCGAGGGCGTGATGGCAATCATGGGCGGCAGCACGGGCGCGGGCAAGACGATCGCGCGCGCGGTCATCGTCACGCGGCAGAACCGGCAACTGATCCCGATGCTGCAAGATGTCGTGGATGCCTATCAGCGGCTTCACGAAAGCTTCCGGATTTAGACCTCGATCACGCGGCCGTCCCAGGCCAGGGTGACGTTCGCCGGCAGATGTTTTGCCAGCTCATCGAAGTCGAGTGCGTTGCTCATGTGGGTGAACACGGCGCGCTCGGGTTTGACCTCCGCTACCCAGCGCAGCGCCTCTTCCACGTGGACGTGGGTCGGATAGGCGACATCGCTCAGCACACCGAGCAGCCAAACCTTCACGCCTTTGAGCGCTGCCATGGAGTCGGGCGGCATGCGCACCACATCGGTGCTGTAGGCAAAGTCGCCGAAGCGAAAGCCCACGGTTTCGGAGTATCCGTGATCCTGCGGGAAACATTCGACGCCGATGCCGGCCACGCTGAAGCGGTCGCGCGCGGCGATGACGTGGGGCGTGAGCCATGGACGGAAATAGGGCGCGCCGGGTGGAATGCCTTTGAAGACGTAGCCGAAGCGCGTCTCGAGAATCGTCATGGTCTCGGCGGTGGCATAGGCCGGCACTGGCGCTTTGTTGATGCGCGTCAGCTCGCGCAGCTCGTCGATGCCGTGGATGTGGTCGGCGTGGGCATGGGTGAACAGCACCGCGTCGACGCGCCGCAAGTTTGAGGCCAGCATCTGTTCGCGCAGATCGGGCGAGGTGTCGATCAGCAGGGTGACCGGCCCCTCCTCCACCAGGATCGAGGCGCGGCTGCGCCGGTTCTTGGGGTTGGCGGGATCACATTTGCCCCAGCCGCCGGAGACGGAGGGCACACCCGCCGCCGAACCGGAACCGAGGATGGTGACTTTCATGGGATCAAGCCGCTGCTTTGGCTTTCGCGAACAGGCGGAAGAAGTTTTCGGTGGTCGCGACCGCCAGCTCCTCGCGGCTGACACCTTTGAGGCCCGCGACGACGCCGGCGGTGTGGGTGACGAAAGCCGGCTCGTTGGTTTTGCCGCGGTGGGGCATGGGGGCCAGATACGGGCTATCGGTTTCCACCAGGATGCGGTCGAGCGGCACGGTCTTGGCGACCTCACGCAGGGCGTCGGCTTTCTTGAAGGTGACGATGCCGGAGAAGGAAATGTAAAAGCCGAGTTCCAGCGCCTTCGCCGCCATATCCGGGCCGGAGCTGAAGCAATGGATGACGCCGGTGAAGGGGCCCTTGGCGAATTCCTCGGCGAGGATCGCGGCTGTTTCGGCATCGGCGTCGCGGGTGTGCACGATCACGGGCAGCCCGGCCGCGCGCGCCGCATCGATGTGGACGCGGAAGCTGCGCTCCTGGTCGGCGCGCGGGCTATGCTCGTAATAGAAGTCGAGACCAGTCTCGCCAAAGGCCACGACCTTGGGATGCTTGGCAAGCGCGGTCAGTTTCTCGACGTCCATGGCGGGCTCGACTCCAGCCTCATGCGGATGGATGCCCACCGAGCACGAGACATTGGGAAAGCGCTCGGCCATGGCCAGCACGCCGTCGAACTTGGTGATCTTGGTGCCGATGGTGAGCATATGCCCGACGCCGGCCGAACGCGCGCGGATGACAACGTCGTCCACATCGGTGGCGAGCTCGGGGAAGTCGAGATGGCAGTGGCTGTCGACGAGGTAGGTCATGCCGCCCCCTTCCCCGCTTTGGGATCGCCGTAGCGCGGGAAGATGCCGGTGGGCGTGGGTAGCGTCACGCCGCCTTTGAGGGCATGACTCTCTCCCAGATGGGCGAACGCACGCGCCGTCTCGGGCACGGCCAGCTGGTCAAGCAGCTTGGCGGCGGCTGCGGGCGTGAAGGGTTGCATCAGGATCGCCAGATGGCGCACACATTCTGCCAGCACATAGAGCACCGTGTTCATGCGCGCGGGGTCGGTCTTTTTCAGCGTCCAGGGTGCCTGGACGTCGACGTAGGCATTGGCGGCGCGCACCACGATCCAGACGGCTTCGATCACGTCATGAAACGCTTGGCGCTCGATGGCCTCGCGGCATTGAGCCAGCAAACTATGACATGACGCCAGCAGCGTTTTATCTTCAGCCGTCAGTGCGCCTGGCTCGGGCAGCACACCACCGAGGTTCTTGGCGATGAACGACAGGAAGCGCTGCGCCAGGTTGCCGAAGGCGTTCGCCAGTTCGGCGTTGATGCGCCCGGCGATGGCGGCTTCGGAGAAGTCGCCGTCGTTGCCGAAGGGGATCTCGCGCATCATGAAGAAGCGCAGCTGATCCAGGCCGTATTTCTCGACCAGCATGTTGGGGTCGATGGCATTGCCTAAGGACTTGGACATCTTCTGGCCTTCGACGGTCCACCAGCCGTGCGCGAAGACGCGGCGCGGGAGCGGCAGCTTCGCCGCCATCAGGAAGGCCGGCCAATAGACACAGTGGAAGCGCACGATGTCCTTGCCGACGACGTGCATCGCCACAGGGTCCTTCGCCGGCCAGAACTTGGTCATCTCGCCGGACTCGTTAGGGTATCCGAGCGCGGTGAGGTAGTTGGTCAGCGCGTCGATCCAGACGTACATGACGTGTTTCGGATTGCCGGGCACCGGCACGCCCCAGGAGAACGCGGTGCGCGAAATTGACAGGTCGTTCAGCCCGCCTTTGACGAAGCTGTAGATTTCGTTGAAACGGCTTTTCGGCCCGATGAAGTCGGGGTTGGCATCGTAGAAATCGAGCAGCGGCTGCTGCCATTCCGACAGCGGGAAGAAGTAGCTTTCTTCCTCCACCCACTCGACGGGCGCGCCGCTGGGGGCGAGCTTTTCGCCGGCGGGGCCTTTGGTCAGCTCGCTTTCGTCGTAGAAGGCTTCGTCGCGCACGGCGTACCAGCCGGCATATTTGCCGATGCGGATTTGTCCGTTGGCCTCCAGGCGCTTCCAGAGCGCCTGACAAGCGGCGATATGCCGGTCCTCGGTGGTGCGAATGAAATCGTCGTTGGTGATGCCCAGCGTCTTGGCGAGATCGCGGAAGTTCTGCGAATTTGCGTCGCACAGAGCGATCGGCGCCACGCCTTTTTCCGCAGCGGCCTTGGCGACCTTCTGGCCGTGCTCGTCGGTGCCGGTGAGGAATTTGACGTCGTAGCCATCAAGCCGCTTGAAACGCGCCATCACGTCGCAGGCAATGGTTGTGTACGCATGCCCGATGTGGGGCTTGTCGTTCACGTAGTAGATGGGAGTCGTGATGTAGAAGGCCTGGGACACGTGGCCAAACTCCGGAACCATTTGAAGGGCTTGATATAGTCTTTTAAGGCGCCGGGCGAAAGAGACCTAGGCGGCTTTTCCGACCTGGACGGCGCTTTCCACGGCCATCAGCATCAGCATGAGGCTGCGCTTTTTGTCGAGATTCACGGCGTCGGTGCGCCGCGCCAAGTGGCCGATGCGGTCCCAGACCTCGGCCCAGGTATGGGGCGGTGCGGCGGTCAGAAGTTTGCGGGCGAGATCGCGCTCGCCGGGGGTGATCTCGGTCAGGGCGTCGAGCCCGCCGCGCGCACCGGCGGCGGCCAGGCGCGCCAGCCACCAGGAGAGCAAGCCCGAGAGCGTGCGGAAGACATCGCCTTTCATCGCTTTGTCGGACAGGGCATGCAGTTTTGAAATGTTCAGGCGCGGCGCGTCACCGAGTAGCGCCATCAGGTCGCGGAACAGGGTGACACCGCCCTCCTCCGCCAGCTCCAGGGCGCGGCCAATGGAACCGTCAGCCAGTGCGGTCAACGCCGTGACGTCGGCTGCCGCGAGCTCCGGCGCATAGCGGTGCAGCAGCATGTTGACCTGTTTCAGCGGACGCAGGTCGAGGCGCCGGCAGCGGGAGCGGATCGTCGGCAGCAGCCGGTCGGGGTTGTGGGCGACGAGGAATAGCAGCGCGCGGGCCGGCGGCTCCTCGAGGATCTTGAGCACGGCGTTGGCGGCGTTGGGGTTCATCTCGTCGGCGGCGTCGATGATCACCGTGCGCCAGCCGCCTTCGGCTGGGGTCATGGACATAAAGGGACCGATCTCGCGCACTTCGTCGACGCCGATGACGGTCTTGCGTTTGGTCTGCTTGGCATCGGACCAGCCGCGTTCGATGACGCGGAAGTCGCCGTGGCCGCCGGAAGAGACTTTGCGGAAGACGGGGTCCTCGGCCGACATCTGCAGCGTCGCGGGCGCGCCGAACATGTCGTTCTGGTCGTGGGGGGCCAGCGCATAGCGCGCCATGCGGTAGGCCAGCGTGGCCTTGCCGATGCCGCGCGGACCGCAGATCAGCCAGGCATGGGCGAGACGCCCGCTTTCCCAGGCCGCGAGGTAGTCCTTCTCGGCGGTCTCGTGACCGACGAGATAGGGGTTGTCGCGCGGCGTGGGCACATCTGTCACTTAGAGAACCTTCAAGACCTCGGCGACGATGTCTTTGTGGATCGCCTCGATGTCGCGGGAGGCATCAATCACCTTGCAGCGCTTGGGATCGGCTTTGGCGATGGCCAAAAAGCCTTGGCGCACCTTCTCGTGGAAGTCGGCGCCCATGCTTTCGTAGCGTGTCTCTTTGCCGCCGCGGGTCGCAGCCCGCTCGAGACCGGCTTCCACGGGCAGGTCGAGGATCAGCGTCAGGGTGGGCTTGAAATCGCCGATTCCGAAATGGGTCAGCATCTCGAGCTTGGCTTTATCGACGCCGTAAGCCGCGCCTTGATAGGCGATGGTGGAATCGAAGAAGCGGTCGGAGATCACGATCTTGCCGGCTTCGAGCGCCGGCCAGATCGCATTGACGACGTGGTCGCGGCGCGCGGCGGTGTGCAGCAGGGCTTCGGTGATCCCGTCCCAGTGGCCGCCGGGGCCTTCGACCAAGAGCTTGCGGATCGCTTCAGCGCCCGTGGCGCCGCCCGGCTCACGCGTGAGCAGGACGTTGTGGCCTTTCTGTTCGAGCACTTCGCCGAGCTTGCGCACCTGGCTGGACTTGCCGCCGCCCTCGCCGCCCTCGACCGTGATGAAAATGCCTTTTTTCACGACTTCTCCCCCCGCGATTTAATGGCAAGGTGACCGCTGAGCGCAGCCTTGGCAATGCCAATCAATTGGCTGGTTTCGGGGCACTCGTATTTGTACCGCCCAGGCTTGAACCTGTGGTGGGAACAGTCACCGACTTATTGCCGCCCGGCGGTACCGGTGGCCCCAGGAAGATGTACTGGGCCGCGGCTTTCAAGCGGCCGATGAAGCCCAAGCGCCCCACCGCCTCGCCCGCTTGCAGCGGGACTTCGATCGGCGCCAGGTCGCGGGCGGTGATGATGATCTTGGCGATTTCGGTGCCCTTCTCGATCGGCGCCGGGATCGGGCCGTTGTAGACCACTTTGACGTCGAGCCCCTGCGCCGAGGAGCGCGGCACGGTGATGGCCACGTCGCGCGCGATCACCAAGGGGACGTCGGAGGCGTCGCCCAGCCAGACTTCGGCGTCGGTGACGACATCGCCGGCCTTGAACAGCGAGCGGTTGGTGAATTCGCGGAAGCCCCAGTCGAGAAGCTTCGAGGTTTCCTCGTCGCGGTCCTTGATGCTGCCCATGCCGTTGGCCACCAGGATCAAGCGCCGGTCGTTGCGCACCGCCGAGGCCGTCAGGCCGAAGCCCGCGGCCGAGGTGTGGCCGGTCTTCAGGCCGTCGGCGCCGCTGCCGACGCGGTACAGCAGCGGGTTGCGGTTGCCTTGGGTGATCTTGTTGTAAGTGAACGAGGTCTCGCTATAGATCGAATAGTATTCGGGAAACTCGCTGATCAGCCGCTTGGCGAGGATCGAGAGGTCGCGCGGCGTCATGTAGTGCTCGGGATCAGGAAGACCCGTGGCATTGACGAAGTGGCTGTTCGTCATGCCGAGTTCCTTGGCCTTGTCGTTCATCTGCCGGGCGAACTCGTCTTCGCTTCCGGCCAAGGCTTCGGCCAGGACGATGCAGGCATCGTTGCCGGATTGGACGATCATGCCGCGGAGAAGGTCTTCGACCTTCACCTGCGAAAGCGGGTCTAAGAACATGGTCGAGCCGTCGGTGGCGGCCCCGCCTAACTGCCAGGCGTTGCGGCTGACGGTGATCTTGTCTTCGAGGGAAAGTTTGCCGGACTTGAGCGCCGAGAAAACCATATAGGCCGTCATCAGCTTGCTCATGGAGGACGGCGGCATCTTCTCGTCGGCGTTCTTGGCGTCCAGCACGGTGCCGGTCAAGTAGTCGACCAGGATGTACTCACGCGCGCGGATGTCTATGGCCCAGGCGGAAGAGTTGCCCAGGACCGAGGAACACAACAGAATCGCCAACCACTGCTTCATCGCGCCAATCCGTTCAGAACATACGCTTATGGCACTTCTTTGCGGCAGTTTAGAGACTACTGCCTGATCGTGCGACCTATTCGCGCACGACTGTGACGTCCTTGTACCCATAAGTCTTGATTTTCCCAACCAAGGCATCCGCCGTTGCGGCATCGGCCACGGGGCCTAAGCGGACTCGGTACAGCTTTTTATTGTTCACCGTCGTCGGGCTGATATGCACCGCGCCGAGTTCGCCGAGCTGCTGCTCGAGCTTGCGGGCGTTGGCTTCCTCGGCGAAGGCGCCGGCTTGGACGAAGATGCCGCCGACAGAGGCGACTTGGGCAGGTTTGGGCGTGGGTTTCGCGCCCGGCTTCGCAGCGGGCGGCTTGATGGCGGGGGCTGGAGGCTGACCGACAACCGGGCGGACAGCTTTTTCCGGAACCGGCACGATCGCCGGGCCGAGCGGTTCGAGGGACGACGCCAGCACCGCGCCGCGCGGGCTTGCTATAACCGCCGGCATTTCCGGCGGGCGCTTGGCCATGGCGATGTTTTTCAGCTGCAGGCTATCTTCGGCGACGATCTCGACCCGCACACGGGCGGTGCCGGCCTCGTAGAAGCCCAGTTCCTGCGCAGCCTTCTTCGACAAGTCGATGATGCGGTTGGAATGGAACGGACCGCGGTCGTTGACCGTGACCTTGATCTGCTTGCCGTTGGCGAGGTTGGTGACCTTCACCACGCTGGGCATCGGCAGGGTCGGGTGAGCCGCCGTCAGGTCGTTCATGTTGTAGCGGTCGCCGTTGGCGGTGCGCTTGCCGTGGAAATCCGTGCCGTACCAGGAGGCGGTGCCTTCCTGGACATAGGCGTAGTCCTCGGCCGGGTAGTACCACAGGCCTTCGATCTGATAGGGCGTGCCGACCTTATATATTCCGCCGACATCGGCGGGGGTCGAGGCTTTGGGAGCACCAGCCACCACGGCGGGGCGCGCGCCGGTCTGGCAGGCCGCCAAAGCGAGGGGCGAGCACAGCATCAGCCGGCCTAGAA
Source organism: Fidelibacterota bacterium (assembly GCA_947481595.1). Classification (GTDB taxonomy): domain Bacteria; phylum Pseudomonadota; class Alphaproteobacteria; order Rhodospirillales; family Rhodospirillaceae; genus SHVO01. The sequence goes on from CANKHC010000044.1 coordinate 10,878, forward strand.
ACCGGTCGAAGCGAATCATCAGTTTGTATCAACCCCCGGGCGGTATACCAGATTTTGTAGTGTAATGAAGGACATGGCCGAAAGCAAGTTACGCGCGCTTTAGGCCTAGCCCGCCGGCTGATTGGTTTGGGCGCGATTGCGCACGGCGGCGATGACGGCGCGGTCGGCGTAGCCGTCGGGGGTCAGACCGTTGGCGAGCTGGAACGCGCGCACGGCTTGGCGGGTGACGCTGCCCATGACGCCATCGGCGCTTTTGAGAAAGCCGAGAGTCACCAAACCTTCCTGCAGCCCCATGACCTCCTCGCGGCGCAGCGGCGCGTCTTCCTGCGCCGGCTTGATGAGCTTGCCGGCACCGCTGACGCGATCGGCGAGATAACCAATGGCGATGGCGTAGAAGGCCGAGCGGTTGTAGCGCAGCGTGGTGCGGTAATTGTCATAGACCAGCAAGGCGGGTCCCTTTGTGCCCGCGGGCAGTAAGACCGAAGCCGCAATATCCAGGACCGGCAGCGGACCGCCATCGGCGCGGCGCAGGCCGAGCTGGGCCCATTCCGCCAAGGGCTTGATGTTTTCCTTGGCATCGACGTCGAGACTGACGTTGCGCAGGTCGAAACCCGCGGGTAATTGGACTTCCCGGCCCCAGGTGCGCTCGGTGTCCCAACCCATATTTTTCAAATAGTTGGCGGTCGATCCTAAAGCGTCGGCTACGTTGGTCCAGATGTCTTTGTGGCCGTCATTGTCCTGGTCCACGGCGAGGCGCAGGAACACCGAAGGCATGAACTGGGTCTGGCCCATGGCCCCTGCCCAAGAGCCTTTCATCTTGGGGTAGCTGATGTGGCCCTGATCGAGGATGGTCATGGCCTTGAACATCTCGTCGCGGAACATCGCCTCGCGGCGGCCATCGTAGGCGAGAGTCGCGAGCGCCGTGACCACCGGGTAGGTGCCCGTATCGGAACCGAAATTGCTTTCGAGCCCCCAGAAAGCCACCAGGAAACGCCCCGGGATTCCGTATTGCGCTTCCAATTGTTTCAGCAGCGCGGCGTGCTTCTGCATCATGGCGCGGCCGTCGGCCACACGCCGGTCCGAAACCGCGCTGTTCAAATAGCGGGTGAAGGTGTTGGAGAATTCCGGCTGCTGGCCGTCGAGCTCGACGACGCGTGGAATCGGGGCGATGTCGCCGAGGGCCTGGTCGATGACCGCGTTTTTGATGCCGCGCTTGGCAGCGTCCGCCCGCGCCTGTGTCAGCCAGGCGGTGAAGGCGGCATCGGGCACGGGTGCGGCAGGCGTTGCTGCGGCAGCGACAGGCGTCGCAACGGGTGCGGCCGAAGCTGCCGCGCTGGGTTTAACACCGCCGTGGCAGGCGGTTAGTCCGGCGCCCAGGACCACAGAAGCGAGCGTCAAGCCAATGCGGCGTAACCGTCTCGTCATCCCTTGGTGAACCTCGCCCTGTACATGCTCCTGGTATTCCTAAGATCAAAATGCCGCCGAGACAACCATGCTGGCAATCCACGCGCAGCAGTGGCATTGAGTGAGCCTATCGGTTAAACTCGAACCGTCGCGCGCGCGTCGGAACACATTCAAATCCTATCATTTTTGAGGATTTGTGTCCGCTGCGGGTGACGCACCTGGGGATGGGTCAGAAGACGGGGATTAGCGGAATGGCCGACAATACGATTGCTGGCGAAGCACCGATGGCGGGCTATGCATCGCAAGCCGCACAAGACTTAGCCAAGGTGCAGGAGAGCGGCGGCTACTTGTCCGACTGGGTCTTCAACATGTTCGCCGGCGCCATCGACATTCAGGCGGCGTCGCCCGTGCTCACCTTCGCCTACATCGGCATGTTGATCGCGCTGGTGATTTTGCGGCTCTACATCGGCAATCCCATCAAGGCGCTGGGTTGTGCCCTGATCTACATTTACGCAGCCGTTCAAACCTACTCGTTGTTCGGCGCCTCGCCCTTCGTCCTCGATTACACGCCGCCCGGCTGGCTGGTGACGGCCAAGTCGATCTGGTTCGCGGCCTTGTTCACAGGCGTGTGGCTGTGGGGCGTCAGCCGCGTGCTGCAATACTTGCTCGTCACACTCGCCACCACCGGACTCGGCCAGATGCTGGCCCCGCTCAATCCGCTGAAGTTCCTGAACAAGTTCCGCAAGTCGGACGCCGAGTTGGACGGCATGGACGAAGGCTCGGCGAAGGATCCCAAGCGCCAGCTGACCGCGATCATGTTCACCGACATCGTCGGCTACTCCAAAGCCATGGGCACCAACGAAGCCGCCATGGTCAAGAAGCTGAACATCCACAACGAAATCATGCGCAACCAGATCGTGCGCAACCGCGGCACGGTCATCAAGACCATCGGTGATGCGTTCATGGTGCGCTTCCGCTCGGCGGAAAACGGCGTGCAGTGCGCTTTGGATTGTCAGAAGGGCATCGCCGAATACAACAAGGGTAAGCCCGACGGAGACCAGTTCCACATCCGCATCGGCCTGCACATGGGCGAAGTCATCCACACCGGTACGGACGTGTTCGGCGAGGGCGTGAACATCGCCGCGCGTATCGAGCCCAAGGCCGACCCGGACGGCATCGCCGTGTCCGACGCCATCGCCAATGCGGCGCGCAACAAGGTGCCGGCGCACTTCATGTCCCTCGGCCGCCTGCCGATGAAAAACATCGCCAACCCGCCCGAGCTCTTCAAGGTCTTCGCCATCGAGGAAGCCGCCTCGCAGAAGGTGGCAAAACCCGGCGCCGCGGCTGCTGCCGGCGCCAAAGCTGGCGCCCCGGCAAGCGTCGGTGCGCCCGGCGGCACGTTTAAGATCTAAGGGATGACATTCGCCCTCAGGGCTATCCTCGTCTGTCTGGCGCTGGCGTTTAGCCGCGCCGAAGCCGCCGACAAGATCATCCTCGGCACCGATTGGCGCGCCGAGCCGGAACACGGCGGCTACTACCAGGCGCTGGCCACCGGCCTTTACGCTCAGGCTGGTTTGGAAGTGACGATCCGCCAAGGCGGGCCGCAAGTGAACCATTCGCAATTGCTGGCCGCCGGCAAGATCGACATGGCGGTGGCGCCCAATTCCTTCATTCCCTTGAACCTCGCCGAGCAGAAGGTGCCCGTGGTCGCGGTCGCTTCGATGTTCCAGAAGGACCCGGCCGTGCTGATCGCGCACGCAGGCCAAGGCAGCGACACGCTGGCCGCCCTCAAGGGCAAGAAGATCATGATCTCGCCCGATACCCGGATCGGATTCTGGCGGTTCCTGAAATCCAAATACGGATTCACTGACGACCAGATCGCGCCCTACACCTTCAACCTGGCGCCGTTCCTCGCCGATCCAAAAGCGATTCAGCAAGGGTATGTGACCAGCGAGCCCTACCAGATCGAGCGCGCCGGCAAGAAGCCGGCGGTGATGCTGCTCTCCGACGCGGGCTATACCAGCTACGCCTCGCTGGTGGTCGTGCCGAAGAAGCTGATCGAGACGCGGCCCGACCTGGTGCAGAAGTTTGTCGATGCGACCATCAAGGGCTGGGTGAGTTACCTGCACGGCGACCCGGCGCCGGCGAACGCGCTGATCAAAAAAGACAACCCGGATATGAGCGACGAGTTGCTCGCCTATGGGCGTGCCAAGCTGTTGGAATACGCCATCGTCGAGTCCGGCGATGCGACATCCAAAGGCATCGGCGCCATGAACGACGAACGCTGGAAAGCCTTTTTCGACCTCATGGCCGCCGACGGCCTCTATCCCAAAACCCTCGACTACAAACAGGCCTACACCCTGCAGTTCGTAGGTAAGGGCGTGCGTTGAACGCCGTCCAGCTATCGGGCACAGCCAAGACTTTCGCCAACGGCACGGTGGCACTGGCGCCGGTGGACCTCGGGATCACCGAGGGCAGTTTCACCAGCCTGGTCGGGCCGTCCGGCTGCGGAAAATCAACATTGCTTCGACTGATCGCTGGCCTCGCCGCGCCGAGCAGCGGCAGCGTTGCGCGGGCCGCGAGCGATATCGGTTTCGTTTTCCAGGACGCCACACTGATGCCCTGGGCTACGGCGGCGGAGAACGTCGCCTTGCCGCTCAAACTCGCGCATTCCGACGATGTTGAGAGCAAAGTCGCCGAGGCCTTGGCGCGGGTCGGCCTGGAAGGCTTCGCCAAGGCCTATCCGCGTGAGCTGTCGGGCGGCATGCGCATGCGGGTGTCGATCGCGCGCGCCATCGTCACCGGGCCCAAACTGCTGTTGATGGACGAACCCTTTGCCGCACTCGACGAGTTCACGCGGTTTGGTTTGAACGATGACCTGCATGCGTTATGGCGGCAGAACCGCTGGACGGTGGTCTTTGTCACCCATTCGATCCGCGAAGCGGTGTTCCTGTCCGAGCGCGTGATCGTGATGTCGCCCCGCCCGGGGCGCGTGGTCGGCGACGTGGCGGTGGATCTGCCACCTGCGCGCACAGCCGAGATGCGGATGGGGCATGCCTTCACCGATCAGTGTGCCGTGGTCAGCGGTGTGCTGGGCGCAGCCGTCGGGCTGAAGGCGGTGTCGTGATGCGTGTTGTCCTTCCCCTCACCTTCGGTGTGTTCCTGCTGGTGCTGTGGGAGGCCCTCGTCAGAATTTACGAAGTGCCGCTTTTCGTGCTACCCGGACCGCTGGCGATCGCTCAGTCCCTGTGGATCGACGGGCCGGAATTGTTGAGCGCGCTAAGCGTCACCTTGCGCGTGACGGTCGCGGCCCTTGTGCTAGCGGCGGTGACGGGTGCCGGCATCGCATTTGCTCTGGCGCAGTGGCCGCTGGCCGAACGGACGTTCTTTCCCTACGCGGTGTTCTTGCAGGTGACGCCGATCGTCACGGTCGCACCCTTCATCATCATCTGGGTCGACAACATTTTCGTGGTGCTGCTGATTCTCGCTTGGATGGCGGCGGTGTTTCCGATCATCTCGAACACTTTGCTGGGCTTGAAGAGCGCCGATCACAATCTGCGCGATCTGTTCCGGCTCTATGGTGCCACGCGCTGGCAGACGGTGACGCGGTTGCTGGCGCCCAGCGCCCTGCCCTATTTCCTCGGCGGTTTGCGGATCAGCGGCGGCCTTGCGCTGATTGGAACGGTGGTCGCTGAAATGGTTGCGGGTACGTCGGGTACAGGTTCTGGTTTGGCGTCGCGGTTGCTGGAGGCCAGCTACCGTCTCGAGATCGCCCGCGCGCTCGCTTGCTTTGTGCTGCTGAGTGCGACCGGATTTGTGCTCTACCTGCTGCTCGATGCATTGTCTCATCGGCTGCTCAGGCATTGGCACGAGAGTGCGCGGAGCGAGTCTTAAATGGAAAACACCAAGTTTCCACGCGACACGCTGATCACGCCGTTGATCATGATGATCAACAACGGCGTGCCGGTGAAGACGTTCATCGACGTCGGCGCGGCGGATGGGACGTTTGGCCTGACCGTGCTCGATGCCGTCAATCCCAGCTTACACCTGCTCAACATCGACGCTCAGGAAACCTATGCTGCGAGTTTGGCACGCATTGAGACGATGCTGGGAGAACCCTATCGAATTTCTGCGGTCGGAGCACAGGACGGTGTGATTCGCGTCAACCGGCCGCAGCACGAATACTGGCTCTCGACGGCTACACATATGGGCACCGAGGACGGCATGGAGCTGCCGTGCCGCAAGCTCGATACGATTTGCGCCGAGGTCGGCATGCGCGGCCCGGCGTTCATCAAGATGGATGTCGAGGGCGCGGAGATGGACGTGCTCAAGGGCGCGGAGGCCACGCTGCGCGATGCGGCGGGGCTGTTGATAGAAAGCCAGGTGCGCGCCATGCCGGGGCCGCAGTTTCTGGAGATCTACCAATTTCTCGCTGCACGGGATTTTTCGCTGTTTGATATCGTGCGCCTCTCGCACCGGGGTTCGGATGCGACGCTATATCAGTTCTATTCGGTGTTCATTGCCAACCGCTTTGATTTCCGCGCCGGCAAGCCCTTGCGCTCGAAGGATCAGCAAGCCGACGTCCTGACGTCGGTGACGGCGCGGCGCGAACAGCTGCGCGGGGAAAACATGCAGCTCATCGCCGCCATCAAGATGAAGCGGGCGATGCTCTAGCGCACAGCGGCGGCGATGTTGCCGCCGTCGACGGTGAGAATGGCGCCGGTGGTCTTGTCGGCCAGTGCCAAGCTGACGAAAGCTTGGGCGACGTCGTCGGCGGTGACTTCTTGCGCAAGCAGATTGCCGCTCATGTAGTCCTTTTCTGAAACCCCGCGCGCTTTGGAGCGCGCCGCGATCATGGTGTCGGTGACCAGGCCGGAACGGATGCGGTCGGCGTTGACGGCGTTGGCGCGGATGCCTTCGGGGCCGTGATCGACGGCATACTGACGCATGAGCGCGAGCGCCGCGGCTTTGGGCAGGCCGTAAGGGCCGAAGTCTGGGCCGGGATTGACGGCCTGCTTGGAGACGTTGAACAGCAGCACGCCGCCGAAGCCTTGCTGCGACATGACAGCAACGGCGGCTTGGGCCAGGCGCTGGTAGCCGTAGAAATTGAGTTCAAAGCTGTCGCGCAGGATTTTCTCGTCGACCGTGCCGATCTTGCCTTGCCAGGCTTTGCCGGCATTGCAGACGGCGATGTCGAGGCCGCCGAAAGTCTCGACCACTTTGGCGATGGCGGTTTTGACGGCGGCGGCGTCGGTGACGTCACAAGGTACAGCCGTGCACTTGAGGGACTTAGCGGCGGCGTCGAGGGCCTCGCCAGGCAGATCGAGGATGGCGACTTCAGCGCCTTCGCGCTTGAAGGCGGCTGCGGTGGCTTTACCGATGCCCGAGGCGCCACCCGAGACGGCGACGATCTGGCGTGCGAGACGCGGCTCCTTGCCCTTCCCGAGCTTGGCCTGTTCGAGGGACCAGTATTCCATCTCGAACAATTCTGATTCCGGAAGACAGGTGTAGCGGCCGATGGCTTCGGCGTCGCTGATGGTGCGGATGGTGTTTTCGGCGACATCGGAGGCGATGCGCGCGGCGGATTTGGAGGTGCCGACGCCGAAGAGGCCCACGCCGGGCACAAGGATCACGCGCGGTACAGGATCAAGCTCGACCTTGGGCGGATCGCGGTGGGCGTTGTGCTTTTTGAAGTAGTCGTGATAGCGCGCGACAAATGCGGCGGCAGCGGCGGTTGCGCCGGCACGGAACGACGTGAGATCCGCGGCATCGGGTGCGGGGACGATCAGCGGTGTGTTCTTGGTGCGGATGATGTGATCGGGTGTGACCACGCCGGTCTGGGCATAGCGCGCGAGGTCTTTGCCGCCCACGTAGGCGAGAATGGAATCGCTGCCGCGGAAGTCGAGCACGAAGCGGTGCAGCTTGGTGTCGCACTTGGCGAGGATGCCGCGCAGGATCGGCGCGATCTCTGCCGCCTTGGCCAAACGCTGCGGCAGGGCCGCGGGTGCAGTAGCCGGCTTGCGGTTCTTCTGCAGGCGGTCTTCGGCGCGGGTGACGTGATCGATCATGCGCTCGTAGGCTTCGCGTGCGGTTCCGCCAAAGGTGAAGATGCCATGCTTCTCGAGGATCAGGCCTTCGACCGTTGGGTCTTCGGCGTAAACCTCGGCGGCTTTTTTAGCGAGCAGGAAACCCGGCATGATGTAAGGCACATGCCCCATGCGCTTGCCGTAAACCTCGCGGCAGATCGCATCCCCGTCGGGCTGATCGCTGATGGAGAGCACGGCGGTGGAATGCGTATGGTCGATGAACTTGTGCGGCAAGAAGGCGTGCAGCAGTGTCTCGACGGATGGATTGGGCGCGGACGCGTCGAGCAGGTTGATGCGCTGGGCATTCACCATGTCCTCGTCGGTGAGTTTGGCGAGTGCCTGCAGTTCGACGATCGGGGCCAGTCTCACCGCGGGCAAGCCAGCGGGTTCGATCTCGGCCATATCCCAGCCGGAGCCCTTCACACATAGCACGTCGACAGGACGGCCCATCTGATCGGGGACGGTGGTTTTCACCGAAGTGTTGCCGCCGCCGTGCAGCACCAGGGCCGGGTCGCGGCCCAGTAAACGCGTGGTGTAAACGCGCAGGGCGATGTCGGCGTTCACGCCTTGCTGGGCATAGCGCGCGACGGTGCGCCCCGCTTCTTCATCGGACCAATTTGACTTCATTGGGGGGATTTCATTCAGCCGCCTCACGCGCACGTTCAGGATAGAGGCCCAAGAGGCCTTCACGTGAGGGCTTACACACCCCGCGCTCGGTGATCAAGCCGGTGACGTAACGCGCCGGTGTCACGTCGAAGGCGACGTTAAGGCCTTTGCTGCCATCGGGTGTGAGTTGGACGGTAGTGAGTCTGCCGGCGGCGTCGCGCCCGGTGATGTGGGTGAGTTCGGCAGAATCACGCTCCTCGATGGGAATGTCGCTGCCACGGGCGAGCGACCAGTCGACGGTGGTCGCCGGCAGCGCCACGTAGAACGGCACACCGTTGGCATGGGCAGCGAGCGCTTTCAAATAGGTGCCGACCTTGTTGCAGACATCGCCGTGTGCCGTTGTGCGGTCGCTGCCGACGATGGCCATGTCGACACGGTCATGCTGCATCAAGTGGCCGCCGGTGTTGTCGGCGATGACGGTATGCGGCACGCCGTGCGCGCCCAATTCAAAAGCCGTAAGCGAAGCGCCCTGATTGCGCGGCCGGGTTTCATCGACCCACACATGGACGGGAATGCCCGCGTCGTGGGCGGCATAGATCGGCGCCAGCGCAGTGCCCCAGTCGACGCATGCCAGCCAGCCGGCGTTGCAGTGCGTGAGCACATTGAGGGTCGTTGGACGCCCCTTGCCTTCCCACAGCGCGCGCAGGATACGCTCGCCGTGCTGACCGATGGCGCGGCACTGCGCGACGTCATCGTCGCAGATCTTGGCGGCGTGCGCGTAGGCCGCAGTGCGGCGCGATGCGGGTGCGAGGGGTGCGAGGTGGGCCTGCATCTCGCCCAAGGCCCAGGCCA
>CANKHC010000045.1 GCA_947481595.1 Fidelibacterota bacterium
GGCGATGGTTTCCCGAACGGGCCGCACCGCGAAGTAGCTGCCCAGAACGAAGAAAAACAGGAAAAACCCGGCGATCACCGCCGTGGTTTCGCGCGGTTCGACCCGCGCCGCACTCTTGAAAATCCTGTTGATAGGCGACGTGGTTGCCGCGACTTCAGCCATGTCCGTCCACTCCCCCGGTATGTAACGAGAGCCTATCTTACATCAACCAGCCCTGGAAAGGGTTGGGCGGGCGGCGGTATGATGGCTCACGCCAATATGGGAGGCCCAGATGCACATCACGAACATGCGAGCAGCAGTCTTAGCGGCAATGTTTCTGGCCGTACCTGTCGCCGCGCAGGAAGCCGATCCGGTCAAAGCAGCACTCGAAACGGCCGCCAACGCCGCCGCCGTCAGCAAGCAAGCCGACCTGCACCGCAATCCCGAGACGCCGTTCTTCGGCAACGCTCAAGGCGACGTCGTGCTGGTGAAATTTGTCGACTATCAATGCACCTACTGCAAAGCCGTCGAGCCCAAACTCGATAAGCTCCTGAGTGATGACAAAGGCGTGAAACTCATCGTCAAGGAATTCCCGATCCTCGGACCTGAGTCGGTCGTCGCCGCCAAGGTCGCACTTGCCGCCGGCCGCCAGGGCAAGTACGCCGCTTATCACCACGCGCTGATGGGCTACAAAGGCAAGCTGACCGAGGATGTGATCTTCTCCACAGCAAAGGACGTCGGCCTTGATGTGGCGCAGCTGCGCAAAGATATGATCGCCCCGGAAATCGCCGATCAGCTCTTGGCCAATTTCAATCTCGCGCGCGCGTTGAAAATCTCGCTGACCCCTGGCTACATCATCAACACTCACGTACTCTCGGGCGTCTCGGTTAAAACAATGACGGGCCAGATTGATTGGCCGGCCGAAGTTGCGCTCGCGCGAAGCGCGAAGAAATAAGTCCGCGCGCTGCGAGGCCTCACGCCGCCTTATCGTGATAAATCTCGCGCGTCGCTTGATCGCGCGCGTCTTTCAGCGCGTTACTGCGCGAACGGCTGCTCCATTGGTACAGGCCGTAGGCCAATGCCATGGCCAGAAAAAACGGCCCGCCGATCACGGCGAAGCTCCAGAAACTTCCACCGATGTCTTCCATGACTCTCTCCTCTGCGCGCTCTGCGCGTCATGATTTTGCGTAAGCCAAAACGGTAACTGCACCGGCTTTGTTTCATGCGCGTGATAGGCGCGCGCGTACCCACGGTTGCAACGTGTCAACCTTCGTCCGGAAACACTGCCCCGGCCTCGAACGTTGAGTCTCCATACAGTGAAGGAGATTCACATGAGCACAAATCGCAAGAAGTTCTTCAAGGCCGCCCTGGTGGGTGTGGCCTTGATTGGTACAACCGCCGCGCTGAGCGCCTGCGGCGGTGGGTACGGCAGGTCTTCAGTCGGCATGAGCTTCTCGACCTATGATCGAGACCTGGGCTCACGCCGCGACTGGGACGATGACGGTATCCCCAACCGCTACGACTTCGACCGCGACGGCGACGGCGTTTCCAATCGCTTCGACTGGGCGCCGAACAATCCGTATCGTCGTTAAAAGGACTGAAAGTCTTGAAGAGAGGGCGGCCTGTGCCGCCCTCTTTTTTTGGGTGCTACCCGCCGAGCCGCTTCAACTCAGCCGCTGCCCCGCCGCGTTCCATGAAGGTGTTCGGGCAGAGTTCCAGCGCGTTTTTGAACATGGCGATCGCGGCGTCCTTATCCTGGCGCTGCAGCTTGTCTTCACCGGCGTAGAAAAGATACTCGCACTGCTGTTCGCCCAGCGCGGTGCCGTCGGCGCGGTTCAAGATCACCGCCAGTTCGGCCGCGTCGATTTTCCCCAACAGGAACTGCGCCAGCTGCGCCGACCAGGCGGTGGCGTCGGCCTTGGCGACGTAACGGGTGAGTTCGGCTGACGCATTGCCGCCGGTTTTCTGGCGCGCCAGATGCAGCCAGAAGGCGGCATAGGCATTGTTGGGATTGAGCGCCAGCGATTGTTCCAACTGCTTCGCGGCCTCGGGGAACTTGCCGGCGACGAAGTAAGCGTTGCCCAGGCTGCTGTAAGCCGACGACAGTTTAGGATTGAGCTTGATCGCCTGGCTGAAGTCGGCAATCGCTTTGTCGGTTTCACCGATATTGGCTTGCGCAACGCCGCGGCTGCTGTAGGCCACCGCCGAATTCGGCGAATACTTCAGGGCCTGGGTGAAATCGGCAATCGCCAGATCCGATCGGCCAAAGGACGTGTTCGCGAGCCCGCGCGAAAGGTAGCTGCTGACATTGTCGGCCTTGACCTTCAGGGCTTCATCGAAGCTGGCGATGGCTTGGGGATATTCCCCCTTCATGCGCAAGGCATTGCCGCGGTTGTCGAGCGCCAGCACGTTTTTCGGATTGATCTGCAGGGCCGCGTCGAAATCCTGGATGGCGCGGTCATAGCTCGCCTTCATGAAATAGGCGTAACCGCGGTTGTTGAAGATGTTGGTCGAGCGGCCGTTGAAGCGGATCGACTGGTCGTAGTCTGCGATGGCGCTGTCGTAATTGCCCTTGGTCGCGAAGATCACGCCGCGATTGGCATAAGCCGACGCGTGACCGGGATTGAGCGCAATGGCCTGGGTGAAATCGGCCAGCGCCTTGTCGTCCTGATTCAGGTCGAGATAGGTCACGCCGCGATTGTAAAATGCATCGGGCGACTGCGGGTTGATCGTCGCCGCGTCGTCGAAATCCTTGAGGGCGCGCTGCTTGTCGCCCTTGACCGCATAAGCCATGCCGCGGTTGGTCAGCGCGTTGATGTCTTTGGGATCGAGCGTCACCGCCTGCTCGAAATCCTTCAGCGCGCGGTCGTTGTCGCCTTGGGCGCGGTACGTCTTGCCGCGGTTGACGAACGTATTGCCGTCGCTCGGCGCCAATTTGATGGATTCCGCAAAGTCGGCCAGCGCCTTCGGATAATCTGCTTTCTCACGGTAGGCGACGCCGCGGTTGTTGAAGGACGTCGCGCGCACCTCCGGCGTCTCGCCGGCGGCATCGATCAAGGCTGTGCAGCCGGCGATGCTGGTGTCGAGGTAGGCGGATGAACACTTGGCGATGTTCTCATCGCGCGGCGAAGCAGCGGGCGTCGCGGCAGGCGCCGCGGCGGGCGCCGCTGCAGGCGCTGCTGCATCTTGGGCAAATGCCGAACCCGAGACAAAGGCACAAATGCCCAGTGCTAAAACCGCGCGCATGGAACTCCCCCGCCAATCTCAAACAAAGCTACATAGGGCTATGATAAATCGCAGTTTACCAGGCTTTGCAAGCCTTAGGACGCCATCAGCGCCCGTGAGAAAGAGTGCGTGCGAAAAGGGACAATAATTCGCGGTAATGGCGCTCATCCGCCTCTTTGTCATAAATCGTGACGAGATCCGGCATGGTGTAACCGTGCAGCGCCCCGACATAGAGCTCCGAGCGGAACTTCACGCCGGCCTCTTTCAAGGACTGTTCAAGCTTTTCAATTGCTTCCGGCGGCATGCCGGTGTCCTTGTCGGCGTGGCCGAAATACAACTCGGCCTTGATCGCGCCGGCGAGGTAGTGCGGGCTGGTGATGTCATCCGTCGCCAGACGCCCAGCATGAAAGGCGCCGCCCGCGCCCACACGCGCGGGGTAGGCGGCCGCGGTGCGCATCACCATGCCGCCGCCCATGCAGTAGCCCGTGAGGCCCACCTTGCTCCCGGGTGTAACGCTGGGATGAGCGCCCAGGAAGTCGAGGAACTTACCGGCGTCACGCACCAGCCGCTCGGGCGTGATCGACAGCACGCGCTCCATCAGTGCCGGCCGGTTCTCAGGTTTGAAAAGCTCGGCGATGTTGACCGGCTGGGCCGGACCAAAGCGGTAGAACATATTGGGCAGCAGCACCACGTAGCCCGCCGCCGCGATGCGGTCGGCCATTCTGTGTACGGTAGGCCGAAAGCCCACCCCGTCCATATAGAACAGCACGCCGGGAAATGTCCCGCCGCCGTCCGGCGCGGCCACATAAGCTTCGCAATCGCCGTCGCCGGCTTTGATCGTGATCAGTTTCCCCGCCATCGCGCGTCCCCCTCAGTTGGCTGCCCCATACTAGACAGCAGCGCGCAAAAAAGAAGGGGCCGGTGCGCGATGCGCACCGGCCCCATAATCTCAGGTCTGCTTAATAGGAACGCGCGCGACTGGCGGAGTATGGCATTACAGCGCGATCCGGCGGCGGCACGGCTTTAACCGAATCCACCTTACAGGTCTGGCCGCCGCGAATGCGAATGTTGCTGAACCGGTCGAAGGCGCCGGACGCGTCCGACGGCATGAAACTCATCTGTGTCGCGAAGGGCAGTTCGACGCACGCCGAAAACAGTTTCACCTCGTACCAGTCGCGGCCGCGTGTCTGCACATAGAGCAGGCGGTCGTTGACCACATGCCAGCTGTAGACGGGATTGTGCTGAATGAAATTGATGCGCGCTTCCGGTGCGTCGACCGGTGCGCTGGCAAAGTTGTAGTCGATGCGCTCGCTGGCACAGCCGGCCAGCAGCAGTCCGGTGGCAAAGAGGGCAATGGTCTTACGCATGATTTTCACCTTCGATGTTGCGCTGTCACCTCAACGCCCCGCCGACGCACGTGTTCCTTATATGACGCATTACGTGTGCTCCGTCGAGAATACTTACAGCGTAAAAATGGGCATTCGTGAAACACAAACCTCACAGCGGGCGTTCTGTCCGGTGAGCAGCCTGGTCTCGTATCTGGGATCGGACCAAGGCATTTCAAAGGCATCCAGAGGAGATTGAACAATGGTACGTAAATTTGCCCTCCACGCAGCGACCTTCGTGATCGTTGCGAGCACGCTTGCGGCTTGCACCTATCACCGCACGGTCGTTGAAGAACACCCTGTCCGCGGCACCGACACCACGACTGTTGTCGTTCCGTCCGGCGGCGCCGTCGTCGTCCAGCCGCAATAATCGCGTTTTAGCTTCGGCTATAAGAGAGCCGGTTGTCCTTCGGGACAGCCGGCTCTTTTTTTGTCTGCTGGCTCGCGTGGCCACAACCGCATCGCGTGCTCCCATGACGGAGGTTTTTACATCGCAATACGAGGACAGCGCCTAACACGTGGAAATTCCACGATTCCGCAAATTGGCACGGGTCTTGCTCAGTAGTTGTACGGAGGCCGCAGTGGTCTCTTTCAATTCTTGCCATGGAGTTTCTCTCAATGTCTTTCATCGATCGCTTCGGCAAGGCGTTCAAACAAGCGGCCATCGGGCTCGGCTTGTTGTGTGCCTGTGCCATTCCGTCGATCGGCAATGCTGCGCCGATCGGCAACGCCTCCTTCGGGATCGGTGGTGCCTTTACGCTGCCTTCCGGCAGCCACCTCGGCAACACTGACTCTCTGTTCATCAGCAACGGCGGCATGATCATCGTCTCGGCTGGCGACACGATGGATCTTTCCGCGCTCGTCACCCTGGGCATGTCCGGCACCCTGCAGGATATTCCCAGCCTGTCGGGCTTTACCCCGATCACCGGCTTCATCAGCCTGTCGAGCGGCGTCACCGTCGATCTGTCCTCCCTGACCATTATTGGCCAGTCGGGACCAGCACCGGGCTTCATCAACATCTCGGGCAACGCCACGATCAACGCTCCGGGCTTCGATGCCACCGCCGGCGTGCTGACCTTCACCGGCACCTCGTCGGACAACACCACCTTCACGCTCGCCGTGACGACCTCCGCTTCCTCCGCGCCCCCGAACAACCAGGGTGTGCCGGAACCGATGTCGCTGGCCCTCTTGGGCTTCGGTCTGATGGCCCTGTTTGCGATGGCGCGCCGCCGCACGCAGGCTTCAACAGCCGCACTGTAAAACAAACAGACACGCTTCAACGAACTCCTGCAAACTGACTTTGCCAACTATCTCGTGGGCCGTGTTCCAAGGAACGCGGCCCCTTTTTTACATACATGTCATGCCTTCGCGCCGTGCGCGTTGCGGAACAAACATGCAGGCATCAAGTTTAAATTTACATGCAGACCTCTAAGAAAATCTCCGAGCAAACCGGTGCGCGTATCGCCACCGTCATGCTGCTCGAACCCGATGTCATTGCGCGTTTGGCACTGGCCGATTACTTGCGCGACTGCGGCTACCGCGTGATCGAAGGGTACAAGCCCGAGGAAGTCTTCACCGTCCTCGAGGCTGGCACGGCGATCGATATCATCCTTGCCCAAGTCCGCCTTGCCGGGGATCTTGACGGTGTGGCGCTTGCTAAGCGTCTGCGGGAGAGCCACCCCGGCATCGACGTCATCCTCGCCGTCGGTGCCGCCAACGCTGCCGACAAGGCCGGCGATCTCTGCGAGACCGGTCCCCAGCAGCTGCGGCCCTACCATCCCCAGGAACTTCTCCGGCGAATTCAATTGCTTCGGGAAAAACGCCGCGTCCGCGACGATGGTGCGTCCTAGGCGCACTTTCACCTTTTTTTTAAAGGCTTAGGGGAACCTTTTGGGATAGTGAGGGTTCGTCTACCGGCGGTTGTTATTGGTAGGGGGTAGGATGCAACCAACTTTACGGCTCGTCTCGAACGAGCACTCCTCAGGACGGGGCACGCGGGAAATGCCGCGCACCCCTAAGCCCGGTAACGGCGCCGATCACAAACGCACGATCCTCATCGTCGAGGACGAAATCCTCATCCGCTTGGCGACGTCCGACTACCTGCGCAACCGCGGCTTCCGGGTGCTCGAAGCCTCCAACGCCGGCGAGGCGCTCTCGGTCTTCGCGGCTGGTGAACCCATCGAGCTGGTGTTTTCCGACGTCGACATGCCCGGGCGTATGAGCGGCAACGACCTCGCGCGCTGGATCCACCAGCATTTCCCCGATGTCAAAGTGCTCTTGACCGCGAGCGAGCCGGCGGTGGTCAAGGATCCCGCAAGCGGCGCGACAATCGTGAAGAAACCCTATTCGGCCGACGCCGTGCTCGCCGAAATTCGCCGTCTCCTCGGCTGACTGAATTCCCCGTCTTAAATTTCTGGGTCTTAAAAGAAAAAGCCCGCAGCGTGGTCCTCGACCGCGCGCGGGCTAGTTTCTTGTCGCCAGGTGGGGAGGCCCGGCGTCACGGCATGTCAGCGGGGAGAGTTGACGGGACGCTGACATTTTCATAACGGCGAACCGTAAGAATTGTCTCCACCGTTGCGCGATTTTTCGCGCGATGGCTGTAGCCCTTTAGAATCAGACGACTTTCCGGAACACCTCCGGAAATGCGGGCGTTCTTCCTGACATGATTGCCGAACTCGATATCTGGCGCATGGCGCACATTCTCGTCGTTCAACGCGGCCATGGCGCTTGGGTGGTTGCCGCTGACCGCTTCCGCGCCGCCTCCATCGCCGGTGACGAAGAACGCGCCTCGGCCTGGCTGCGCATCGCTAACGCAATCGCTGAATTCGCCGCGCGCGGCAGCTCAAAAACCGTTCACTGACAACCGTTCAAGGGCCGTTGGCGACGAAGTCCGCTGGGCCTTGGTCCAGCGTAAAAGTCTTTTCCATCGAGACGTAGTGGAAGCGGCGGTTGGTGTGCCCGGCATGGATCGCGAATCCCACGGTATAGGTTTTGCCCGGTACGATGTCCTTGTACGGCGCGCCCACTTTGAGCTTGCGGCTCAAGGTGACCACCCACTTGCCCTCCTCGAACGTTGCCGCCGCCGTCACCACCGGTGCTGCGTGCTCCTCGCGTTTCTCTAAGATGGTGCCGTCGTGGGGCACGGCTGCGGCGCCCGGATTGAGCCCGGCCTGCCAGTATTCAGCAAAAGCCCCGGCGGCCCGCAAGGAGGCCAAGTCCTGCGCCGGCTTGAGATCGCCACCGCCGTCGCGCGTCGGCTGCGTGCGGCTGCCGGGCAGGTACATGGTCTTTTCACCGGCTGCACCTTTCGGCCCTGTGCCCTTCGGCATCGATGCGGAATCGATGTGACAGGCGGCATAACATCCCGCGCGCTTCATCTCATAGACGCTGCCGTCGTCGAACATCATCGCGACTTTGGTGTCGAATTTCGCGTCCATACCGGCGTTCGGTTGGGCGCCCGGCGCAAATTCGAAACGCACATACAACTGCTCGGCGTCATGCGCGAATTTGATGTTCGCCAGAACCGAGCCCGGCTTGCCTTCGATCGGTGACGGCTCCATGGGGTTTGCGACGACCAGTTGCTCGCCCGAAAACGCTTCCGCGCCGTCGTGGCACTCGCGGCAGTTTTTGTCTTTCCGGAATCGTCCCGCACCGGTGTGCTCGGCCTGCGTCATCACCGTCGCCCACGACATTTGCGCAGGATAGAACAGCACCACGTCCTTGCCGGTGACCGTGCTCCAGTCCACGGCTCGGCTCGGCGCGGGCCATAGGCCCATGACTACGCTCAGAGCCGCGACTATTGCGATGCGTTCGTGTGTCATGCGTTTTTCCATGCGCTGCCTGTATAAACCAAAACGGCCCTCTCGCGAGAGAGGGCCGTTTGTATGTCGGGAGTTTGGGCTGACTTTTTAGAATGGTCGGAGCGAGAGGATTTGAACCTCCGACCCCTGCCTCCCGAAAGCAGTGCTCTACCAGGCTGAGCTACGCTCCGACGGTGGGTGCTTATAACGGCCAAAGGCCCTGCGGGCAAGCCGGGAAGGCGGCCCAATATGTCTTTTCCGCCAATGAATTAGGCTAGTACGCCCGCTCGATACAGAAGTCGATGATGTCCAAAAGCGCCGCTTTCGTGGGGCTTTCCGGGAAGATGCCCAGCGCGTCGCGCGCCACCGCGCCGTAATGGCGCGCGCGGTTGACGGTATCGGCCAGGCTGTTGTGGCGCTTCATCAGGTCCATGGCGTGGGTGAGATCGCCCTCGGTCTGCTCGAGAGTCTCCAGGGTGCGCTTCCAGAAGCCGCGCTCGCCGTCGTCGCCGCGCCGGAAAGCCAGGATGACGGGCAGGGTGATCTTGCCCTCGCGGAAGTCGTCGCCCACGGTCTTGCCGAGTTCTTGCTGGCGCGCCGAGTAGTCGAGCACGTCGTCGATGAGCTGGAACGCAATCCCAAGATTGAGGCCGTAGACGCGCAAGGCCTCTTCCTCGACGTCGGGGCGCTCGGCCACCACCGCGCCAATGCGCGCGGCGGCGGCAAACAGCTCCGCCGTCTTGGCCTGGATGACCTCGAGATATTGCGCTTCGCTGGTTTCGGTGTCGTTGGAGGTCAGCAGCTGATGCACTTCACCTTCCGCGATCACCGAAGACGCGCGCGACAGGATCTGCAGCACCTTGAGCGAGCCGTCCTCGACCATGAGCTCAAAAGCCCGGCTGAATAAAAAGTCGCCCACCAGCACGCTCGACTGGTTGCCCCAGATGGCGTTGGCCGACGATTGCCCGCGGCGCAAGTCGCTGTCGTCGACGACGTCGTCATGCAGCAAGGTCGCCGTGTGAATGAACTCCACGCAGGTCGCGAGATGCACATGACGCTCGCCCTGATAGCCGCACAGCTTCGAGGCGGCCAGGGTGAGCATCGGCCGCAGGCGCTTGCCGCCGGCGGCGACGATATGCCCCGCCAGCTGCGGGATCAGCGCCACCGGGCTGTGCATGCGCGCGACAATGGTGCGGTTGACCGCCTTCAGGTCGCCTTCCACCAAGCGCTCAAGATCATCGAGCGCCTTCGATTTAGCGCGCCGGCTGGCTTCTAAATTGACAATCGTTGCCACAAGCTACCCCAATCCATTCCCACATGCGGCTGACCGCCGCTGCGGCCGCCTTTTACCGTCCCCGGTAACAATTCTACGACGGCCCATAAGACTTGGGCCACCCTCTTTAAAGAGGTATTTTGGCCAGGCTTAAACCTCAGAGGCTCAATACTTATGGTCGAACTCCTCCATAGCCAGGATCCGGTGCTGCTGTCGGCGGTCAAGGCGGCGCTGGCCGAAGCCGAGATTCCGGTGATCGAATTCGATGGTCCCATCGCCGATATGTACATGTTCCTTTTCCCGCGCCGCCTCATGGTGCTGGAAGAGGACCTGGGCGCCGCGCGCATGATCGTGCACAGCCTGGCACCCGAGTGCCTCGTGAACACCTAATGGGCGAACGCCTGATATGAACGATACCACGACCGACCTGCTCTTGGGCGGGCGCGTCGCCGTGCGCCAGCCCGTGAGCGGCTACCGCGCCGCCATCGACCCGGTGCTGCTCGCCGCCGCCGTGCGCGCGAAGCCCGGCGACAAAGTACTCGACGCGGGCTGCGGCAGCGGTGCTGCGATGTTCTGCCTCGCCGCGCGTGTGCCCGGTCTCGCGCTCAGCGGACTCGAGGTTCAGCACACCCACGCCGTGCTCGCCGCCGAAGGCATCGGGCTCAACAAGTTCACCGACACCTTCATCATCACCGGCGACATCCTGCGCCCGCCGCCTGATCTCTTGAACGCCTTCGACATCGTCATCACCAATCCGCCTTACGGCAACACCGGCACGCCGCCCCCCGTTGAGAGCCTCGCCATCGCTCACATGGAAGGCGAGGCCGATATCGAGACCTGGGTCGATGCCTGCCTCGACTGCCTGCGCCCCAAGGGCCGCTTGGTGATGATCCACCGCGCCGACCGCCTGTCCGAGATCCTCGCGGCCCTCGAGGCCAGCGGCACCGGCGACATCCGCATCCTGCCGATTTTCCCCAAAGCGGGCGTTGCCGCGCGGCGCGTCATCATCGACGCCGGCAAGTGCCGCCGCTCACCCGATACGCTGTATCCGGGCCTGATCCTGCACGAAGCCGATGGCACCTACACTCCCGCCGCCGACGCCGTGCTGCGCGGGGCGGGACCCCTGGCTACTTAGCTAAACGAAAAAACCGCGCGGCATTGTCGTGCAGGATGTCGCGCTTTTGCTCGGCCGTCAGGAAGTCCGCCGCCATCACCGCATCGACGCCTTCCTTCAGCCGCGTCACCCCGCCGTCGCTGCCGAACATCAGCCGTTTGCCGAATCCCGCTGCAACAAGCGCGCGCAGGTGGCTGTAGTAAGCCGCACGGGGAATGGTCCACTGCAGCGCCGAGAGATCGGCATAAAGCTGCGGATGCAGATAGAGCATGTACTGCATCTCCGCCAGAAACGGCCAGGCCGCATGCATGACATAGAGGCGCAGCTTCGGATGGCGCACGAGCACCGTCTCGAGGGCCAGCGGGTTGCCGGCGGCTCCCGAATAGTGCGGCGACTTGTGCGGCGGGAACTTTGAATCCGCGTACGCGACGCCGGGCGCCGCGATGCCTAAGTGAATCCCCATCGGGATATCGAGTTCTTCCGCCAGTGCATAATAAGGTTCCATGCGCTCATCGTCGGGCGCGACACCCATGTATTGGGCGTTGATTTCGCCAAGCGCCTTCAGCTTGCCCGCGGCCACGAGCGATCTGATCAGCGCCAAGGGCGGGAACGTGCTGCCGTCTTCAAAACAGCGCTGACCGTTGGTCACGGCCAGACCGTCTTCGCAAGGAAACGTCAGCGAAGGGATCCAGCGCGCGCCCTCGGAAAGGTTCAGCGCGTCGATTTGCCCGGGCGTGCCGATGACAATCACCTGGCTGACATTCGCCGCGTTCATGGCGTCCGTCCAAGCCGGCAGATCGGCGATGCGCGGTGCGTGCCAATGCACATCGATCACACGCTCCGGTTCAGCTGCCCGCCCCGCCAGCGGGAGGAGAAGAAAAACCAGACCCAGCCACTTCATTGCTGCCCCCAAGATTGAATGCTACAATGCGTAGCATACGCCAGGATGCAGGGCCCCGCACGCCTCTAAAAAGCCGGCAATCGCGCGCCTCGCGTTTCGGCTATAGTAAGTCCATGACTAAAATCATCCTCACCGTCGCCGTGATCTACGCGGTCTGGTTCATCTTCAAGCACAAGAACCGCATCGCCGCCGCGCACCGCGCCGTCATGGCCGAAAAAGCGCGCGAACAAGCACGCAATGCCGAGACCGCAACCCGCAAGCCCGGCACGCCCGTGGCCCAGGATCTGCTGCCTTGTCCGAAGTGCGGTTCCTATATCCCGGCGGGAACCCGCTGTTCCTGCGAAAAAGCCTGAATTTCCGCCAGTTTGAACCGGCCTTCAGCTTGATTCCGGAGCACTTGGCCGTTAGCTTCCGCCCCCTGCAAAGGGAATCCCCGTGGCGAAGCGCAAGACCAAACCGAAAGCCAAGAAAACCGCCGCCAAGCGCGCGGTGAAAAAGGCTGCCGTCAAAAGGCCCGCTACCAAAAAAGCGGTGAAGAAGCCTGCTGCAAAAAAGGCTGCGAAAAAACCCGCGCCCAAGCCCGCGCCGAGACAGAAGATCGTCGCCGCCAAAAAGCCCCTCGACTTCCAATCGCTGATCCTCACGCTGCAGAAGTTCTGGGCCGACCAGGGCTGCGTCATCCTCCAGCCCTACGACATGGAAATGGGGGCAGGCACCTTCCACCCCGCCACCACGCTCCGGGCCCTCGGCAAGGATCCCTGGGCTGCGGCCTACGTGCAGCCTTCGCGCCGTCCCACCGACGGCCGCTACGGCGAAAACCCCAACCGCCTGCAGCACTACTATCAGTTTCAAGTGATCATCAAACCGTCGCCGGCGGACAGTCAGGCGCTCTATCTCGAAAGCCTGAAGGCCATCGGCATCGACCCCTTGGCCCACGACATCCGCTTTGTCGAAGACGACTGGGAAAGCCCGACGCTCGGCGCCTGGGGTCTCGGCTGGGAAGTCTGGTGCGACGGCATGGAAGTCACCCAGTTCACCTACTTCCAGCAGGTCGGCGGCATCGAATGCGACCCCGTCTCGGTCGAGCTGACCTACGGCCTCGAGCGCTTGGCCATGTACATCCAGGGCAAGGACAGCGTTTACGACCTCGACTTCAACGGCAAGGGCGTCACCTACGGCGACATCTTCCTGCGCGCCGAACGCGATTACTCGGCGCACAATTTTGAGCACGCCGACACCGAGATCCTGTTCCGCCGCTTCGCCGACTGCGAAAAGGAATGCGCCGCGCTGCTGGCACAAAAGCTCGCCCAGCCGGCCTACGACCAGTGCATCAAGGCCTCGCACACCTTCAACCTGCTCGATGCGCGCGGCGTCATCAGCGTCACCGAACGCGCCGCCTACATCGGCCGCGTGCGCGCGCTCGCCAAACAATGCTGCGAAGCCTGGCTCGCCCCCTCCAACCAGCAGGCGGGCTGAAGCCATGAGCGAACTCCTTCTCGAACTCTTCTCCGAGGAAATCCCCGCCCGCATGCAAAAACAGGCGGCGGCTGACCTCGCCCGCCTGGTCGGCGACGCGCTGAAGGCCAACGGCCTCGAAGCCAAAGAACTCGAAACCGCCGTCGGTCCGCGCCGCGTCGTCCTCGTCGCGCGCGGCCTGCCGAAGACCCAGCCCGACACCACGGAAGAGCGCAAAGGCCCGCAAGTCGGCGCCCCCGAGCAGGCGATCCAGGGCTTCCTCAAAGCGGCCGGCCTCAATAGCCTCGACGACGCCGAAAAGCGCGAGATGCCCAAAGGCGTGTTCTACTTCGCCGTCACCAAGAAGCCCGGCCGCGCCACCGCCGTTGTGGTGAAGGAAATCATCGAAGCCGCACTCCCACAAATGCCCTGGCCCAAGTCCATGCGCTGGGCCTCCAACCCCACGCGCTGGGTGCGTCCGCTCCACGGCATCCTCTGTGTCCTCGACGGCAAAGTCGTGCCTGTCTCTTTCGGCGGCGTCACCGCCGCCGCCACCACACGCGGCCATCGTTTCCTCGCCCCCGGCTTCATCGCCGTGAGGGACTTCGCCGACTACAAAGCCAAGCTGATGAAGGCCAACGTTCTGGTCGATCCCGCTGAGCGCAGTGCCATCATCACCACCACGCTGGCCACGCTCGCCGCCGCCGAGGGCCTGACGGTGAAGGACGACCCGGGCCTCGTCGCCGAAGTCACCGGCCTGGTTGAATGGCCCGTGCCGCTGCTGGGCACCATCGATGCCAAGTACATGGATGTGCCCGCCGAAGTGCTGACCTCGGCCATGCGCAAGCACCAGAAATATTTCGCGCTCACCACCAAGCAGGGCAAGCTCTCCAACCGCTTCGGCGTCGTCGCCAATATGGCCACCGCCGACAAGGGCAAGGCGATCGTTGCCGGCAACGAGAAGGTGCTGCGTCCGCGCCTGTCCGACGCTAAGTTCTTCTGGGACCAGGACAAGAAGCGCTCGCTGGAAGAACGCCTGCCCAAGCTCGAGGAGCGCGTCTTCCAAGCTAAGCTCGGCACGGTCCGCGCCAAGGTCGAGCGCATGGTCGTGCTCGCGGCTTACCTTGCCAAACCCGTGGGCGCCGACGTCGAAGCCGCGCGCCGCGCGGCCCTGCTGTCCAAAGCCGACCTGTCCACCGAGATGGTCGGCGAGTTCCCCGACCTCCAAGGCATCATGGGGCGCTACTACGCGCTGCACGACAATGAGTCCGCGGACGTGGCCCAAGCCATCGCCGAGCACTACTCGCCGCTGGGCCCCAACGATTCCTGCCCCAGCGCTGCGCTCAGCGTCGTGGTCTCGCTTGCCGATAAGATTGACAGCCTGATGGGCTTCTTTGCCATCAACGAAAAGCCCACCGGCTCCAAGGACCCTTACGCCTTGCGCCGCGCCGCTCTTGGCGTGATCCGCATCATTCTCGAGAATAAGCTGCGCCTGCCGCTGCTGGCGGCCTTCGACTATGCGCTGGGCAGCTACGAGGGTTTTGTCTCCGGCATCGACCGCGACAAGGTCGCGCGCGAAGTGCTCGAGTTCTTCGCCGACCGCCTGAAAGCGCACCTACGCGATAAAGGCGTGCGCCACGACCTGGTCTCGGCGGTCTTCGCGCTCGGCAACGAGGACGACCTCGTCCGCCTCATGGACCGGGTCGACGCGCTGACGGCTTTCGTCAAAAGCGACGATGGTGCGAACCTGCTGGTGGCTTACCGCCGTGCGGCGAACATCGTGCGTATCGAGGAGAAGAAGGACAACACCTCCTACAAGGGCGACATCAGTGATGCCGATCTCGGCGCGCCTGAAGCTGCTGCACTGCTGTCCGCGATCGCGCCTGCTGAAGACATCGTGGGCAAGGCGCTGGCTAAAGAAGACTTCACCGCCGCCATGGAATCGCTGGCGACACTGCGCCGTCCGGTGGACACCTTCTTCGACAAGGTGAAGGTCAACGCCGACGAAGCAGCCCAGCGCACCGCGCGCCTGAGACTCCTCTCGCGCATCGAAGCGGCCATGAACCGCGTCGCCGATTTCTCTAAAATCGAGGGCTAAAGCCCCGCTTCAGAAGACGTAAGCAGGGCTGAAAAAAAGCCTCAACTTACGCAACTTTTTGCCCGTAATTGGTGTTGTAAGCCCGTAGATTACCCATTATGGAAGGGTAACTTACGTAACCTCCGGCAGAAGGTAAGCTTACATCATGCGTGACAGTGCCCTCGAACGCGCCATTACCGAAGCCGGCGGCACCGCCGCACTTGCCCGCCAAATTAATGTGACCTCTCAGGCCATTAGCCAGTGGGACCGGGTTCCCGCCGAGCGCGCGCTCGCGGTCGAACAGGCCACCGGTGGTAAGGTCTCCCGTCACGAGCTGCGTCCTGACCTTTATCCTTCGGGCGAATCGAGCAGCACCGTAAGCGCTCCGGCCAACGCCAAGTGGGTCTACACCTTCGGCGCCGGTAAGGCCGAAGGCACGGCGGCGATGAAAAACCTGCTGGGCGGCAAGGGCGCCAACCTCGCCGAGATGAGTTCCATCGGTGTCGCGGTCCCGCCGGGCTTCACCGTCACCACCGACGTCTGCACCTACTACTACGCCAACGGCAAGCAGTACCCCGGCACTCTGAGGGCCCAGGTCGAAGCCGGCATCGCCAACATCGAGAATCATATCGGCGCCAAGTTCGGCGACGTCACCAGCCCGCTCTTGGTCTCGGTGCGCTCCGGTGCCCGCGCCTCCATGCCCGGCATGATGGACACCATCCTCAACTTGGGCCTCAACGACCTGACCGTCGAAGGCCTCGCCAAGCAGTCGGGCGACGCCCGCTTCGCCTACGACAGCTACCGCCGCTTCATCCAGATGTACTCGAGCGTGGTTCTCGACATGGACCACTACGACTTCGAACATCTGATGGACCTGGCCAAGGAAGACCGCGGCATCCAACTCGACACGCAGCTGACCGCCGACGATCTCAAGAAACTCGTCGACGCTTACAAGGAAAAGATCGAAGAGACCCTGGGTCGGCCGTTCCCGCAGGATGTGCATGAGCAGCTTTGGGGCGCCGTCGGCGCGGTGTTCGGCAGCTGGATGAACCAGCGCGCCATTACCTACCGCAAGCTCCACGACATCCCCGACGCCTGGGGCACGGCCGTCAACGTCCAGTCGATGGTCTTCGGCAACATGGGCGAAGACTGTGCCACCGGCGTGTGCTTCAGCCGCGATCCCTCCACCGGCGCCAACGTTTTCTACGGCGAGTACCTCGTCAATGCGCAAGGCGAAGACGTCGTCGCCGGCATCCGCACGCCGCAGCAGATCACCATCGAGGGCCGCAAGGCGCAGAGCTCCACGCTGCCCGCCATGGAAGAGACTATGCCGTCGCTCTACAAGGAGCTGGTCGAGACCCGTAACCGTCTCGAGCGCCACTACACCGACATGCAGGACATGGAGTTCACCATCCAGAAGGGCAAGCTCTGGATGCTGCAGACCCGCAACGGCAAACGCACCGCCCAAGCTGGTTTCAAGATCGCCGTCGACATGGCGCGCGAAGGCCTGATCTCCGAAGAAGAAGCCGTGCGCCGCATCAATCCCGCACAGCTCGACCAACTCTTGCACCCGACCCTCGACCCGAAGGCGCCGCGCACGCTGCTCTCGCGCGGCCTGCCGGCGTCTCCCGGTGCCGCATCAGGACGCATCGTCTTCACCGCCGAAGACGCGGAAGATTGGGTCAACCGCGGTGAAAAAGTCATTCTCATGCGCCGCGAGACCAGCCCCGAGGACATCGGCGGCATGCACGTTTCCGAAGGTATCCTCACCACCCGCGGCGGCATGACCAGCCACGCCGCCGTTGTGGCACGCGGCATGGGCACGCCTTGTGTGTGCGGTGCCGGCGACATCAGCATCGACGCCAAAGCCAAGACCGCGCGCGTGCGCGACAAGATCCTGCTCGAAGGCGACGTCATCACCATGGACGGTTCCACCGGTGAGGTCTTCGACGGCAAGGTCCCGACCATTCTGCCGGAACTGACCGGGGACTTCGCGATCCTGATGGCTTGGGTCGACAAGATCCGCAAACTCAAAGTGCGCACCAACGCCGAAACCCCGCTCGATGCCGAAACCGCCCGCAAGTTCGGCGCCGAAGGCATCGGTCTGTGCCGCACCGAGCACATGTTCTTCGACCCCACGCGCATTCTCAACATGCGCCAGATGATCCTGGCCAAGGATGTCGGCGGTCGCAAAGCCGCCCTCGACAAGCTGCTGCCCTTCCAGCGCAGCGACTTCCTCAAGCTCTTCACCATCATGGAAGGCTTGCCCGTCACCGTGCGCCTGCTCGATCCGCCGCTGCACGAGTTCCTGCCGCACACCGATGCCGAGATCGACGAAGTCGCCGAAACCGCCGGCGTCTCGAGGGAATCCATCCGCGAGAAGCTGATTGCCCTGCACGAAACCAACCCCATGCTCGGCCACCGTGGCTGCCGCTTGGGTGTCTCGCACCCCGAGATCTACGAGATGCAGGCCCGCGCCATCTTCGAAGCCGCCGCGCAACTCGCCAAACAGGGCAAGAAGATCTTCCCCGAGGTGATGATCCCTCTGGTCGGCGCGCGCATGGAATTCGACCTGATGAAAAAGGTCGTCGACGACGCGGCCAAGGCCGTGTTCGCCGAGGCCGGCGTGACCGTTGAATATATTGTGGGCACCATGATCGAACTGCCGCGCGCCGCCCTCCAGGCCGGTGACATCGCTAAGTCAGCGCAGTTCTTCTCCTTCGGCACCAACGACCTGACCCAGACGACCCTGGGCCTGTCGCGCGACGATTGCGCCAACCTGATCGAGATCTACAAGACCAAGGGCATTTTCACCAAGGATCCCTTCGCCAGCCTCGACCAGGAAGGCGTGGGCGAACTCATCAACATGGCCGTCGAACGCGGCCGTGGCTCGCGCAAGGGTTTGAAATTGGGCATCTGCGGTGAACACGGCGGCGATCCGGACTCGATCGACTTCTGTCACCGCGCCGGGCTCGACTACGTCTCATGCTCGCCCTACCGCGTGCCGGTGGCGCGCCTTGCGGCGGCGCAGGCCGTGCTCACGGAGAAGAGCGGCAAAGCTGGAAACCTGAACTAAACCACTCCCTCTCCCCTGAAAGGGGAGAGGGTTGGGGTGAGGGGTCGTTTGCTTAGTCCCGTTCCGGCAGCTTCATCCACGCGGGCGGCTTCGCCGTGATCCGCGCGCTGCCGGCGGTGATCTCTCCACTCAGCTTGTCGAGGCGCACAAGGGCCAAGCCCTTTCCGCCCGCCGCACTCTTCATCTCGCCCGCCTCGCTACCGTCGGCAGCCTGAAGCGGCGTCCCCGTCACGGGCGCGGGACCGTCGATGCTGACCGGCATCAGGCGCTTCTTGATCAGCGCGCGGTAGTGGGTGCGCGCGGTCAGCTCTTGGCCGATGTAGCAACCCTTGTCGAAATCCACACCGCGCAGCTCCTCAAAACCGTTTTCCAGCAGCAGCGCCTTATCGACTTCCATGTCGCGGCTGCCGTCAGGCAACCCCAGCCCGATCCGCCAGGCCTCAAAAGCTTCCGGTGTGGCCTCTGTGA